>DATEPF010000268.1:0-12745 GCA_035273325.1 Pyrinomonadaceae bacterium | reverse complement strand
ACTAAATCTAAAACGCCGACGAAGCGAACTGCTCGTTTGACTCCGGTTAAGCCAGGGTCAAAGCGGCGCGCCGCGATTGAAAAGCGTGCCCGCGCCGCGACGCTTGTCACCGGCGGTACCGGCTTTCTCGGTTCGCATCTCGTTCGCCAACTTCTCGCTGACGGGGCGAAAGATGTGCGCGTGATGGCCACGTCAATTCCTGACTGGCTGGTCGGTTTGGGAGTTGAAACTTTCGAAGGATCGATTACGAACGAGTCGGACGTTAAGCGCGCCGTCGAAGGAATCAGTGAGGTCTATCATCTGGCCGGCAAAGTCTCTCGCGAACGCGATGACGCGCGCGAGATGTACAAAGTGCACGTTGAAGGAACGCGGCTGCTGTGCGATGCGGCCAAAGCTTCGGACGTAAAGAACATTGTGCTGGCCTCGACCAGCGGCACAATTGCGGTTACCGAAGATGGTGAAGCAATACCCGATGAGTCGTTTCCGCAGCCACTCGAAATCATTTCTAGATGGCCTTACTACGCGAGCAAGACTTATCAAGAGATGGCGGCGCTGGAACGATTTAACGGCAAAGGTTTGCGGCTGGTAATCATGAATCCGAGTTTGTTGCTGGGCCCCGGCGACGACAGACTGAGTTCCACTAAAGTCGTTTTGGATTTCATGGCGCGGAAAATAAACGCTGTCCCAACTGGCGGCCTGAGTTTCGTGGATGTCAGAGATGCGGCAGAAACTTTTCGGGTGGCAATGAAGAAGGGGCGACACGGCGAACGCTACCTGATGGGCGCCGCTAACTGGACGTTCTCGAAATTCTTTGGACGTCTGGAAAGATTAACCAAGATTGCCGCTCCGAAGATTGCCCTACCTTCAAATCTCGCAATTGCCGGATCCAAACTAGTGGACTCGTTATTCAAACAATGGAAGTTTGCGTCGCCTGTTGAGCCCGGCGCGATCGAGATGGCGCAGTATTATTGGTATCTAAACTGCGGTAAGGCGGCGCGGGAGCTGAGCTTCAGGCCGCGCGATCCCGGTGAAACACTTCACGACACCGTCACCTACGTCCGCGAAAACTTCCTCGGCGGCGACGCCTTCGTCCGCTAAAACAATCCGCAGCGTGAGGAAGTCAGTACCACCTGCGGTAGCGGGTGGGTGTTTTGTGCTGACGACCCACCCGCTACCGCAGGTGGTACTGACCTCATATCCCAATCTGTGTAATCTGCGGATAAGGTTCCTCATTCACCGAGTGCAGCGTATTTGAACAACCGGAAGCGATACTTTTGCTGGTCGCGTATGTTCTTGGCGATTACCCCATGCAGGGTTTCGTCCCACGTTGTGTACTGTTCAATAAAGCGATCCGATGCCGTCTTATCGCCCTGATACTGAACATCCAAAACTTTCGTTAGAAGCTTTTTCACGCTGTCGTGATACTTATCGTAGTGAACCCGCATCCGTCCGGTCGAGCGATCGAACGTAAGCAGACCGTTTTCCAGGAAGAAGTTCCACTGCATCAATTGCATCGTATTGTACGGTTGATCGCGTCTGGGCTTGTTGTTTTGCAGCACCCGCAGAATGCCGCCAGCGTAAACACTACGCGCCTGCGCGTCGGTGTAGTAACCCTGTTTTCTCAACGCGGGAACCGCATACAAAGACACGAGATCGGCTTTCATTTCCTCCATTGCGCTGGCATTGTCCAGCAATGCCTCGTCGAGATCGCGATTGTCTTTAGTGCGATCAACGCCCAGGTAGTGACCAATCTCGTGCCAAAGCGTGCGATAAAAGTTTCCCTCGTTGGTCAACTCCTTCGCTTGTTCCGCGCCGATTGCCGCCTGTAAATTTCCGGAAGTTCCCTGAAAGATATTCTGATCGCGCATGATGTTTGTGCGCAGGAGAATCGTGCGGCCGTAACGCCGTGCGAGATAACTCTCGTTAGGAAGAATCGTGGCGGTGTTCCCGCCGCGCGATTGTCCAAAGTCAGCAACGACGTCGTAGACACCTACCGGAATGTCTTCTCGAATTTTCTTGTGGTTTTCATAAGGCAACGAGTCTTCGATTGCCTGCAGGCCCTTCAAAGCCTGCCGCAGCGCCGCTGTCTCCTGTTGGCGCGTCGCCAGAATGCTGACTGCGAAAAACGTTTTCACGCCGAAAAGCTCGTCGTCATACGTTTCGTACGAACCAATCTCGGCGTTCAAATTCTTGAAACGACCGGTCACCCACGCCGCATCGCCCGACTCGTAGTCGTCGGTCATCAGGTCGCGCGCGCGATTGCGCAGATACTTTGCAAACTCTTCGTCGTCTCCCTGCACCGCGTCCGCGGCTTCATTCAACAACTGGTAAGCCTTGACCAGTTCATCGGCGTAAGAATAGGTGACCGAATACGGCACAGCATAAAACGTTTGTGGCGAGGAAGGGCGCGGCTTGGCGCTACGCTTTAGACCCGCCAGCACTTGTAAGTCTTCCCTTAATCCTGAGTGAAGAAAATCAAGCGCCGGATTAGATGTCAGTCTGGCTACATCGTCGGCAAGGTTCTGCTTTGTGTTTCTTCTAACGACGCTGCGAAGGTGCAGAATCTCGTCACGCTTATTTGGATTGGCCGTGAGAAAGGCGTCAATCTCCTCCTTCTTTACGCCCCACGGATAGACGTTCTTCCCGGGTTCCACCGGTTCGACGGGCAGGAACGGTTCGCGCTTGTTGTCGAGAGTTGTGGCGATAGGACCTTGGTTTAACCGATAGAGGGTTAACAAATTCTGCGTCGTAGCCGGCGAGCCTAAGCGTTTATCCAGTTGCACGAGTTCCGCATGTGAGCGAGTTGCTTCAGGGTGTCTCTGTTTTTCGTAAAGGCGCTGAAAGATCTTGCCGACCTCCAGCAGTTTTGCTACCGCTGTTCGTTCGCCAGGCGTCAGGTGGGAAAGATCCGGCGCGAGGCGAATGGTCTGCGTCTTATCGATAATGGGTTGGCTTTTTTCAAGTGACCAATACCCTGCGGGCAACTCCCGGCGGGTGCGTCTGCCGGATCCTGTTTGGCCTAAGGTGGACATAGAGATAACCAGAAGCAGAAATATTGCTGTCAATCGAACCATGCGGAACTCCTTGATTTTGATTTAGAGACAATATCTTACAAGTCCGCTACCTAAGCGGCAAAAGCGTTATTCGTGTGGTTCGTGTATTTCGTGGATCGCATTGTGAACCGATCGAAAAAAGCGGTGCACGAATTACAGGAAATGACACGAATTTGCGCACCTGTCCCGACTTTACTGCGTTCACTCGTCATTCAATTAAGGCGCAAGAATGTGGCGCTGCACTTTTGCGCGGAATTTTATCGAGACGGACGCGGCACCGCCGTTGCAATTCCGGTGGTCATGTATCAACCGATTTCTATCCCTTCAACTCCCTATTCTTCGCCCCAGCCGTTGGAGCTTGCGCCGCTCAGTGATGTCGTCGCCCGGCCACGCAATGAGTCCCGATCGGGGATTTTTCACGGCCTGTGGCGTCGACTGAGCCGGGAACGGCGCCGAAGAAAGGTTGGACGTTCATACGATATGGCGCTTGAGGTGGCGCTGATGATACCGGCGGGCGCTCGGGTGTTGGATATCGGCTGCGGCAACGGGTACATCGCACATCATCTTTCGGGGATGCGGAATGCGAAGGTAACGGGAATCGATCTGCAACGCGAAACCGAGGCACAGATACGGTATCTCCAATATGACGGCGTCCGGTTTCCGGTTGAGAAAACATCGGTTGATACCGCCCTGCTGTGTTACGTGTTGCACCACACGCAGGATCTGCAAACTGTGTTACTCGAATTACGCCGCGTGCTGCGGAACGGCGGAAGTGCCATCATCTACGAAGACATTCCTGACTCAGCGTGGGATCGAATGTTGTGTTCAATACACGATCTGAAGTGGCGCGGGCGCACTGGTCCATGCACCTTCCGCACGAGCGCGGAGTGGCGGCAAGTATTCAAGCTGCATGGGTTTGAGATTGTTACTGAACGGAGTTTGTCGCGCTGGCGCAACCTCGCGTATCCGGTCAGCCGCCGATGCTATTTCCTGAGGGTGAGGAAGTAGATCTTACTTCGTGTAATTCGTGGATCGTTTTTGAAACGATTAAAAGCGATCCATGAATTAACACGAAATGTGGTTCCTCTTACTCTTGTTTGAAGGTACTGATGTCCCCGGGTTTGCGCAGCATCTTATTGACTTCGCCGAGATGTTGTTCTTCTTCGGCAATCATCTTGCGCGCATATTCTTCCAACATCACCGAGCGACCCTGGACCAGACTCAGCAGTTTTTGATAAAGCGCGAGTCCGGCTTTTTCAGCCTCGAGCGCCTCAATCAGAATATCGTTGATGCCATGCTTTTGTGTTTCAAGTAGTGGTCCAATTTTTAAGGAAGGATGTTCTCCAAGGTGCGTGACCAACTCACCTGCCTCGTTGGCATGCTCGAGGCTGGTGGTGGCTTCGGCACGCAACCAACTGACGATGGGGATTCGGCTATGCCCAAAAACCATCAAAGCGTAATGTGTATATCTAACGACGCCGGCGAGCTCCGTTTCCAGAATTTCATTTAACAGACGGACTGTCGCCGCCTTATCGAGTTCTTGTTGTGACATTGTTCCTCCGAAGTTTTGTACCGCAAACTTTAGTTTGCGATTTCGTAACGCAAACTGTTAGTTTGCGCAAACCTAAAAACTATGACATCTAACAAAACGCTGAAGCCCGGCCCACGCGTGGTGATTTACAGCCGACCGGGCTGTCACCTTTGCGAAGAGGCGAAAAAAGTAATTGAAGCGTCCGGGTATCGTGGAGAATATACGCTTGAAGAGCTAAACATTGAAAGCGATGCAGAGTTACTGAAACGTTATCGCTACGATATTCCAGTGATTACTATTAATGGCCAGGAGGCCTTTAGACATCGACTAACTGCGAGCGAGTTTGTGGAAAAGATGAAACAATCTCTGCGATAAATCATCCGTTTGGTGTGTTTCGTGTAATTGGTGATTTTCGTGGATCGGTTTTGGTTAGAAGAAGGCGATCCACGAATTACACGAACTAACACGAAAATATACTAAGAAAGATTCAAGCTATCAGCGTAGGCCTCCATCGACTGAAACAGTTGAGTGCGTTCCTCTTCGTTAGCCGACTGCCGGTAGCTGCTCACCAAATCTTTCAAGGCGCTGAGGTCTTTGTACAAACCGGCGTTCTCAATCGGCGGCGTCAAATATGAAATCAACTCGGCGTACGATCGGCGCTTCGCGATGGAGCCTTCAGAAGGATTGTTGACGCTGTACAAATAAATGTTGGGCAGTTCGCCGATTAAGCGGTCCGGCCAGCACTGTTCGGAAAGTCCGACCTGCTTCCCCGGCATAAACTCGAGCGCGCCATGCGTCCCACAATGAATCACAGCGTCAACATCCAACACTTGCGACAAGTAGGTGTAGAAAGCAACGAATCCATGATGCGGCGCGCCACCACGGGCCATCATTAAACGCATCGGATCGCCTTCATAACCAAAGCTCGGTTGCACACCGATAAAAACATTTCCCAGGTGAACGCCCTGGACCAACAATTCATTTTCAGTGGAGTTAATCTTGCCCGGCGCCTGACCCCATTCTCTTTCAATCTCTTCCACATAGGGAGACAGCCGCCGATACTCCTCAAGACTCATTTCGTAAGCAACGTTCGCCATTGATGCGAAGCGTTGAGCGTTGCCCCCAATAACCCGTTCACGTAACTCGTCTGGCGAATCTGGTATTTCAACGCTGTATCCGTCGGCCGCTAGTCTCTGCAGTGTCTCCCAAACACCGGGAAAGACATCGAGGTCCGCGGCGGTCCCAATGTTTCCTTTATTCGGCGGAAAACAAAATAGAACCATCGCCAGTTTTAGTTCACTTCTCGACGCGGTCCGCAGACGGTTCCAACGCTTTAGCCGGCGTGCGAAGCGGGCGCAGCGCTCATCGAGTGGCATTGGTTCCACGCCGTGAACCGGTATCCCACCATAGATGAACGGTTCGGTCGCGCCATCGATCTCTGGAATCGCGATCTGCATTCCCGATTGCACAGGGTTTAATCCGGTCTGGGAATTCAACCATGCATCGACTGTTTGCGTATCAAGACTTACGGCTGAGCGATAGGGACGATTAAGTTCAGTGAGAAACTCTGACGCCGCTTCGCTGTCGTTCATCGCGGGACCACCGACAAAACTGAAACCGGTGAGCGAAACGATCTGGCTAACGTGTGAATTGTCGAACCCTTCATCCTTTCGTGACGTCTGTTCGCCGTCGACTTTGGACTTTGGACTTTGGACTTTGGACTTCAGGAAGAACTTTTCAGACGCTTCCCTGTTGTCCATCAATGTCGACAACGCCGGAATGACGCTTAGCCCTTCCGCTTCAATCGCCCGAATGAGTGCGTCGTAATGCTTTGTCGTCTTGCTAACCACCTGCGGTCGCATCAATAGAAGTCCGACTGTGGCGTCGGGATTCAATTCCCGTTGCGCAGACCCTGGACCTTGGACCTTGGACTTTGGACGTGAGGTGTACCACGATTGATACTCGTCAAACGACTGAAAGAGGCGTGGTGCGTCAGGATGATAGATAGCGACTGAGGGTATTTCCTCCGGCGGCGCGACGTCGATTTGCTTCAAGCCATCGGCAGGCACATACGCCTTCACCGCGTAAAGCAGCATTGACTTTATATTCGCCGGAGTTGGCTGCAGGAAGTAGCAGAAGATATTCAGATAATGTTTGACGTCACGGAGTCCACCGGCTGAAGGAACAAAGCGCAGGAGCGCGGGCAGACGATCAGCAAACTTCAGATACGGCGTGTGACTGCGCCGCCTGGTTTTTGATTCGCGGCGGCGCACCTGCCGGCCCATCCACGACCCGACGGCGGAAAACAGTGCTGTCCCTTTACCACGTTCGCCGTTTTCCCCATTGCCCTTGACCCTTTCCCCATTACCGTTTCCGCCTAGGAGCTTCAATACATCGAGCCGTCCCATGCGTGTGCGACGCATCAGGTCCGGCATGCAGTTGATGACGATTACGGCCCGGTGTTGTTGTTTATGGGATTCAAGTGCGGTAATCAATCGAGCTGCGTTTTCTCCGTCCATCACGTGAATGACAAACACGATCTGCGTATCTCGAAGATCACTTTCGACACTCGCCCACTCGTCTTCGTCCAACGGGGAACCAAAGTTCCAGGCCGCAACGCGGAGCTCGAGGTTGTGTTCACGATTCAACTCCCGCTCCGCATTTTTCAGCGGCGCCAGCAAACTCGACCCGACGTATAGAACAGTGATTTTCATCTTGCTGTTGCTGTTGTTATCAATCCGTTTCGCGTTCCTTTCCACGCACGCCCTGGGCTTTGCCCCCCGATGTGCGGTGGTGGCTTCGCCCCACCGACCCGGCCCGTCTATCTATGTTGGGGCTCCGCCCCCGAGGGCATAGCCCTAAGTCTTAAACCCGCTGGCCGGAAGGGCGGAGCCCTTCCGCACATCAAGGGCCAAAGGCCCGAACGGAATTCGCCTCGCTACTCGCTTCAGTTGAGCTGTTCAAGAGTTCTCGCAATCTCTCGATTACTTCCTCATCCGGTCGCCAGTAACCACGCTCGTGTGCTTCCAGTAGACGCTTGGTCAGTGAATTCACCGAATAAGGATTCAGTTCCATCAGTCGCTCAAACATCACCTGATCCAGCAGGTAGGTCTTCGAGATCTCGGTGTAGATCCATGGATCGACAGCATCCGCCGTCGCGCTCCAACCAAAGGTGTTGGCAACGTGGTTCTCAATTTCCGCCACACCGCGAAAGCCGTGCTGTAACATTCCTTCATACCACTTCGGATTTAACGTTTTCGTACGCGTTTCGAGCCGCACCGTCTCTTCCAACGAACGCACCTTCGTCTGCGGCGATAGTGAATCCGAAACGTAAATTGCCGGACGCGACTTGGTGAGACTCTCAACCGCTCGAGAAATCCCTCCCAGGTATTCGAAGTAATGATCGACGTCGGTTATCCCAACCTCAAACGAATCAAGGTTCTGATAGGTCGCTTCCACACGTGAAAGCGCATCGTCCATCAACGCGCGCGCTTCCCTACCCTCAACACTGCGGCCTCTCGAATCACGGGCGTACGCAAACGACTTGCGAACCATAAACAAATCGCCGAGCGTCTCCGGGGTCTCCCATTGCGAGTCCAGCACCATAAAATTCACGTTGGTGCCGTAGTTACCCGGTGCATTGGAAAACACACGTGTAACGGCGTCGTCGAATTGCAATCCCCCGCGCAGCACGCTGTCGCTGATATTTTGACGAACGTAGTTCTGATCAGCTGGTTCATCGAGCGTGGCCACTCGTCTCACTGCTTTGTCGAGTAGCATCATGGTCGGCGCAAACAAGTCGCGAAAGATGCCCGATACCGTCATCACTACGTCGATACGCGGTCGCTTTAGTTCGCCGAGTGGAATGACCTCGACGTCAGTTGCGCGATTCAGCGCATCGCGAACCGGCCGCACGCCTAACAGCCAAAGCGCCTGGGCCACACCTTCACCCTGCGTCTTGATGTTATCCAGTCCCCACAGCACCAGCGCGAGCGCCCGCGGATACCGGCCGTGCTCCTCTACGTAACGGCTCAACAACGCGTCCGCGGTGCGCCGGGCCCGTTCGAATGCTGCGTGTGAAGGTACTGAATACGGATTAACTGCGTGCGTGTTGCGTCCGGTCGGGAGCACCAAAGGGTTCTGCACAATGTCCGCGCCCGGTCCGGGTGTGATGTATTCACCCCGCAACGATCGCAGGAGAGACTCTTGTTCGTTGTTAAGGTCGAGCTGCGCCGTGATTGTTGTCAGCAGTGAAAACGTCGGTACTGATTTCTCCGGATTCACTCCCGCCTTGTTGTTAAGCCAATCAGCAGCCGCGTCGCCGCCTTCGCGGCAAAACAGCGCGATGGCATCGACGACGATGCTATCGATCATTTCCTTCATCTCGCTTGAAGGGGTCTCGTGCAGCAACTGTTCGTAGGAGTTGACACCCAGCCCCTCGGCCACGAGAGCCGGCAGCGCGCGTGCGCCGTGTTCGGGCCTGTCAAACGAGGCCACCATGCGCAACAAGTCCGCTTTTTCCTTCAACTCGGCGGCGCGCCCGAAGACGTGCAGACCAGTCGGAACGAGACGCTGCTCGATCTCGACCAGTTGTTCGTATAGCTGCAGGACGCGAGCGTCTCGCTCAATAGAAGTGCGGCTCGATGTCATTGAAACAGTTAGGTGAACTGGAGAAATCAGGATTGTTTTAACTGAAAATTTTGAACGGAGCAATTCAAAACGCATCGTGAACGATGAAGTCAGTACCACCTGCGGTAGCGGGTGGGTGGAGTCGACGAGGACCCACCCGCTACCGCAGGTGGTACTGACCTCAATCATTCGTTAGAATCGCGCTGCCATTTCACGCCCAACAAAGAACTCTGCAACCCGATGCTGGAACTGATAAACCTTGACTGCGTCCGCGGCGGTCGTCCGTTGTTTCGTAACCTAAACGCATCAGTGCCTGATGGCACATTGCTGCAAGTCGAGGGTGCAAATGGTAGCGGCAAAACCAGTCTGTTGCGCATCGTCTGTGGGTTGATGTCACCTGAAAACGGCGAAGCGCGCTGGAATGGGACTAACGTTAAGTCTCTCGGTGAAGAGTTTTCGCAAACACTTGCTTACCTTGGTCATCGCAACGGGATCAAAGAAGAACTGACCCCCCTGGAAAACGTCAGAATTTCAAACGCCGTCGCCGGCAATGAGCTAAAAACAGAAGACGCTCAACTCGCCCTGAGGCTTTTGGGACTAGAAAGCCGGCAACATCTGCCGGTGCGTTACTTGTCCGAAGGACAACGGCGTCGCGCCGCGTTGGCCCGCATCGTCACGGGCACTGCAAAGCTTTGGGTGCTCGATGAGGTATTGGCGGCGCTCGACACCGCCGCCGTGGCCGTAGTTAGAACCGTACTCGAAAGACATCTGGAAGCCGGTGGCACTGCTATCGTCGCAACGCACCACGATCTTCAAATCTCCGCAGGTTCGTTTCAGCGTCTCGAACTTGCATCGTGAGTCAACGCGTTTCCTGTTACTTCGCGTGTTTCGTGAAATTAGTGGATCGCTTGTTACCGGCAAAAGAACGACCACGAATTTCACGAAACACACGAAATAACACGAAGTAAGACGGAACAATTGACGGACAATCCTTCTTCTCTTTTGATGTTTCGCAGCGTGGTGGCGCGCGACCTGATGCTGGCGTGGCGGCGGCGTTCCGATGTTTTTGCCACCCTTTTCTTTTTTGTGATCGTGGTGAGCCTGTTCCCTCTTGGCATTGGTCCGGAGACACAACTGCTTCGCTCGATTGCGCCGGGCGTGGTGTGGGTTGCAGCGCTACTTGCTTCGATGTTGTCGCTGGGTAGAATGTTTGCGAACGACGAACAGGATGGGACGCTGGAACAATTACTGCTGACGCCGCAGCCGCTTTACCTGGTGGTGTTAGGAAAAACACTGGCGCAGTGGTTGGTTTCCGAAGTTCCGCTGATCCTCGTTGCTCCGCTCTTGGGTATGCAGTTTAATCTGCCGTCTGAAACGTTAATCGTGCTCGTCGTCACATTGCTGATTGGTACGCCCGTGCTAAGTTTAGTCGGATCAATCGGAGCTGGTTTGACGCTGGGACTACGAGGAGCAAATGTATTAATTGCGCTATTAATACTGCCGCTTTACATCCCGGTACTCATTTTTGGCGCGGGCGCGGTAGATGCGAGCATCAGTGGCGGCGAGATAGCGGCAAACATTTATTTACTGGCGGCGTTGCTGGTTGTCTCGCTTGTGTTTGCGCCGTGGGCGACTGCAGCAGCACTGCGAATCTCAATGGAATACTTTCTGACCTCTGACATCTGACCTCTGACATCTGATCTCTGTGAACTGGTACAAGTATTCATCCCCCGCCGCTTTCTACCCGCTTGCCGGCAAACTGATCCCGTGGTTTGCCATTCCGGCAATCGTCCTTTTTACTGTCGGCCTGTACGTCGGTTTCTTCGTTGCTCCTACCGACTTTCAGCAGGGCGAAGCCTATCGCATAATGTTCATACACGTGCCCGCGGCCTGGATGGGAATGTTGCTATATGTGCTGATGGCCTTTTACGCCGGAATTGGTTGGGCGTTCAATGCCCGACTGGCCTCGATGATGGCTTCAGCTCTCGCAATTACGGGCGCGATGTTTACGCTGCTTTCTTTGGTAACCGGTGCGCTATGGGGCAAGCCGACGTGGGGAACTTACTGGGCGTGGGACGCGCGCATGACGTCCACCCTGATCCTGCTCTTTCTTTACATCGGATTCATTTCGCTGCAAGCAACCATCGAAGATCCGAGGCGGGCGGACCGCGCCGGCGCCGTGCTGGCGGTAGTCGGTGTTATCAATGTGCCCATCATCTACTTTTCAGTTCAATGGTGGAACACGCTGCATCAGGGAGCGACGATTCGCATGATGGGTAAACCAACCATCGCCGCCCCAATGCTCGCAGCTCTGCTAATCATGCTGGCAGCATGTTGGCTTTACTCAATCGCCGTGGTTTTGTACAGACTTCGCGTCATTATTCGCGAACGCGAACAGAGGGCCTCGTGGCTGGCGCAAGGGACGGCTTCTTAGTATGGATCGCTACGCGTTTTACGTTTGGGGCTCCTACATCTCAGCGCTGATTCTAATCGGTGGCGAGATTGCACTCTTAATCAAGCGGAAAAACGATTTGAAACGCCAGGCGTCTTTGCACGCCGTCGAACAGCGAAGGGGTTCAGAGTCCAACATTTAGGTTGCTCGCGTGCGAAAGAATGCAAGCTAAAGCTTGAACTCTGAACGTCTCCGGGTTACCGATAATAGATATGAAACGTCGTCATAAAAGAATTGCGTTTATCGTGGCAGGTCTCGCCGCTTTGGGGATTGCTACTGCATTTGTTCTCACAGCCTTTCAAAGTAATCTCGTGTTCTTCTTTAGCCCAACGCAAATTGCTGCAAAAGAAGCACCGGTCGACCGTACGTTTCGCGTTGGTGGTTTGGTGGAGAATGGGACTATCAAACGCCAAAGCGATGGACTGACGGTGCACTTCACTGTAACGGACACCGCCAAAAGCATTCCGGTAGTTTACAAAGGCATCCTTCCAGATTTATTCAAGGAAGGTAAGGGATGCGTGGCCCAGGGCCGGCTAGGCGACGACGGTGTGTTTTATGCAGATGAGGTGTTGGCGAAGCACGACGAGAATTACATGCCACCCGAAGCCGGCGACGCCATCGACAAAGCAAAGCACACCCGCGAGGCAGCCAAAACAATCGTGAAGTAAAAGCGGCAGTCAACGGGCTGTCTTGATGGCTGTTTTGAGTGTAGCAGTCGTAACGTGGCTGTCTTGAACGTGGCTGTTCTTAGTGTCGCTGTCCGAACGTGGCTTGCCACCTGATGTGCGGAAGGTCTGTGACCTTCCGGACAGTCGTTAATTAGAAAGTGGGGCTATGCCCCGACTGGGCGTAGCCCAAAAATCAATAGAAAGGTTTTCGGAAGGTCAGAGACCTTCCGCACATCAGGCGGCAAAGCCGCGACGGTCTCCCTGAGCATTTTTATTCGTCATGGTTCCAGAAATCGGACAGTTCGCATTAGTACTGGCGCTGGTCCTCGCGCTGACGCAGGCCATATTGCCGTTGTCCGGCGTCGCGCGAGGTAATCAAACATTGATCGCGCTGGCTGCACCCGCCGGCCAG
>DATEPF010000267.1:0-12084 GCA_035273325.1 Pyrinomonadaceae bacterium | reverse complement strand
AAAGATCCACCAATTGCACCAAACACACGGTAACACTAACTAAGATGAACCCGCCTGGACGCCGACTTATGAGGCAAAGCTTTCAATCTCGCACATCAATGACAAATGAAAAATGTGAAATGATATATGGCAAATCTTCTTATCCTCACCATCCCTCTGTAACGCTTCTTGTTTGGCTTCGGGACTCGTGCTAGTTTTGCTCGCTCTATCAAACAATCAACATGCCGGACCGAAACGAAGCCTGGGAACTTCTCTGCGAATACACCAAGGGCGATAGCCTGCGCAAACATGCGCTGGCGGTCGAAGCCGCTATGCGCGCCTGCGTAAAACGTTACGGCGGGCCTGACGATGATGAAGACGAGTGGGGAATGGTTGGGTTGTTACACGACTTCGACTACGAGATGTTTCCCACCGCAGATCAGCATCCATTTACCGGCGCCAACATTTTGTGCGGCCGCGGCTACTCAGAGCGCTTCATTCGGGCGATCATGGGACACGCAACGTACACTGGTGTGCCTCGAGACACCGCAATGGCGAAGGCCCTGTTTGCGACCGATGAACTGTGTGGATTCCTGGTCGCGTGTGCGTTAGTCCGTCCGGCGAAAAGTCTGGATGACCTCGAGGTGTCTTCAGTGAAGAAGAAATTGAAAGACAAGGCATTTGCGCGTTCAGTTAATCGCGATGACATCCGGCAGGGCGTTGAAGAACTCGGCGTGGACGCTGATGAACATATCAGATTTGTGATCGACGCACTCAGACCGGTTCAGGAACAGATCGGACTAAAGACAGTGAAACGTGAAGAGTGAAACGTTATGTGTGATGAGCGGAGACGTTCAGAGTCCAAGCTTTAGCTTGCTAAGTTACGATAAACGGTCCTCTAACATACGCCGCAAACTAAAGTTTGAACTCTGAACATTGTCAGGCCTGAACGTACTAGGTGCTATTGCGGGGGGTTGGCTGTGGTGGTTGCGTTAGCTGTGGCGGCGCGAACGCCACTGACGCCAGAAACAATAGTGCCAGCGAAAGCAGTAAAGAAATAATCGCGGTCAGTGCCGCCTGAAGCTTTCGCCGCCGCGCCGTGTGTCGGTAGACAAACATAGCTGCCAGAAATGTAGTGATAAAAGGAAGCAGATAAATCGCTAACGTTAATCCTCGGGGAGTCGAGAAAGCGCTTAAATCTGAGAAGATGAATAAGACGAGCACTATTTCCAAGCCCGCTCCTAAAAAGGCGGCGATTAACGACGCAACGATGACCAGTTTCAGACGCATTTTGTTTTAGTTAACGGTTGGCCCATGCCGCGGCCTCCGTGGTGGACAGGGCGGTAAGAATAACACAGCCGTTCCGGATACAAACTTTGTTTGCCACCTTTTGACTTTATGTTCAGGATCTCCCTCTCCCGTCTGGGAGAGGGAGGGGGAGAGGGCCTGACGCGCCGACATTTTTTATCTGGAGGCGGCGTCAAGCTCTGTTGATAACGCAGACGGCGTTGCGTTTTGATCTGAAGGTTGACGCTTCCTTCAAAATAGAAATTGGAACTTGTCGTAAGCCCTCCCCTAACCCCTCCCAAAGAGAGGGGAAACATTAGATAAAATGGTAACCAGAAGCGCATTAATCTACTTATCTCGCCACGAAGGGCTGAAAGACTTTGCGGCCCAGTTTCGACCGTTCCGGAAACTAACAACTCGCTTCGTGGCGGGTGAGACCATTGACGAAGCTGTAGCCGCCATTCAGGAATTGAACGCCGACGGCTGCAGCGCGTCGTTTGATCATCTAAACGAATCAGTGAGTAGTCCCGCTGAAGCCGAAGCGGAGGTAGTGGAGTACCTGACGATTCTGGAACGCATCGATCAGACGCAGATCAATTCGAACGTATCGATCAAGTTGACGCAGTTTGGATTAGAGCTCGACCCCGAACTGGCTTATCAAAACGCGCGACGAGTGGTCGTCGAAGCTGCGCGGCGCGGAAACTTTGTACGCGTGGATATGGAGGCATCGGCATTTACCCAGTCAACCATCGACGTCTTCAAGCGATTACGTGCTGAGTTTGAATTGAACGACGTCGGTATCGTTCTGCAGTCGTATCTCCATCGCACCTACGCTGATGCGCAGGAAATGTTGAAACTGCCGGCGCGCATTCGGATCTGCAAGGGTGCATACAAAGAGCCACCCGAAGTCGCGTTCCCCGACAAAAAAGACGTCGATGATAACTACGTGCGGGTCATGCAGCTACTGCTTTCAAGTGGTACGTATCACGGCATCGCCACCCACGATCCAAAAATGATCGAAGCGACAATCGATTACGCTCAGAAGCAGGGAATTGGAAAGGAAGCTTTTGAGTTCCAGATGCTGTATGGCATCAGGCGCGATCTGCAGAAGCAACTCGCGAAAGACGGCTATAACATGAGGGTCTATGTACCGTACGGAAAACACTGGTATCCTTACTTCATGAGAAGGCTCGCCGAACGACCGGCAAACATCTGGTTTGTATTGAAGAATTTCTTCAAAGGTTAGCTGGCCCATGGAAAACTACTACTGGATCCTCTGGTGCATTCTCGGCGCGGCTCTGATCGTCGCCGAAATCTTCACTTCGGGTTTTGTGATGTTGTGGTTTGGCATCGGTGCGTTGGCCGCAGCATTTGTGGGATTGATTGGCATTGATAGCCTCGCTATCCAGTTTGCCGTTTTCGCCATCGTATCGGTGGGACTCACCGCCGCTTCGCGCACCATCTTCGTCAAATATTTCTCGCGGGAAGAGAACGGCGAATCATTGCGCATGGGCGTGGACGCGATGCCGGGAAAAATCGGCACCGTTGTTTCTTCCAGCAGGGGCGCAATGCAGGAAGGCGCTGTTAAAGTTTTAGGATCGACCTGGACTGCTTATCCGGCGCCGGGCGAGTCGCCCCTGGAAGCTGGTGAACGCGTGTGCGTTGAAAGCATTGAAGGTGCTTCGATCTATGTGCGTCGAGTAGACGGAGGTCCGGACTGGCGGCAAAAAGGTTTGACTGAGGGAACGGAGTGATTTAGTGAGGTTCGGTGTCCGACTCGTAAGTGTCGTCGAGCGTTTTATCTTCTTCTTCAATCGCAGGTAATTCGACCGTAATACGATCGCTGGCCGGTTCCTGCAATTCATCTCCACTAAAACGAGCGAGGATTACGGTGATGTTGTCTTCACCGCCGCGATTGTTTGCCTCGGCAATTAGTTCGTCGCACGCTTTGCTCAAATCCGGATTGCTGGAAACGATATTCTGAATATCTTCCGACCGCAGTTTTCCTGACAATCCATCACTGCATAACAGAAGTGTATCGCCATTGCGCAGCCGAATACGCCCGGTGACGGGTGTGATGTCCCCCTGCGCGCCCAGCGCCTGCAGAATCACGTTGCGGAACATATGGGTTTCAGCTTCCGCCTCGCTGATCTGGCCCACGTCGACTAACTGCTGCACTAATGATTGGTCTTTTGTCGCTAAGCGAATCTGATCTTTGCGAATGATGTACCCGCGGCTGTCGCCCACCTGGACGAGGTCCAGCAGGTCACCGCGAATGGCGGCCCCGGTGAACGTTGCGCCCATCCCCGCGCAACGCGAGTCTTCCTGACTCTTACTATGGATTGCGTGGTTAGCATAGACAGTTGCGTTCTTAAGACAATCAACAAGCGAACCGTCGTTCTCGCAATCGTCTTCTGAGTCGGAGCCCAGAATCATTTCCCGCACCGAGTCGACGGCCATACGCGAGGCTACGTCCCCAGCGAGGGCGCCACCCATGCCGTCGGAGACAACCAGCACCAGGCCTTTATTGCCCAGCTCAAACCTGGTTAAGTCAGTGGGGGCGTTGGCGCCATCGGTGCCGGTCCATGTTTGCTGTTTCGACAATTCGAGGACCAGAAAGTTGTCCTCATTGCCTCGGCGAACACGACCTACATCCGACTTAGCGTGTAACTCAACATTCATAAAGGCGTGTGAAGCGTCAAGAAAAAGACGAACGTATGAATTTTAACCCGCAGGAACTTTGACTGTCACTTCAGGCGCAAACTAAGAATCGCCCGACTTATGTTCAGATACTGTTCAGTGCTTGATCCAGATCGGCAATTATATCATCAGTATCTTCAAGTCCTACCGACACGCGTACAAGGCCATCCGTAATGCCGAGCCGATCGCGTTTTTCGAGGTCCACCGATGCATGCGTCATGGTAGCTGGATGAGAAATTAATGTCTCAACGCCACCCAAACTCTCAGCCAACGTACACAGCTTGACTGACTCGAGCACAGCGCGCGCTGCATTCAGCGACCCGACGTCGAAAGCCACCATGCCACCGAACCCATGCTGCTGACGTTTCGCCAGCGCGTGCTGCGGGTGCGATGCGGAACCGGGGTAGTAAACCCGTTGCACCTTCGGATGTTCTTCCAAAAAGGCAGCCACCGCGCGGCCGGACTTGTCGTGTTGTTCCATCCGGAGCGCCAGGGTTTTTGTTCCCCGCATCACCAACCATGAATCGAGCGGCGAAAGAATCGCGCCCGCGCTGTTCTGAATAAAGCCGATCCACGCCGCGTCTTCTTCGTTATTCAACACGACTACGCCGCCGATGCCGTCCGAATGCCCATTTAGATATTTAGTCGTTGAATGGACCACGATGTCGACGCCAAACTCGAGTGGACGTTGCAGGTAGGGCGACATGAACGTGTTGTCGCAAACGACGCGCGCACCCGCACGGTGGGCAATTTCCGAAACCTCTTTCATGTCGGTAACTATCATTACCGGATTGGTGGGTGTCTCGATGAACACCATTTTCGTGTTCGGCTTGATTGCCGCTTCAACATTCAACGCGTCGGACGTATCTACAAAATCAAACTCGAGATTGTAGTTTTGTAAGACGCGCGTGAAGAGACGAAAGGTGCCGCCGTAAGTGTTGTCAGAAACAACCACATGATCGCCGGCCTTCAGCAAACGCATGGTCGCGTCGATTGCTGCCATCCCGGAAGCAAAGGCAAAACCGAAGCGTGCACCTTCAAGCGCGGCGATGTTTTGTTCCATCGCACTCCGCGTCGGGTTCTGTGTGCGCGCGTACTCGTAACCCTTGTGCTTGCCCAGGCCTTCCTGTGCGTAGGTGGATGTTTGATAGATCGGAACTGTTACGGAGCCGGTTGCCTGGTCGGGTTCCTGTCCGCTGTGGATTGCCGTTGTTGCGAAGCCCATGAGTGATTAATCTAAATGCTAAGCCGCGAATAGTAAAACCAGCCGAACCTACAAGATAGCTTCTATGTCGGGAAACGTCAGAAGCGAACGGTAGGCGGCACCGCTAGCTGCACAATTCACGTTTCATGAAAGAAATCGGGATGGTAGCCCGCGAGTGAAGAGGTGTCAATTCTGCTCCTTTCCCTAAGGTTTAGAGCGGCGAGGCGACGACAGGGTAGGAAGCCGAACCATATTTCGTGTTGATTCGTGGATCGTATTTTTCCACGATGAAATGCGATCCACGAAATACACGAAACAGTTTGGAGTTTTTCTGCAGAATTTACTTGGGACAGTCGCGTCTTTAGGCGTTTTTTATTAATGCAAGCTCTAAACGTTTTGACGTTCGTCAGGTGTTGCTATGTTAACTGCGCCTCAAACCTGTTTAAGGACTATTGTCTGCATACTGGCGATTAACGCCCTGGGTATTGCAACTCAGGCTCAGGATCCGGGTGAACCACCTCCACCGCTGCCGCCAGTTCTTCGTCCGTCTTCAAACACGGTGACCGTGGTGCCTGGCAGTGCACCAGCCGGAGAACCAGAACCGGAGATTGAAGAAAATGACATAGTTCGCGTCAGCACGAATCTGATAACCGTGCCCGCGGAAGTGATGGATAGAAATGGGCGCTACATCGGAAATCTAAGTAAGAACGACTTTCGCATCTTTGAGAACGGCGTCGAACAGGAAGTTTCTTACTTCGCACCAGTCGAGCAACCCTTCACAGTCGCCTTGCTATTGGACGTCAGTGGCTCCACCCAAACACAGTTGCAGGCGATACGCACGGCTGCCAACACCTTCATTAAACGGCTACGTCCAAACGATCGTTTACTGCTGATCTCTTTTGACGGCAAGATTAATGTGCTCACTGAAGCCGTAACACTCGCGCAACTGCGACAGACGCGTTTGCGGCTGGATGCTTTGAACGACGGCACCCTGCTCTACGACACGGTAGGCTTCACTTTGAACCAGCGTCTCGCCGCAATTCAGGGTCGGAAAGCAATTGTGTTGTTTACTGATGGAGTAGACAGCGGGAGCAAGCAGAATCATAAACAGAATTTGCGCGACGCCGAAGAAGCGAACGTCGTCATTTACACAGTCCGCTACAACACCCTCCCGCAACTACCACAACGTCTCAGTCAAATACTCAACCCGAAAGCGCGCGCACATACTGAAGCGCGCATGATCAAGGAATACGCTGTCGGCGGTAATTACCTGCAAGTTCTGGCGGAGAAGACCGGAGGGCGTTTGTATCACGCGGAAACGCTTTCAGATGTACCCGGTGCATTCTCAGCGATCACCGAAGAGCTCGGGCGCCAGTACAGTCTTGGTTACTATCCGAAAGGCAACGCCAAGTCGGGCGAGAAGCGCGAAATTAAGGTGAAGACACGTCTACCGAATCTCGTTGTCCGCGCGCGCCAGAGTTACACCGCAACCGCTTCCATCTCTCACTAAAGCGCGTCGGGAGACTACACAGATTCCATTGGCTGGCTTCTAACTCGTTCAACGTAGTGGGCTGCGAAGACGTTCAGCTTTCAACCTTTAGGTTGCTGCTCCGCAAGGAACAAGCGAGCTTGAACTCCGAAACATCTCCGCTTTGCGTCCGTTTCGACAAGATTTCTTCAACTTTTGCTATCCATGAAATCTCCATCCATACAGTCTCGCGTTCACGCGTAACTTCTTTACATAAAACAAAAAAGATTTGACACGTTTTCTGCTTCGCAGATAGACTCCGCGACGTTCTCAAGCCCATTTAGTCGACAACTTGCTTTGCCTCAAAGCGATCGACAATGAGGGCCCTAAATCGGTCCAAGTCCTCCATCATGAGCCGAGGAAAAGGATCAAATTCCCTGCCAAGTTTCAGAAACTAGAATCATTTCGAAAACTCAGTCAAATGAGAGGACTCACATGGCGAAGAACTCCCTCACCTCAAGCTTGATCTACGGACTGTTTTTGAGCATCTTGTTTATCCTTAATGTCTCAACGGCCAGCGCGCAGAACTCAAGTAACAGGGGTACTCCGGCCGAATCAAAACCAGGTCAGTCCACGCCCTCGACGTATGCGCGCGACAAAATCGAAACGGTTAACCTCGTCAACGGGAATTTCTCCCTGGCAATTCCAATTGCCACGATAGGCGGGCGTGGGTCGGCTTCTTTTACAGTAGTACTTTCGTATAACAGCAAGGTTTGGACTGCGCAACACGACGCAGAATGGATTCCGCAAGGTGACTCTGAATTTCCACCCATCGGTACTGTGCGAAACTACTATACGGCCATGTATGAGAAGCTCGAGGAGTTTGAGCCTGGTCTGGCGAAGCTTGGAGGCGGCTGGACGATTCGAGTAACGCCTGGAATCAAAGCGCTGACGTTTGGTATCGACCCTGCGCCGACCACCTGGTGCAACCAGGGAACGGACGAAGTTCCAGATTGCGGTTTCAAGTATGTCCTCACCAAGATGTGGCTGTCGCTGCCGGACGGTTCACAGATTGAAATGCGCGACCAGGCGACTCAAGGGGCCCCGGCCAGGGCTACTCACATCACCGATGGTTATCGCCAATTAATTGATCGAGACCGTGGCCGCGTCTGGCGGAGCGTTGACGGTTCAGGCGTAATTTTCGTCAGGGACGCTAACTATCCTGTGGGCCAACTTACCGGACTGCATTTCCCGAGCGGCTGGATCTTCATGACAGACGGAACCCGAATACGCATGGACGAAGGCGCCGGATCCAAAATGATTGACCGTAACGGAAATTTTATCGACATCGCCATGGGCGGCCAATATACCGATGCGTTAGGCAGGCAAACAACGTTGTCCTTCTCCCCAAACACCGTCGCCGTAACCGTAGAGGGCTACATGGGAACCGCGGACCGTACAGTCACCATTAACACAGGCGCAATTGGGGACCCTGATAATCTGCGGGCTGATTTTCGGACATTGCCCCGTCCATTCACCACTGGCGACGCCTTTACGGATGCACTAGGTAATTATTCTGAACACACCATTCAGGCGCCTCACACGGATCTGTTTAACCATTCCGAGGGCATAAAAGCTTATGGCACATCAGCAGGAGTGGACGTTGGTGAGAAGACCGCGGTAACCCAACTTAATCTTTTGGATGGGCGCTCAATGCGCTTTCGCTACAACCAGTATGGAGAGGTGTCGGAGATTGTTTACCCGGGAGGAGGAGTTTCGCAGATTGACTACCTTGGCACCGCAACGAGCGTCTGTGAAGTCTCTGCGCCCATCGCTGCCACACTTAACAGGCGAGTAGGCCAACGTCGGACGCTGACAGATGGAACCAATGTCGATGCGACCTGGATTTATAACCTCAATGCCACGTCAGTGGTAGATGGCACTACTTATCCAGCCACCTTGGTCGAGATACGCGCCGGAGGCGCCGCAGGCACATTGTTATCTTCAACGAAGCACGCCTTTCTCAAAAAGGGCTTCGGTTCCGAATATCGATCATGCTTTGGATCGTACACCGGCACTGGTAATGAGAAATTCGGGAATGCCAGGGAGTTCTATACTGAAACCCTGACGGGAAATGGCACTGTGGTGACAAGACGCAATTGGGTGCAGCGCGCGCCCGTTGTCTGGGCGAACGATGAAGGCCTCGGCTACAACGCTTACATAAACGAACCTAGCCACGCGCAGGATCAGCCACCAAACGACGATCGGATAACCTGGGAAGATACAACTCTGGAAAATGGAAAGAAGAAGCGCGTCGAATATGACTACGATCAATTCAACAACGTAACTCTGATCAAGGAATATGATTTTGGCAACACTAGTGGCAGTTTAGGCGCTCTGATTCGCAAGACGTATCGAACGTACGTCACTAACCTTAACAACTATTGTTACACCAACCTTAACCCTGCCGATGCCAGTTGTGGATCAGGCCTGGCATCGGATGTCAACTCAATCATCTATCAGCCTGGTTTAGTGCTTACAGAGACAATCAAAGACGCGAATGATAACCAGAAGGCGTATTCCGAGTTTGAATATGACAACTATTCCTCTGCCACCAACCACGCCGCCCTCGTCCTCAATAGCGGAATGATTCACTATGACGCTATTCGCTTTTCAACGTTTAATAACGCGTCTCAGCCGCGAGGCAACGTCACTAAGCATTCCAGATGGGTTGGCGGTTCGAATTACCTTCATGCATTCAACCAGTATGACAACGCCGGTAACCTCGTCTGGACAAAGGACCCTAACGGAAACGTTTCGACAATTTCCTACGGCGACAACTTCGGCAACGGCACCAATCCGGACAGCGGCTTGATAGGTCCGGCAGGCGCGACCTTTGCCATGGCGACGGGCGTTGCGAATGCGCTTAACCATCAGTCGAAAGTTCAGTTCAATTACGCCCTTGGATCGCCCACCGGAACCAAAGACCCAAATCTGGTAAAAACCAGGACCGAGTACGACTCGGTTGGACGACCG
This sequence comes from Pyrinomonadaceae bacterium, assembly GCA_035273325.1. Taxonomy (GTDB): domain Bacteria; phylum Acidobacteriota; class Blastocatellia; order Pyrinomonadales; family Pyrinomonadaceae; genus PSRF01. The sequence continues at coordinate 2,410 of DATEPF010000267.1, read as the reverse complement.
ATCCGCGTCACAGCAGCCGTAGGTGCGCCCGCGCAAACGATTGCAGAGACAACGTACCCGACCCTCACAGCTAATGAATCAACCACGAGTTCGCAACTAGATACAACGCGATGGCTGGCATCAAAAATCGTGTTCGATGAATTCGATAGACCGGTTACGTCCTGGCAGTCGGAGGATGGCTTGCACGCCAGTATGGCAACTTTCTCAATCCGTACAAATACTCTTTACGACGAGATAGGTCGTGTCACAAGTATCAGTAATCCATACCGTCCGGCCCAGGGAGAAACCGCGCTGTATACGACGTCCGTATACGATCTTATGGGACGAGTAACCTCAGTAACGACTCCCGACAATTCTGTAGTCCAGACTAGCTACAGTTCCAATGAGGTGACAGTAACTGATCAAATTGGGAACAAGCGAAAAAGCGTTACCGACGCTCTCGGCCGTTTGATACAGATTTATGAAGCGCCGGACCAGCCCACCTTTAATTACCTTACAACCTACGCTTATGACGTGCTGGATAATCTCGTCAGTGTGTCTCAGGGCGGCCAGATGCGGTACTTCATGTATGACCCGGCGAAGCGGCTGATCAGGGCCCGCAATCCGGAACAGGACACGCACGCAAGTCTAGCTCTGAGCGATGTGCAAACGGGCAATGCTCAATGGTCCATGGGATACCAATATGATGCCAACGGGAATCTCACCCAAAAAACTGATTCTCGGGCGATCATCAGCACATATGGATATGACGCATTGAATCGCAACACGACTATTAACTATTCCAACACCACAACTAATCCGGACATTACGCGAAGTTATGACGGGGCCACAAAGGGAGTCGGTCGATTTTGGCAAAGCTATGCGGGCGGTACTGAAACGGCAGGCACAACTGTAGAACATCTGAAGATCCACACCTACGACGAACTCGGAAGGCCGAAAGATCAACGGCAACGATTCAGGACAAACAGTGTCTGGGGAAGTACGGAATATCGGGTTGAAAGGACCTACAACCTCGCCGGCAATGTGACATTGCAGACTTACCCGTCGAACAGGACGGCAGCTTACAGTTACGACAACGCTGGCCGCGCTAGTAGTGCTAGCGGGAACCTCGGCGATGGCACACAACGGACCTATGCAACGGGAATCAGTTACGTGGCGTCAGGCGCGATGAAACAGGAACAGTTTGGTACTACCACTCCTATCTATAACAAGCATATCTACAACAGCCGTCAACAGCTGTCGGAAATTCGCGTCGGTACAACTCCGAATGATACAAGCTGGAACCGTGGAGCGATTATCAACCACTACGCAGCCTGCGCGGGGGCGTGTAACGGTACAGACAACAACGGCAATTTGAAGCGGCAAACTATCTATGTTTCCACCGCCACCGGAAGTGTCAACTGGACTCAAACTTACGATTACGACAGCTTAAATCGTTTGAAGAAAGTTACGGAACGCGACTCTAACACTGCACAACTTTGGAAGCAGGGATACACCTACGATCGCTTTGGTAATCGGACGATCGACCCCCTCCAGACTTCCGGCACTGGAATCAACAACAAACAATTTACTGTGAATACCGCAAACAACCGTTTGGGTGTGCCAGTCGGCCAAACCGGAACCATGACGTATGACCCTGCCGGAAATCTGACAGCCGACACGTACAGCGGCTCGGCCGTGACTCGGGTTTATGATGCCGAGAATCGATTGACGTCGGAGACACAGGGTGGTGGTTTGGTAGTTGGTGAATATAACTACACCGCTGACGGGCAACGTGTGCGCCGCAAGGTGAATGGTTTGGAAACGTGGCAGGTGTATGGGATGGACGGCGAACTGCTGGCTGAGTACGCAGCGGCTGGAGCTTCCGTTTCACCACAGAAGGAGTATGGCTATCGCAACGGGGAGTTGCTGGTGACAACAGAGCCTTCCACGCAAACGGTTCAGAATGTGACGTGGACGGGGGCGGCGGGGGTGACAGTCAACGGCAATAGTTTGACCAAGACCGCAGGAACTGCCTGGGGAAATGCCGGCGCGGCTTCCACAGAGACGATTGCATCAGGTGACGGATACGTGGAGTTCACCGCTACAGAAACCAACACTGCCCGGATGTGCGGTTTGAGTTTTGGCAACTCGAACACCAATTACACGGAGATCGACTTCGCTATGTATCCGACGAACGCCGGTACGGTGTCGGTCTACGAAGGAGGCGTGAACCGAGGCAGCTTTGGCGCATACACGCCAGGGACGGTGTTCCGGGTGGCGGTTGAAAGCGGAGTTGTGAAGTATTACCGCAACGGCGCCGTAATCTATACCAGCACCGTCACCCCGACCTATCCGTTAGTGGTTGATACCGCTATGTACACAGTTGGCGCAACCCTGACGAACGTGGTGATTGGTATCGGCAGCGGCC
>DATEPF010000266.1:0-4910 GCA_035273325.1 Pyrinomonadaceae bacterium | reverse complement strand
GCGATCCCAGGTGAGCAGTCGGCTGGTTTCATCGAAGTAATAAGCTAATGCGGGGAAACTAACCGTGGTTTATGATTAGGACAGTCAGCGTGTAAGTTATTGCATCCCCAAAGGAGAAAGCTGTGGCTAATGAGAAGACCGTGACCGTTGCCGATATTTTTCGGCGCACGTTGGACATCCGGAAAGAAAAACCGTCTGCGTCGTACAAAGAAATCCGGGCCGCCCTGGTTAAGGAATTTTCAAGTGGGCCGCTCCCTTCGCTTCATAACCTGACCATCCCCGAGCAGGATGACAAAGCGCCTGAAGAAGACTGGACCGCTGGTTTGTCGCTCGTCAGACGTGGAATTCAGTTCAACGATTGGAATGAAATTGCCGAAGGAATCGTGCTCTCCTTTGAGTTAGTTGAAAACTATGTCGACCAGCGTGGGCCGGAAGGGACGCGCGACGCCTGGCACGACCGCACCAAAGGCATCGAAGAATCAACGGCCCGCGGGGTTGGCAAGTGGATGCCTGAAGAGTTGATGGTGCTGGCCGAGAAGAGTTCACCGCAACGCGACTGAAGAGTTCAGCAGATGTCGATCATGAAAGGTAAAGCTGACGGAGGCCAGGGCGGAAAGCTCGGCCACTCGAACATGACACACTGGGCCTTCACGCAAGAGATCAAAGACGCGTCGCGAAAATTGCGCAGGCATGGTGCAAAACGGGATGTTGCCGAAGGTCTGGTGGAATATAAGACCGGGCCGGAAAGTAAAAACGATCAAGACTTAACCGATGAGCTTCCTCAATAACCTCCTACCGGATCCCAAATACCAGACAACTGATCCACGCGCGCCGGAAGAAATCGCTGAGCCTGATGTGATTATAAGTCCTGACACGCGGCGCGATAATCGAATTCCTCCCGGACAATCGCGCACGAAAAAGTGGCCGGTGCTGGATGCGCACGGCACGCCGCAAATCGATCTTGCCAACTGGTCTTTTGAAGTTGATGGCCTGGTAGAGAATTCACAACAGTGGTCACTGGATGAATTCATGCAGCTCCCGGCCGTGCGCGTATATGCAGACTTTCACTGCGTTACCCGCTGGTCGCGTCTTGATAATGTTTGGGGCGGGGTCCCCACACAGGAACTGGCGAAGATTGTGGGCATCAAACCGGAAGCGAAGTTTGTGGTTGCTTCCGCTTACGACTTCGGATGGACCACCAACGTTCCCATCGAGTATTTCCTGAAAGAAGATTCGCTGCTCGCCTGGTCGCACGACGGCGCTCCAATTCCACCTGAACATGGGGGGCCTGTTCGACTAATCATTCCGCAACTCTACGCCTGGAAATCCGCAAAATGGGTGAAAGGGATCCGGTTCCTCAGTCAGGACCAGGCGGGGTTCTGGGAAGAAGGCGGCTACCACATGCGCGGAAATCCGTGGACCGGCGGCGACGGCGAAAGGTTTCGCTGGTGATTAATGTGCGACATGCTTCAGCTTGTCGTCAGCCTCGACATCATTCTACATTGGCTGAATCTTACCGATCTCGCGACAAGCTAAAGCATGTCTCACATTGAAATGTCTGAACCCACCAAACCCACGAAGCCGAAAGACGCCGCAGCCGTCATTCTAATTAGACACAACACGAACCTATCTGATCCCGAAGTTTTTCTGGTGCGCCGCAGCCCAAAACTTTCTTTCCTCGGCGGCTATCACGCGTTCCCCGGTGGACAGTTTGATGAAACTGACGCAGATGTTCCCGTCGAGAACTGCGCTGATTCAGAAACCTGTACGGCAGTCTCTTGTGCTGCGCGTGAGTTGTTCGAGGAAACCAGAGTACTCGTGGCTCGTGGCGGGGACGCCTTGACTCAAGGACAGCGCGCTTCTCTGTTGGATGATCTGCAATCGCAACGAATGACCTGGCACGCATTGTTGCGCCACTACAACCTTTATCTCGACGCTGACGATTTCACTTTTGTTGGCCGTTGGGTGACGCCGCCGTTTAGTGCCCGCCGCTTCGACACGTGGTTCTTCCTGATTAACTGCCCTGCTAAACAGCGTGCGGAAGTTGCCGTCGATGGTGAACTTGATTTCGGCGATTGGGTCGCTGCAAGTGAAGCTCTGGGTCGGTGGCAACGGTCGGAAATTCTCGCGGTTCCTCCGGTGATACATGCCCTGAAGACCCTGTCAGGCGGAATCAACAACGAACTGGTAGAACGTTTTCTATCCATCCCGAACGCTCATCGCGAACCCGTGCGGCGCATCGAATTCCGTCCAAACTACATCTGTTTCCCCGTCCGTACTCCGACAAAGCCGCCCGCGACGCACACCAACTGCTATCTGATTTATACATCGGAAGAGCTGCTGGTAATCGATCCTGGTTCGCCTTACGAAGATGAACAACAAGCCCTGGCAAGCAATGTTGCGCAGCTCGTCTCAGAAGGACGCCGTGTCAAAGAGATCATCATTACCCACATGCATCCGGATCATGTCGGAGGGGTGCGTGCGCTTCGGGAACGACTTGGGGAGGTAAAAGTAGCGGCGCATCGACTGACTGCAGAACCGTTGGCCGGGACCGTCGAAGTGGACCGGTTAATAGAAGACAACGAAGTTATCGAGTTGCAGGGTTTACCCGGGATACGTTTGCAAGCGCTGCATACGCCCGGTCATGCACGCGGTCATTTGTGTTTCTACGAACCGCGTACCGGGACGCTGCTTTCGGGCGATAACATCGTCGGGCTGGGATCAGTCCTAATCGAAACGGAACAAGGAAACATGCGCGACTATCTGGCTTCGCTTGAACGCATGAAACAACTGCCGAAGCTGTCGGTTATTTTCGGCGGACACGGTCCGGCGATGGGAAATCCTTACCAGAAGATCGACGAATACATTTCTCATCGTCTGGAACGTGAACAAAATATTCTGCGTGTGATTAACGAAGGCGCGATGACGGTGAAAGAGATCGTGACGCGAGTCTATACAGACGTCTCTCCCAAAGCGCATCCGATGGCCGAACGCGCCGTGCTGGCGCATCTCGAGAAACTAATCGAAGATGGCCTCATCGCAAAAGATCGTGTAAGCACAGACTAAGACGATCCACGAATCACACGAAGTTCGTGTTATTTCGTGGATTCGCCCTTTCCCCCGCTTCCAGTTAAACTTTCCAAAACCTTAAACACGAAGGACACCCATGGAACGAGCAAGGACGTTAGGTGACTTAAAGGCCAGCGGGTACAGAAGCGTCTCCGTCAAAGACGAGCTGCGCGCAAACCTCATCAACAAACTGAAACGCAGCGAACGCCTCTTTCCGGGCATCGTTGGCTACGATGAAACGGTTGTTCCTCAACTCGTAAATGCCATTCTTGCGCGACACAACCTGATTCTTCTTGGTCTGCGCGGACAAGCAAAAAGCCGCATCATTCGTCAGCTGACCGACCTGCTCGACGATCACATTCCCATCATTGCCGGCTCTGAAGTTAATGACGATCCTTTCGCACCAATATCCGCATACGGGCGTCAAACCATCGAGCTGCATGCCGACGCCACACCGATCGACTGGATTGGCCGCGGTGCGCGTTTTGTCGAGAAGTTGGCTACGCCCGATGTGACTATTGCAGACATCATCGGTGACGTTGATCCGATTAAGGCTGCCAAGGGCGGGCATCTTCTGAGCGACGAGCTCACGATTCACTACGGACTGCTGCCGCGCGCCAACCGTGGCCTGTTCGCCATCAATGAGCTGCCGGATCTCGCGGGCAAAATTCAAGTAGGCCTTTTCAACATCATGCAGGAGGGCGACGTGCAGATTAAGGGTTATCCCGTTCGCCTCCCGCTGGACGTGATGTTGGTGTTCTCTGCTAATCCTGAAGACTACACCGCGCGAGGAAAAATCATTACGCCACTCAAGGACCGCATCGGTGCAGAAATAACGACCCACTATCCCTCGGAGATTCAGACGGCGGTCGAGATTACTCGGCAAGAAGCGTGGGTCGCGCGCGACGGCCTGAACAAACAACTGCACATACCGGACTTCATCCGCGAGACGGTGGAACAAATTGCCTTTGAAGCACGCGATGATTCGCGGGTGGACAAGCATTCCGGCGTTTCGCAACGCATGCCGATCAGCGTGATTGAGTCGGTAGTTTCAAATGCAGAACGTCGCGCACTGCTGACGGATGAGGACGAAGTGGTACCACGCATTTCTGATGTTTACGCGGCGGTGCCTTCTATGACGGGCAAGATGGAGCTCGAATACGAAGGCGAACAAATAGGCGCCGGTCGCATTGCTAAAGATCTGATCAAGCGTGCCGCCGGCGAGATCTTCGAAGGGTATTTTGTGGGTATCGACTTCGCTCGCACTGTTCACTGGTTTGATGAAGGAAACAACTTGCGCCTGGCGGACACTGCGGCGGCGGATGAGTGTCGCAAGTTGTTGGAGGCTGTCCCGGACCTGATCGAAACCTCTCTGATTCCGTTTGATCTTAAAAAGAAGGACGTAGGCCAGATGGTCGCAGCGTGCGAGTTTGTACTGGAAGGACTCTACGCGCAGAACAAGATTAGTCGTAACGAAGAGGGTGGCTACACAGCCGTAACCAAAGCCAAGAAAGATCGCCGTGGCATGATCTACGACGATCTGACGGAATCGAGCAATGAATCGGACAGACCTTCCATCAGGTCACCGAGATTTATTCCGGAGACGTCCAAGCCTTTGAATTTTGAATATCTCGTAAATTTCATCTACAGATTCAAAAGCAATCCACGAACTACACGAAATATCATGACTTATTTCGTGTTGTTTCGTGTATTTAGTGGATCGTTCTAACTGTACTTGCTCGACTCGGTCAGATCGTCGTAGATCATGCCACGCCGATCTTTCCTGGCTTTGGTTACTGCTGTGTAACCCCCCTCTTCATTACGACTAATCTTGTTCTGCG
>DATEPF010000265.1:0-4115 GCA_035273325.1 Pyrinomonadaceae bacterium | reverse complement strand
ACTAAATGACCAGTCCCCAGTTTCCAAAGCTGCTACTGTTAGTAAACAGTCTGGTGCCGTTGGCACTGCTGCTGTGGGATGTTTATCGCGACCGCGTCGGCGCCAATCCGTTGGAGTATGCGACGCGAACCACCGGTATGCTGACACTGGTATTCCTGATGCTGACGGTTGCCGTGTCGCCGGTAAGGCAAGTCTTTAAGTGGAACGGTCTGGTGAAGTTTCGGCGCATGCTGGGTTTATTCGCGTTCTTCTACGGATTACTGCATCTCTTAACCTACGTAGCTTTTGATCGTTACTTCAATCTTGGGACAGTACCGGCGGACGTGTGGGCGCGCCCGTTTATTGCCGTCGGTATGCTCGCATTTTTCCTGATGTTTCCGTTGGCTATTACTTCGACGAACAAGATGGTTAAACGATTAGGCGGCAAGCGTTGGCGGACACTGCATCGATTGGTTTACGCTGCGGCGATTGCCGGCGTCATTCATTTCTGGTTGCTGGTAAAATCAGACACCCGTTTGCCGATTACTTTTGGTTTTGTACTTCTGTTACTACTCGCGCACCGAGTCTTCGTTAAATTGAATCCGCCGGGTGGGATGAGCACTCCGAGTTCGTTGATAACGCGCGACTAGCGCGGTAATTTCCCTCCCTTTGCGAGGGTTAGGGAGGGCTTGCGAAGGGAAGGCGATTCTTGTTTTTGAAGGAAGTGACAATGTTGAATCAACACTTAAGCATTCCCTTGTATTTTTTTTGCTTTATCGAGGCTTGGGTTGACGCTTCCTCCAAAACACAAGAAATTGGTTTTCGCGCAAGCCCTCCCTAACCCTCCCAGAGGGAGGGAAATATCAGAAATACAATGACCGACGCATTAACAAGATTCTCTAGCCGGGCAGAAGCCTATGCAAAATACCGGCCTGATTATCCTCCTGGGGTTCTGGACATCCTGAAGTCGGAGTGCGGCTTAACTTTGAACTCGATCGTCGCAGACGTCGGGTCCGGCACAGGAATCCTCACGGAGTTACTACTCAAGAATGGAAACCGCGTATTTGGTGTGGAGCCAAATGAATCGATGCGCGTCATCGCCGAAGATCTATTGAACAATTACCCCCAATTTGTCAGCGTTGATGGTTCGGCCGAAGCAACAACCTTAGCCGAGAACAGTGTAGGTATTATCGTCGCAGCGCAGGCGTTCCACTGGTTCGATCGCGATAAGACAAAACGCGAGTTTCGTCGGATCTTGAAATCCGATGGCTGGGTGGTCTTGATTTGGAATGAACGGCGCCTCGATTCCAGTCCCTTCCTGCGCGAGTATGAAAACCTATTACTTCGTTGTGGAACGGACTACCACGAAGTCAGACATGAAAATGTCGCGGCAAAGCTTGCTGAATTTTTTGCACCAGACGAGTACAAAGTAGTGAATCTAGATAATTTTCAACACTTTGACTTTGCGGCGTTGCAGGGTCGCGTGGCTTCCGCTTCTTATACTCCGGAGCCTGGACATCCGAACTTTAAGGCGATGGCTGAAGGATTACAGGCAATTTTCGACGCGCATAGCATCGACGGTAGAGTAACGTTTGAATACGACACGCGCGTCTACTACGGCCATTTGGGAAAGTGACACCAAAGAGGACAGATATGACTGAGGACCGCCGCATCGACGAACGAGTATCAACGAATCTAGCTGTTAAGTGGGACGGGCAATCTGGCGTACACGAGGCCCGTGTTGAAGACCTGAGCCTCGGGGGGTGCTTTGTAAACACGACTGGGCGCGCAGATCCGGGAGAAGTGGTCAGCTTGTCTATTAAATTGCCGTCAGGCGAATGGTTAGCGCTGAGAGGTGAAGTAGTCGCGTATCAGCCAGGAATTGGCTTTGGATTGTTGTTTTCGTTCTTGACCGATGAGGAAGAACAAGCGCTGAGGGAGCTCGTTACTTAGGCACCGATATCGACGCAATTGCAGAACTGGGAGCGGTAGCGACCTGATGCCACCACTTACTTGAATGGCGGGATCTGTTCGCTACCGCTCCCAGTTCTGCAATTGCCCAGCGTCTACTCCACTGCCCGTCTTTGGATCGCCGCCACAGCTCTCGCCAAATCCCCTCGAGAAAGTGGGTCGTTTGGCTTGAACGAGCCGCCGCTTTCCATCAAACCTTTTGATACTGCCACCGCGACATAGCCTCTTAATGCACTCGGGATCGTCCCGGCGTCGAGGTAGGGAAGCGGGGCCGTATACGACTCAGCTTCCGCACGCAGACCCGCAGCGCGCACCAGCGCCACAGCACCCACCAGCCTCGTGGCATTGTCGTTCGGGCGGAAATTCCCACCTTTGCTCACGTCGCTAAACAACGCACCCGTTGGCGAAGCCTGCACGCTTTCGACAAACAACCGGTTTGAATCACCGCCGATGTCTCTGTAGCTGGATTGAGCGGGCAGATTCTGTGGGACGCGGGCCCCAATCACCATGGCCGACGCTAAATCAATGCGGCTAATTGGCTGGTCGGGGCGAAACTTGGAACCGACTGGCCACATCGTAAAGGAGCGAATGCTCTGATAAATGTCCTCGCGCAGAGATGGGCTTACGGTGCTGACGTCACTCACTCCGGAATAACTCGCGCGACCGATCTCGACCACGCCATAAAACTTCTGCGGAGTAGAAACACCACCAAAGGTGTTTCGTACACTGACTTTCCACGTGCCCGCCTTTGGCATTGTTAGCGTTACGCCTTCGCGCTTGCCGTTCAAACCGATCAGGTTCAGCGTGTTTGACTGACCACGAAGCGCTCCCAAGTCGTCGTAAACGGACATGCCCAGGTCATTGTTGCTCCAGACGGGTCCCCATGAGATTTGCACGGAAGCGGACAGGGCACCGGAGGGAATGTTCACCAACACATCCGTGGTTTGTCCGGGTTGTACTGTTCCGGAAAAGGTCCTGGGTGCTTCGGAGGCAAACTCGACCTGGTTCCGGTCAAGCGTGCCGCGCCAGGTGCCGATCCGGCGTCCGGTTGCTGCTTCAATAACGGCTGCGTGCGCATTCAGCATTCCCGTGCCTGCTTCGTACGTGAAATAGGGCGCGAGCGGAGTCGCCGTTCGTTGCAGAATATCTTTCACTTCCGCCGGCGTCAGACTCGGATTGGTTTCCAGCATCAGCGCGATTGCGCCTGCTACTTGAGGCGCGGAAAAGCTGGTGCCATTGGCAGTGGTGTAATGCGGCAGTTCCGTATGGCTGAGCTTCGTTGTATCTGCACCGATCAAGCCGGCTGCACCCGTAACATTCGCTACACCGGACCCGCGCACGCTTACCACGTCAACTCCAGGCGCCACCAGCGTTGGATGGAAGAATGAATTTGCAAAGGCCCCGCGCGCACTGAACTTTGCGAGCCGACCTTGAGTGTCCGTCGCTCCGACACTGACGACCCATGGCGCGGCCGCATAAGGATTGAGTGTGTGCTGGCTCGGACCGTTGTTGCCAGCGGAGAACACGACATTGACGCCGGCCTGGGTCAATAACCGTGTCGCCACATTCACCGGGTCATTGAAGTCGAACACGCCGTTTGTTGAAAAACTGCAATTCACCACGCGCACATTCAGGCTGTTGGCGTTTGCCAATAGATAGTCAAATCCTTCCAGCACATAAAACAGATTCAAGTCGCCCGCGCTTAAGCCCACCAGTTTTGCGTCCGGCGCTACTCCCGAGTACTTCCCACCTGAAGCGTTGCCGCCACCCGCAATCACGCCCGCGACAAAGGTGCCGTGTCCGTATATCTGATCCGTATTAGCGAGATGATCCGAACTGACTGGATAGTTGAATCCCAGACTCACGCTTTGGGTACCGGAAAGCTTGATGTTTTTGGCTACGCGTCCCGCAAGATCGTTGTGTGTGGCATCGATGCCGGTATCGAGGACCGCGACGGTGACGTTGCGCCCGCTGACCGGAAGACCGCGATTGACGGTTGTAATCTCTGAATCGTTCCAGGCGCGTGTGACGCCGGTGACGCCTCGTACTTCCGGTTCGCTGGTCATGTTCAGCGTGCGGTTTCCGTAAACGGATCGGACGGCAGGCAGTTCCCAAATGGCTTTGATCTGGTCGGGCGTCCCGGTAACGGTTATTGCCGGCAACAC
>DATEPF010000264.1:0-10749 GCA_035273325.1 Pyrinomonadaceae bacterium | reverse complement strand
ACAACCGCGAAAGTGGTTATGTCACGAGCCGGAACTTGAAACAACAGACTACTCAGGAAACGCGTTAGTCCGATGGCGGCAACTAAACCCGTTCCGACGCCCATGAGGGCCAACCCCAATCCCTGTTTGAGAACCATTTTCACGATGTCAGAACTCCGTGCCCCTAACGCCATGCGGACTCCGATGTAGTGAGTCTGCTGACTAACGGAATACGAAACGACCCCATAGATTCCAATCGCCGCCAACAGCAAAGCGACGCCGGCAAAAATTCCGATCAGCAGCGCTGGAAACCGGCGCATGAAGGCGGCCGGGGATTCACCAATCACCTGCTCCATCTCACGAACGTTGAAAAGAGCCAGTTCGGGTTCCAGCCCCCGAGCTTCATTGCGCACCGCTGCCGCCAGCGCTGTCGGGTCGCCGGTTGTGCGGACCATTAAGTTCGTCCCGCCACCCGGGAAACGGCGAAACGGATAATAGATAACTGGCTTCAGTTCTTCGTCTAATCCGCCAATCTTGACGTCACCAACCACACCGATAACCAGATCGGTCTGACCCGCAAAAGAGTTGTAGGCCAACCGGCGTCCGACTGGATCGCGTCCACCAAATACTTTGTCCGCGGTCGTCTTACCAATAATCACGACACCGGGAATAGGCACCGGCGCCAAAGTTTGCCCACGTTCCTGCGCTTGCGCCTGAGCTTGCGCCTGGGCCACCGCAGCCTGCCGCTGCGCTTCGCCGTCACGCTCATCGAAGCCGCGGCCGGCGATTATAGGTACGCCTAGTGTTTGAAAATAGGTGTGATCGACTACGCGAATGTTGGCCTCGATCTCCTGCCCCGGCGCGGGGACCGGATCGCCGTCAATGTAGAACCGGGTAGTGTTTCCTCCCTGAAGCGGTAACACATTCACAGTGCCTGCGCCGGTCACGCCGGGAAGCGACTTAACGCGGGCGTTTAGCTCGTCGTAAAAACTTACCTGCTTGTCGAGCTCTGCATACTTCGGCATTGGCAGCGCCACAGTCATCGTCAGTACGTTTTGCGGATTAAATCCGACGTTCGAATCCAACAGGCGCAATAGCGATTTCATCATCAACCCGGCGCCCACCAAAAGCACAACCGCGAGTGCTATCTGTGTCGTGACGAAGACGCTGCGCAAACGGTGCTTCGCGCCTCCGGCGGTCATCCTGCCACCCTCTTTCAGGACTTCGTTGAGATCCGGGCGCGAAGCTTGAATTGCCGGCGCCAGGCCAAACACAATTCCCGTCAGTAACGAGAGACCGAACGAGAACGCGAGAATGCTTGAGTCAATTCGCAGCGTTTTCAGAAACGGCAGGGCGCTAAGCTGACTGTCCGGCATGGTAGCGACGAGTGCATCCACGCCCCAGTAAGCAATCAACACCCAGAAGGCTCCGCCCACGATGGCCAGCAGGAGAGATTCAGTTAGTAGTTGCCTGACCACTCGCCAGCGATTGGCTCCGAGCGCTGAGCGGATCGCAACTTCTTTTTGTCGCGCTAACGATCTTGTGAGCAGCAAACTCGCGACGTTGGCACATGCAATCAGCAAAACAAATCCGACTGCTCCCAGCAGGACCAGTAGGATTGGTCTAACCTGTCCCACAAACTGTTCCTGCAGCGGCACCAATTTGACTGCGGTTCCTGCGTGCGATTCGTTATGTTCCTGCTCAATGCGTTTTGAGATCACAGTCAGCTCTGAAAGCGCCTGTGCTTCGTCAACGCCCGGCTTAAGTCGCCCAATCAGATTTGAGCCGTGCATGAAGCGCCGGGTGAGTTGCGCGTCGGTAGGCTGGTAAACCCGCCACAAGTCGGCATTCCGCAGAGCGAATTGAAAGTTGGACGGCAGTACGCCCACCACCGTGTGCGGATCCCCGTTGATGGTCAACGATTGGCCAATGATGTTTTGATCAGCGCCGAAACGCTGTTGCCACATGCCGTACGTGAGCACTACTACACGCGGCGCTCCCTGCTTGTCTTCACCGGGCTGAAAGGCCCGACCGAGATGCGGTTGAACTCCGAGCACAGAAAAGAAGTTGGCTGACGCTGCGGGCGCAAACACGCGTTCCGGCTCGCCGCGACCGCTCATGATACCTCCGCCACCTGCGTAAGCTGCGATGCCTTCGAACGACTGATTGTTTTGATAGTCCTGATAGTCCGGGTAGGAAAACTCACGCTGGCCAAAATTTTTCTGCGGTGTAACTTCCCAGACGTGAAACAGGCGATCGGGTTCCGCGTACGGCAAGTCGCGCAGGAGCGCCGCATTCACCACGCTGAAGATGGCAGTGCTGGCTCCGATACCCAGCGCTAAAGTGATCACGGCAATAGCAGTAAAGCCCGGCCGCTTCAACATTGTGCGAATGGCGTAACGCAAGTCTTGTATTAAGTGCATGTGGCCCTCTCTTTGAAATGGTCCGGCGGCTTTGCCGCATCCGGTGCGAAAAGGCTTCGCCTTTTCGTCCGTGACCGACTCCACCTGCGGCGAGGCTAAGCCTCGCCGCTGAATCTTGAGGCCCGCCGTCGGAAAGGCATAGCCTTTCCGCACCGGATGCGGCAAAGCCGCCAGGTTTACAACATCATTCGTATCTAAGTGCGATCAGCGGATCGACGCGGGAGGCCTTCCTGGCAGGGAGATATCCAGCCAGCGCGCCCACCACACTCAACAACATCACCGCAAACAACAGCGTCAACGGATCATTCGGTGTCAATCCAAACAACTGACTTGACACCAATCGACCGGCGGCCCAGGAAGCCGGCAAGCCCACCGCCAAACCAACGCCGACCAACAGCAGGCTTTCTTTGAGCACCATCCAAATGATGTTGCGACGCTCTGCACCCAAAGCCATGCGAATTCCGATCTCATTAGTCCGCCGCACCACCGCGTGGGCCATAATTCCATACAAACCTACGCAAGAAAGCAATAAACCAAGTAGTCCAAAGAAACTCACTAATTGGGCCACCAGACGTTCCTGTCTAAGAGCTTCATCAGTTTGAGTTTTTAGAGTTGTGAAGTTGAGGACCGGAAGTTTGTCGTTAAACTGCAGGATCGCGGCGCGCACTTCGCCTGAAAGACTTAACGGATCACCCGCTGTACGCAGCTCAAAAACATTTGAGAATGCACCACTATCCTGCACTTGTAGTATGGGGCGGTAAACAGTCCGCTCGGCTGGTTCTCGGGGGCTGTGATACTTGGCATCGCCAATCACACCTATGATCTCGAAATCGTCCTTGTCGGACCGTTCATCGAAAGTCATGCGGCGGCCGATTGGATTCTGATCTCCATAGAACGCCCGCGCGAGGGATTGATTGATTACCCCTACCTTCGTGGACGCGGGCGTGTCCTGAATCCCAATTTCGCGTCCCATCAACAGCGGCACGCCCAGCGTTTCCGCGAACCTTGGCCCAACCAGCATATCGGCAACATCCATGTCTTCGCCTTCGGCAGGCGTGTGCCCGCGCACTGTTAACGTGCTGCTCCTGCTGGTGCCCGACAGTGGACTGTACGTGGCCATGGTGACCGACTGAACATTCGGAAGCGCGCTCAACCGCTCGTAAAGCTCGCGGTAGACTCCGCTAAGATCGTTGGGTTGGTAACCAGCGAGCCGAGTGTCGACGCTGGCGAGCAAGACATTCTCGTTATTGAAGCCGAGATCTTCTTGTTGCAGTTTCATCAAGCTGCGCGCGAATAGGCCCGCACCGACCAGCAGCACCAGCGACACAGCGACCTGGGCTACGACAAGTGCGGAACCCAGATTGAAACGGCCTTTGCGACCGCGGGTGGATTTTTCTTTTAACGCAGTAGTTAGATCAGTTTTGGTGGCCCGAATCGCCGGTGCTAACCCAAACAACACTCCGGACACAACCGAGAGACCGAGGGTGAACAACAAGACTGTCGAGTCCGGCTTTACGTTGATCGGAGAAGTGGCGGCAACCCGGCTGACGAGCAGGCTGACGCCCCATTGGGCCAACAGAATTCCGGCAACGCCGCCAAGTATCGCCAGTAGCAGACTCTCCGTTAATAGTTGTCGCACTAAACGCCACCGGCTGGCGCCCAGGGCCTGGCGCAGCGAAAGCTCTGCTTGCCTGGCAGCCGCGCGTGACAGCAAAAGGTTTCCTACGTTGGCGCAGGCAATCAGCAGCACGAGCGCAACAATGACCATCAACATCCGCAGCGCTTGGGAATAGAAAAAGCGCAACCCTGAGATTCCGCGGCCACCCGGTGCGAGAGTGACAAAGCTGTTCTGTATTGCCTGACGATCGTCGTCGTCCAGCTTGTCACCTCTTTCTGCGGTGAGGAATTGTTGTAATCCGGTGTTTACGCTGGCTTGTGCTTGCTCGATGCGGACGCCGGGCTTCAAACGCCCGATAATATTCAACCAATAGACTGTCTTCTCCTCGAGAGACGATTTTCGTAATTCGACTTGTGGTTGAAACGCCAACGGCAACCAGAAGTCGGGTGAACGACGAACACGAGTGCCAAAGAACCCCTCCGGCATCACCCCGACTATGGTGAAGCCTGTGCTGTTGATAAGAAGGTTCTTTCCTATGACCCGCGAATCGCCGTTGAGCTTTTGTTTCCAATATCCATGGCTAACAACCATTGCGGGTGGAGCCCCCGCCGAGTCGTCCTCGTTGGTTAGAACGCGTCCCTGAGACGCATTTACGCCGAGAACCGTAAAGTAATTTCCGGAAACCAGGTGACCCGACGCTCTTTCCGCCTCGCTGACTTGCCGGTCAGTTTGTCTCACGCTGACACGACTCTCGCCGCTTCGGAATGCGCTTAACTCCTGGAAGGAAGGATCGTGTTCGCGAAAGTAGCGGTAAGCCGGGTAGGAAAAAAGGTCCCAACGGCCGGGCACGAGATCGCCATCTGACGTGCGCGTGCCTTCGTTCGGTAAGTCATTAAAGAGGACGAGCTCTTCCGGTTGATGGACGGGGAGGGGCTTCAGGATTACGGCGTTTATCAGAGTGAAGATCGCCGTGTTGGCGCCGATTCCCAGAGCCAGGATGACGAGCGCAACTATTGAGAAAGCTCGACGCCTCAGCAAAACGCGCCAGCTATAGCGAATGTCCTTAAGGATTGAATCAATCATACGTCCCTTTCCTGGAACCTTTTCGTGTGTTTCGTGGAGATCAGTACCGAACGATCCACGGATTACACGAACTATTCGTACCGCAGCGAAATTACCGGATCGACTTTGGTTGCTCTTCTGCCTGGAATGAAACACGCAACGAGCGCTACCGCTGTCAGTAAAACCGCGATGATTGCAAAGGTCGCTGGATCTGTAGGAGCGACATCGAACAGCATCGACGCCATCAAACGCGTTAGCGCAAACGCACCGATCAGCCCGAGGCCCACACCTATCAAAGCCAGCGTCATTCCCTGCCCGATTACCATCTTGAACACGTCGCGTGGTTGAGCGCCGATTGCCATGCGGATGCCAATCTCATGGGTACGCTGCGTGACCGTGTAAGACATCACACCGTAGATACCAACCACGGCCAGGACCAAAGCGATACCCGCAAAGATGGTCAACAGCGTCAGATTCAAACGCTCGGAAGCGACAGACTCCGCGCGGATTTCATGCATCGTGCGGATGTTGTAAATGGGCTGATCAGGGTCTACTGATTTCACCTGTTCTCTGAGAGACGAGATCAACTGGTTTGGATCAGACTGCGCCTTAACGATCACGGTCATGCCGCCACTACCGAGTTGAGGAAATGAAAAGTAACCCTGCACGCGGTTTGAATCCTGGCCCAAACCTTCCATCTTCACGCGACCTACTACGCCCAACACCGTCAGAAAAGTCGGGTCAGGATCATCGCCACCACCCAAACGGATCCGCTTACCTACAGGATCTTCATTGGGCCAATGACGGCGAGCAAATTCCTCGTCGATGATTACCGAATTCAGGCCGGCGGCTATTCGTTCCGGCTCAGTCATCTTGCTGAGGTCTCTGCCTGCGAGGAACGACCGGTCGTCGCGGTCTGTGAAGAACCGGCCGCTCTTCAATGGAATGTTCATCGTGCGAAAGTAATCCGGGGTGACCAGGCATGCTTCCATCAATGGAACGTTGTCGCGCGGCGGCGCCGGTCGGCCGTCAACAGTGAACGAGGTCTGCCAACCATTGTTGCCGAGCGGCAATCCGGACGCGGCAGCCGCACTTTCGACACCGGGCAAATGACGGATGTTCTCGAGTAATTGGTTATAGAAAGCGATGCGCTGATCTTCTTTCGCATACTTCCTGGGCGGCAGCGAGACTGTGAAGCTGGTCAGATGGTCGTAGGAAAAACCGGGATTGACAGCCTGCAGGCGGTAAAAGCTGCGAATCATCAAACCGGCGCCTATCAACAACACGAGCGTGGTGGCAACCTCAACCACCACCAGTGAACTTCGTAGCAATTGCCGGCCGCTGTTGCCGCGCGAGGTTTCCTTCAAAGTCTCATTAACGTCAACCTCACCTGCTTGCAGCGCGGGCAGCAGACCAAATAAAAGTCCGGTCAGAAACGAGACGCCGATGGTGAATGCCAGAACAGTCCAGCTCAAACTTATTTCGCGCCAGCGCGGGATGGCGTCAGGACTAATGTAGAGAATGAGTTTTATTCCCCACTGGGCGAACAACAGCCCTAAGGCGCCGCCCATGACCGACAGCAGAACGCTTTCCGTCAGCATTTGGCGCACGATGCGCCAGCGTCCGGCGCCCATGGCCGCACGGATCGCCATTTCTTTTTTGCGAGAAGTGGAACGCGCCAAAAGTAAATTCGCGATGTTGGCGCAGGCGATTAGCAAGACGAAGGCAACTGCGGCAAACAAAACCCAGAGCGCCCGGCGCGCATCGCCGACAAATATCTCCATCAGCGGCCGGATGCGTACTCTGTTGCCGGAATTGGAATCTGGATATTGCTTCTCAAGGTTTGCGGCAAGGGTGTCCATCTCAGCGCGCGCCTGATCGATTGTCACTCCCGGTTTGAGACGCGCGACTCCATAGAGCCCCGGATGATTTCCGCGTTGCTGCCAGCTTGGTTGATCTGACAACTGACCAACCGGCACCAGCATTTCCGTTCGACTCGGATAATTGAAACCTTCCGGCATGATCCCGATTACCGTGTAGGACTTGCCGTTAAACGTCAGGGGTTGGTTCAGAATGCTCAGCTCGCCCCCAAAACGCCGTTTCCAGAACGAGTGCATCAACACCACTACGGGATCACCGCCGGGCTTGTCTTCGTCGTTGGTGAACACACGTCCGTGAGCGGCGTTAACGCGCAGAACCGAGAACAGGTCGGCGGACATTTGTCCCGCGGTGACGCGCTCGGGATCGCCCCAGCCAGTCAGGTTATAGCTGCCGCGGTTGTACACACCGATTTTTTCAAACACCTGGTTCTGGTTACGCCAATCCGTGAAGTTGGGATAGGAGATCGACATCTCGTCTATCGCCGGATTCTTTTCATTGACAAACACCAGCTGGTCCGACTGGTCATAAGGCAACGGGCGCAGCAGCACTGCGTTGACGACGCTGAAGATTGCAGTGTTAGCGCCGATGCCGAGCGCCAGGGCCAGAATCACGATGAGCGTAACGGCCGGGGTCTTCAACAACATGCGAATGCCGTAGCGGATGTCCTGGAATAACGTGTTCATGATTTCACTCCTGCGCCAGCGGCGCGAGATGTAGGACCGAAGGTCCGTCAGTCAATAGCCGCGGCCGTTAGGCCGTGGATCAAAACGGAAATGATTGATAAGGCCCAAAGGGCCGGCACTGATGCCTTTGCCGATTGGTCGCCAATTCTGTTACTGCCGCCCCTTCGGGCCTCTAACGCTTTTCGACGCATCCACGGCCTAACGGCCGTGGCTATTGACTGCCGGCCCTTCGGGCCTGACGAATCACTCGTATCTCAACGCAACCAACGGATTAACTTTCGTCGCGCGTCGCGCCGGGATGTAACAGGCGACCAGCACAATTACAAACAAACCCACGGCAACGGCTGCAAACGTTCTCGTGTCCGTCGCTGTCACTTCGAACAACAGACTGCTCATTAATCGCGTCAGTCCATATGACCCGAGCAATCCGGCCGCTACTCCAATCAGCCCCAGCACAATTCCCTGCTTCAGAATCAGCTTGAGAACATCGCTGTGCTGCGCGCCGAGCGCGAGACGCACACCGAGCTCGTGCGTTCGTTGCTGCACGGAATAAGACATGACGCCGTAGATACCCACTGCCGCCATGACGAGGGCGACGACTGAAAACACCGTTAACAGAATCGTGTTGAACCGCGTACGAGCTACAGACGTCGCCATCAAACCCTCCATCGTGGTTACTTCGCCGACCGGCTGCTCCGGATCGATTTGATGAATTACGCCTCGGGCCGCGGCCGCCACACTGGTAGGATCACCGCTGGTGCGCACCACCAGAGTCATCGATGAAGTGACTAATTCTGGATGCGGCCAGTAAGACATCGGATCAATTTCAACGTCGAGTCCCTTGTGTTTGTTGTCACCTACGATGCCGATGATCTCCGTCGGAACGTTTTCCTCTTTCATCTCGATAGTTACACGCTTCCCAAGCGGATCCTGACCAGGAAAATTTACGCGTGCGAAGGTTTCGTTCACTACCACGACATGACGCATTTCCGTCGCCTCCTGCGCGGTAAACAGCCGGCCGCGCTTCAGAGGGACCCGCATCACGTTAAAATAGTTAGCGTCAGTCACGACTATGCCGGTGCCTAATTCCTGTCCGGCAGGAAGTACTGGTTGGCCCTCAATCTGTATGTTGGTAGCGGAGTGTGGACCGCCAAACGGAATGTAGTTGATGGCACCGGCGGCTTCGACAGACGGCAGCGCGCGCAAACCTTCAACTGCTCTCTGGAAAAAGCTGATGACCTTTTGTTCTGAGTCGTACTTTTCGTCCGGCAGGTTAACCTTCACAACTAACAAATGCGCTGGATCGAATCCCGGATCCACTGAGTTCAGCCGGTTAAAACTTCTGATGAGCAATCCTGCTCCCACCAGCAGCACCAGGGCCAATGCCACCTGCGTAACGACAAAAGCACTTCGCAAGCGATGCGAACCCGCACCCTGCCCGGATCCGCGACTGCCTTCTTTCAACGACTCATTCAGATCGACACGCGTTGCTTCCAGGGCGGGCACTAATCCAAAAATGATTCCGGTGAGCAGCGTCAGGCCGACCGTGAAACCGAGTACTGGAAGATTCACCGAGGTGTCGCGCAGGTCCATCAATTCAGGCGGACTAAGAGCCAGCAACGCTCTGGTGCCCCACCATGCAAGCAACAACCCGAGGCCACCTCCGATCACCGATAACAGGATGCTTTCGGTAAGCAGCTGACGCGCGATACGCCAGCGGCTGGCGCCCAATCCCGCGCGCAACGCGATCTCTTTTTTACGTGATGTCGCGCGAGCCAGTAGTAAGTTGGCAACGTTCGCGCACGCGATTAACAGAACGAAGCCAACGGCGCCTAACAGGATGAACAACGGTTTTCGTATTTCACCGGTGACCTGCGTGCGCAGAGGGACCACCGTAACGCCCCAGTGAGTGTTGAACTCCGGATATTGTTGTTCAAGACGGGCGCCAATGATGGTCATTTCAGTCTGCGCCTGTTCCCATGTCACACCCGGTTTTAGTCGAGCGACGGCGCGTGCAAATCGGCCCCGTCGCCTGCGCAGGGCCTCGGACACCTGCCATGGCGACCAAATTTGCGGAGCAGTGCGAATCAGCGACCCCTTCTGCACGAACCAACCAACGTCCGGAGGAAGTACTCCGATGATTTCGTTTGGCTCGTTGTTAAGCGTGATCTTTCTGCCGACGATCCCAGGATCACCGCCAAACCGGCGTTGCCAGAGGTCATATCCGATCACCACCACCGGGCTCTGTCCTGGCTTGCCGTCGTCGGCAGCGAAGGTTCTTCCTTTGATCGGGTTGACACCAAGCAGGGAAAATAAATTGGGCGTCGCTACTTGTCCGGGAATCTCTTCGGGTTGACCATCGCCGGTTAAGTTCACGTTAAAATCGAAAAACGCCGCCATGTCCGTGAACACGGTGTTTTGCTCTTTCCAGTCGAAGAAGTTGCCGAGGTTGATCACATTTTGCGGATTGCCTTTGCCGCTCTGTCTGTTTTCCCAAACGATCGCGAGTCTCTCGCCATCTTGATATGGGAATGAGCGGAGCAGAACGCTGTGGACCACGCTGAAGATTGCCGTATTGGCTCCAATGCCAAGCGTCAATGCGATCACGGCAACTACGGTGACCCCGGGACTTTTGAGTAACATACGAGCGCCGTAGCGCAGATCCTGGAGAATTGTTTGCATGATTCCTTCCTTATTCGTAACGCAGCGCAATTAATGGATCGACCTTGGTGGCACGACGCGCCGGTATGTAACTGGCTAAAACAGCTGCGCCCAGCAGAACGAGCGTGGCGATGCTGAAAGCTGCAAAATCTGTCGGCTTGACGTCGAAAAGAAGACTGACAATGACCCGGGCCAGGGCGTACGAAACCGCCAGCCCGATTGCCACGCCCGTGAGGGCGAGCACCATTCCTTGTTTGAGTACCATGCGCAACACGCTTTGCCGCGTGGCCCCGAGCGCGATGCGTATGCCGATCTCGGGAGTGCGCTGAGCGACCGTATACGAGATCAATCCGTAGACTCCGGAGACGGTCAGCAGTAGTCCGATGGCGCCAAAAACACCAAATAGAAGAGTGTAAAAACGTGGCTGAGCCACCGTTTCCGC
>DATEPF010000263.1:0-5282 GCA_035273325.1 Pyrinomonadaceae bacterium | reverse complement strand
CAACGGCGTTAACAAAAGGAAATAGTGTATTCGCCACATCACGTCCGATTACAGCCACGTTTGCGTGCCGGGCGTTATCCTCGTCAGAGAAGTAGCGGCCTTCCGCGATATTTGTCACTCCCATTTTGAAATACGACGGCGACGCGCCCTGGACCGCGGCGTTGGTCATTTCAATATCGCGATAACGAACGTTGACGCGTTGCGTGAATGGCCCACCGAAGAAGTCAACTGGGGACATGAAGGCGGCCGCATACTGGATCGACGGACACTCAGCTTCGATCGCCAGCGTGTCTTCGTAGCTCAGCGGTTTCCGCATCCGCTCTTCCTGCGTTGGATTGAAATTAAACCCTGGATCAAACCGGTAGATATAAATGGAATTGGTACCGAACGATTCGATCTCTTTCTGCACACGCGCGTCAATTCCGGAAACAAACGCTGCGATCACGATCACCGTCATGGTGCCAATCACGACGCCGAGAATTGTGAGCATGGAGCGCAGCTTATGCTGCCAGAGCGTGTCCAGCCCCATGCGTAGGTTCTCGAGAATGTTGCTGCGAAAGAAATTCATCTTGTTACTAATCCGCAGATTACGCAGATTACACAGATTCAAGACTTAGCAATAAAGGGTGTTTCTGTCTTTCAGCGAGAATCTCATTACCCGCTGGACATCCTTATCTGCGTAATCTGTATAATCTGCGGATAAATCACTCGGATCTAAGGGCTTCGATCGGATCGAGGCGCGCGGCGCGCCAGGCTGGATAAACCCCTGACATCAACCCGACCGTAGCCGACACAATCAGCGCCAGGGTGACCGCAAATAGCGGCAGCGAGGTCGGCACAGGTGTCAGCACTGCGACCAGCTTCGCCAGCAAATACGCGATCGAGATTCCAATCGCGCCGCCAAACAGAGACAACATCGTAGATTCCGCCAGAAACTGTTTAAGTATGTCTGCCTTCCTCGCGCCGATACTTTTGCGAATACCAATCTCTTTAGTTCGCTCCGTGACTGAAACCAGCATGATGTTCATGATCACAATTCCGCCGACCACGAGTGAAATGGACGTAATGCCAACCGCAGCGACTTGAATCGTGCCGAAGATTTTATCGCGCAGTTCATTTATCGCGCTGGGCGTAATGATTCCAAAATTGTCCTTTTCGTTTGCGGCCAGCTTCCGCCGCGTCCTCATCACCACGCGCGCTTCTTCCACCGCATCCTCATATGTCTCGGAACTGGTTGACGTGACACTCAACGTAACCGATCGCCGCGAACCGTAACTCGCCAGGTACGTTGAGAGCGGCATGGCCACGTACATGTCCTGCGGCTGGCCGAACACAGAGCCCTGCGCTACGCCAACTCCGACGACTTCAAAAGGCCGGCCGTCAATTCTGATTGTCTGGCCCAACGCATTCGATGTCGGAAACAGTTTGTCCGCTACATCAGCTCCGATGAACGTGACGTTACGCCGGGTTTCTTCGTCACTCGGGCTAAAGTACCGGCCTTCTGCGACTTCGATCTTTTCGATGTCTGCGATGTTGGGAGTAGTGGCGCTGATGTGGACGCGAAATAAACTGGTGGATCCAAACTTCACGTCGCCCAGTGAATCTTCTTTGGCGCCCACTTCCTGAATAGCATCACGGCGGGCCATCAGGGCCGCGGCGTCATCCAGCGTTACGTCCTTGTTTCGCCGGCGCGCCGCGTTCAGCGCTTCGACACTGGAGAAATCATCGATCGAAAACTTGCTGACGGCGAAGGCGTTGGTACCGATGTTTGCAATCTTCTCATCGACATAAGAATTGAAGCCTTCGATCAGAGATACGACGACGATAACGGTGGCAACGCCGAAAATGACGCCCAGCAGCGTCAGAAACGATCGGAGCTTGTGACCCCAAATGGCAGAGATGGCGAGTTTTAGCGCTTCAACAAACGGCATGGGGGTAAATCGCGTCGATTAGTGTCCTGATTGTAATACGTCCGGGCCGTTTTGAGGTTTCGCCGGTCAGGGAGATAGGAAAAAAGAGATCCACGATCACACGAAAATGATTCGTGTTATTTGGTGGATCGCTTTTTTGGCTGCGATTTTGGGGTTTTCAGGCTGTCTTTGATTTTCCTGGGCAGCTTGTCGCGGACTAACTCATAGGCTTTCGTAAGTAGCTCTTTTACATCGCGGTCGGGCAATGCGTCGAAACGTTCGAAGGCTACCCAGTGATAGCGGGCCACGTAGGGCGCCGGAATGATGCCCTCATGCTCGACCAGCTCGGCGAATTTTTCCGGAGTGCATTTGAACGACATCAAAACGCCGTGACTTGGTTCGAGCGCAACCACCGCAAACATCTTGCCGCCAATCCGAAACAGCAGATCGTTTTCCCACTGCACCTTCTCGTCGACGTGCGGCAGCGATAAACAAAATTTGCGAACAGATTCAATGTCCATAAGTCGTGGAGCCAGATGTTAAAGCAAGTTTGACCAACGCAGGCGCTATTTTGTGAAAAACACGAACATGATGTGGAACGCTGTCGCCGAGGTCTTATGTTTGCACTATCTTTTCTGCTTTTTCGTCCCAACGCCAAAGATTGCGTTCATCCGAAAGATGGACCCCGCCTAACCAACGTTCGATCCCATTTAATATTACAAAGTCTCCGTCGCCCCTCAGCACAGCTCTTCCAAGGTCCGTAATCTCAAAAGCAGCCTCCCGCGAAATGCCATCGCCGTTAACATTCAACAACAACGGTTGGTTAGCCTCTGCCAGACTATGTAACGATTGCCTAAATTGTGCATCACCTAACCCATAAGTAGGCTCAAGGTCACCGAAGCGCTTAAACAGATCACTGAAGTTGTTCAATCCGGATTCAACCAGTTGAAGTCCACGGTTCTCAATTCGGCCGAGGCCGTTGTTCGTCGATGGAAACCTCAACAGGTGCGCACGCAGCGCGGGATCGAGAAAGGGCAACGCACTGGTAACACTTTGGACGATGGACTCGACGTCACGCGGATCGGTTGACCGGTAAGCGTGCCAGGCGCGTATTGCGAGATCAAGCTGTTCTCGCGTAACTGTCTGTCGCGACGGAAATAACGAACTCAACTCTTCCGGACTCAACTCACCCAGACCGCGAAAGTTTTCTCTGCCTGGAAAGCTGCCGGCACAAATCAGGTTGAGCTTTGTTCGTTCGAGGTCGCGCTGCGCAAACCAATTAAGCAGATAGATTAAATGGACCTGGCAAAAAAGATCGTGCTCAAACCACAGCACTACTTCGTCATAATTTGTGAACGATGCAAGTTTTTGTTCCTGAGTGCGCAGCTCCCTTTCGATCTCAGCCTGGTCGTCACCGTAAGCTTCAGACAAATGTTGAGCGCGAAGTCGCCGCCATTCGTCATCGTTTACGTTGTTTGGCGCTGGTCCGTCAATCAACGCTTCGCGCCACGCGAAGTGCTCGCCTGGAACCGACGACTGCTTCGCCACGTCAGCAGAGGCATCGCCGTTATGAATGTGCAGAATCATGAGAAAGATTCGTTAACACGAAAACGATCCACGAATTAACACCAAATATCTTGAGCTAGTTGTGTCCATCGCTGGGTTGCGTGAGGCTAAACCAGTTTCCGGAGTTGTCCTTAAATACTGCTTCGACGCCATATGGCCGCTCCGCTGGTTCGGAAACGAACTGCACCCCTTTGCCCTTCAAATCTTCATAGGTGGCGCGGCAGTCGTCTGTGTTGAACACTCCTGCGCCCAGAACACCCTTCGCCATGATCGCGCGAAGTTGTTTGGAGGTTTCCTCGTCCATCAACATTCCCGGTTTCGGCTCCATCAAGATGATTTCAAAATCCGGGTCGTCCTTTACGTGCATAGTCAACCAGCGAAAATCCGCACCGACCATGGCGTCCGTATGCACTTCAAATCCTAACTTGTCTCTGTAAAAACTTAGTGCCTCTTCCTGATTGTTAACGAAGATTGTGGCGTGGGACATTCTGCGAATCATGATGTGCTCCTGAGTTTCGATTTTTAGTTCGGCAGAAAATGTAGACGATCCGGAGCGTGAAGGCTTCTCCGAAATTGCTTTTGCCTGTTGTTTAGTGTGATTCGCGGATCATCTTATTCCACGGCTCAAAAAACGATCCACGAATTACACGAACCACACGAAATACGCTGAGCATTTGGGCCCTGCTGATTAAGCCTGCGCGGTTTCCAACTTGTACATCACCAAAAAGCAACCCGGCACCTGTCGTCGCGCGGACTCAGTCTTACGCGCTTGCTCGCGATACGTGATGGGCGCATGCCCGACCTGCTTATGAAATAAACTGCTGAACGATCCCAGGCTTTGGAATCCAACTTCGAAACAAACGTCTGTCACGCTCAAATGGGCGCCACGCAACAGCTCTTTGGCCCGTTCAATGCGACGCTCCACCAGATACTGGTGCGGGGTTTTATCAAAGGTCTGACGGAAGAGTCGCAGAAAATGATAACGCGAGAAGCACGCCTTGCTTGAAATGTCGTCAAGGTTCAAAGGCAGGTCATAGCTGACGTCAATAAAGTTGCGCGCCCGGCAAAGTCGCTCATAAACGTCGGGTGATGTGCTGACGTAATTTTTTTTCACCGCCATTCCTCATTAGTTCGGGTGTGGGGCCGGATTATACAACTGGTCACATCTGTCCGATAGTCATCGTATTTCGTGTTACTTCGTCTGTTTCGTGGAATTCGTGGAGCGTACTGCCGCTGGCCAAAAACATATCCACGAATTCCACGAAACACACGACTTAACACGGAACATGAGGCGTCACCACCTGTCAGGAAAATATGGCGGCGGGAAACACGGCTGCCGATTTTAAGGCGTTTCATTGGTTGATTTTTCGCTCCACCTGGTAGGAATGGCACTTGCCCAGGTCAATGCTGATTGAACTCTCTCAGCTTAAGGAGCTTTTATGAAAACGAAACTAATCTCTGTGCTAGTGGTGGCGGCATTTTTGGTAATGCCTGTTCAGATTGCATTCGGTCAGGCCATCTCAGGTAGCTGGACGGCAGTGCAGGGTGTCGCGGTGAACGAACGTGTGATCGTCAAACAAAAGGACGGAAAAACCATCGAAGGGGAGATGGTTGAGGCGTCTGACACTAACCTCACGATCTCGCGGGGTAGCAGAGTGGTCAACATCTCGCGCGACCAGATTCGCCAGGTTGAGCACGCGAAGGGCCAGGCCGAAAAAGGAAAATGGGCCGCCATCGGAACTGGCGTTGGCGCTGCTGCCGGGGCTGGAATTGGGGCGACGAAGTACCGATCGGATCGTGATGACT
>DATEPF010000262.1:0-7586 GCA_035273325.1 Pyrinomonadaceae bacterium | reverse complement strand
TTCTGATCCGCGTTTATCCGCGTTAATCTGTGGCTAATTTTACTCGGAGAAGTGTTCCCAACCCCCAGGATCAAGTTTCCAAACTTTAGCGCCTTCCGAGATCTGAACACCGTCAGCAGCTTCTTTTATCTCACCTATGCGCGTCACTGAAACTGCGTCTACTCGCTTCGGCAGGCGCGAAACATTCTCAGGCGCAACCGTGAAGAGCAACTCGTAATCTTCGCCACCATGGAGCGCCAGCATTAGTGGATCCAGTGCACGGCGTCCGCAAATTTCTCGAACGACACTGTCGATCGGCAAACGTGAAGCATCCACGAGCGCGCCGACACTGCTCTCCGCGCACAAATGATTTAGGTCTGAAGATAAACCATCACTGATATCAATCATCGACGTTGCTAGTTGCTGCTCGCCGAGCAGAATTCCCCACCCTACGCGCGGATCAGGTTGCAGCTGCCGCAATAACAGATGATCCACCGAATTGGTTTCGCGACGACCGGTGCTGTTTGTATGAATTCGGGCACCACGTTCGAGCAGCCGCAGGCCAGCCGCAGCGTCACCCAGGAAACCGGTGACGTAGATTTGATCACCTGGTCGCGCGCCCGCACGCATAACTTCGTGACCGGTGCTGGACTCACCGAGCACAATCGAATCAACTGCAATCTTCGCGTCCGTCTTTGAAAGATCTCCACCGATTAACTTCACCCCGAGCCGATCTGCCAGTTGAAAGAAGCCCTTATAAAACTGATCGAGGAAATCTGACTGCCAAACGGCTTCGGTAACTGCAATCGACAGCAAGGCCCAACGTGGACGCGCCCCCATAGCGGCGATATCAGACAACGAAACCGCCAGCGCTTTGTGTCCCAGTAAATCCGGACGGGTGGTGGCTAACCGGAAATCAACATCTTCGAGAAGTAGATCTGTGCTGATCACGACATTGCGATCCGGTGATGAAGTCAATACCGCGGCGTCGTCGCCGATGCCACGAACAACCCCGCTTCCGGGCCCACCCGCGCGCGCGCGTTCCCGTAATTTTTTCAGAAAATCAAACTCGTTCATTGTCGGTACTATGTGGCAACAGATTAACGCAATTTCGGGTACTTCGTGTAATTCGTGGATCGTGTTTTAGGCGGCATTTAAAAACCGATCCACGAATTACACGAAATCTGCTTTGGACTTTTTTCAGTCCGTGCTCTCTAATAATCGGCCTTATGCTCCGTTTGCGAAACACCCTGACGGGAAAGATTGAAGAGTTTCGTCCCATGCGCGAGGGCGAAGTCGGTTTCTATTACTGTGGACCAACGGTCTGGGACTATGGCCACATCGGCAACTTCCGCTCGGCGATTGCCGCCGACATTATTCGCCGCTACCTCAAGTTTAAGGGCTACAAAGTCACTCACGTGATGAACATCACGGACGTAGAAGATCGCATCATTGCCAAGTCGCAGGAAGCGGGACTCACCATCGACGACTACACCGCGAAGTACATCGAAGCGCTATGGGAAGACGCCGATGCGCTTGGCTGTGAACGGCCGGACATCGTGCCGCGGGCCACGCGTCACATTCCGGAAATGGTTTCGTTGATTGAACGTTTACTCGAGACCGACCACGCATACAGGTCGGACGGTTCGATCTACTACCGCATCGCGTCGTTTCCCGAGTATGGCAAACTTTCGAAAATAAATTTCGCAGGAAACATTGCCGGGGCCAGCGAACGCGTTCTCACAGACAAATACGATAAGGAAGACGCCCGTGACTTCGCGCTCTGGAAGGAGCCGACCTCGGAAACTGAACCGGCGTGGGAGGCGTCCATCGGACGCGGCCGTCCGGGTTGGCACATCGAATGTTCCGCGATGTCGATGAAGTATCTGGGTGAAACTTTTGACATTCACGCGGGCGGGATCGATCTCGTGTTTCCGCATCACGAGAATGAGATAGCACAGAGTGAAGGCGCGACAGGAAAACCGTTTGTTCGGCACTGGATCCACTTCGAACACTTGAAAGTCGACGGTGAGACAATGTCGAAATCGAAGGGCAACTACTACACCTTTCGCGATGTAACTGCGAAGGGATATTCGCCCGCTGCCGTACGCTATTTTCTGTTGAGCGTTCCGTATAACAAACAGATCAACTTCACTTTTGACGCGCTATCCGGAGCTGAAAAAACGGTCGCAGGTCTCCGCGACTTTCGGGCGCGCCTGACCGAAGCAAAAACTACTCCCGGCATGAATGACACGCTACATGAAGTGACAACCACAGCAGCGCGAGAATTTGAAGAAGGCATGGACGACGATCTGAACACGTCAGTCGCGCTGGCCGTGATTCACGATTTGACCCGTGACGTAAATACAGCGATTGCCCGCAAGAAGTTGCAGGAAGAAAACAAGGCAGAGTTGTTGGAGCTGTTGCGGCGGTTTGATAGCGTCCTAAACATCTTCGGTTCCGAGCAGCGCGAGATGCTGGACACCGACATTCAGAAGCTTATCGACGAACGTCAGGAAGCGCGCCGGCGCCGCGATTTTTCGCGCGGAGACGAGATCCGGCAACAACTGGCGGACATGGGAATTGTTTTGGAAGACACGAAAGACGGCGTCCGGTGGAAGAAGGCAGAGGGCAGGAGGCAGTAGGGAGAAAGCAGAAGGCAGAAAGCAGAAAGCAGAACAGCATGAGCAGTTACGCTGTTGCCACTGCCTTCTGCCTTCCGCCTTCTGCCTTCCGCCTTCTGCCTTCCGCCTTCTGCCTTCCGCCTTCTGCCTTCTGCCTTCTGCCTTCTGCCTTCTGCCTTCTGCTTTCTGCTCCTGCCTTTAGTGCGGTCCGCCCATTCCTGGACCATGGCGCCTGCCGCCCGGACCGCCGCGTTTGTGCAGCTCTTCGGCTTTGACCCGTTGTTCGGGAGTTAGAATCGCATAAATTTTTGATTTCATGCGTTCGTGTTCCACGACCGAATCAGCCATCAGGTTCGCCTGCTCGGTAGCTATCGCGCGGACGCGAGCCTCGTCGAATTGTCCGTCTTTGGTTGCCTCATCAAGTTGCTTGCGCAACTCGTCGCGTTTTGTATGTCGCGCTTCCTCGGATGTATGCATACCTTCAAAAAGCGCTTTGACCTGAGTCTGCTGTTCGGCATTCAGACCCAACTCCTTACTGACGTGTTCCATCATGCGCGCGCGGTCCTTACCCCGCCCGCCGTGCCCACCCTGAAACGCATGGCCCAGCGCGAACGCTGTCACGCCAATAATCAGGACGGCGATGCCGGCTCCAGCGAATAGTTTCTTTCTCATACTTAATCTCCTTAGGTTTATTGGCGTTGACAGACGCAGCCGTCAACATCCTTCTTTGGTACTGTAGTTATATGCGGATTTTGAGGAACGTGACGTAAAGACTCGGTAACTGAATGTAAAGATTTGTAAAGACGAAAAACTTATCCGCAGATTACACGGATTACACCGATTTTAAGACCATGAATTGTAGGGGGCGACGGGTGCGCGCTAATTAGCATCTGTGTAATCTGCGCAATCTGTGGATAAGTCCCTGACACTTCTTTACAAAACTCTTGCTTACGGTTCGGATACAATACGTGAAGATGGACCAGATACTGATTATCGATGACGATGTCGCGCTGTGTGAGTTAGTGGCCGAGTACCTGCAGCCGCTCGGCTTTCAAATTAGCAGCACACACCGCGGCGACACCGGCGCTGAACTTGTCAGCAAAGACAATCCTGATCTGGTCGTGTTGGACGTCATGCTTCCCGGGCTAAATGGCTTCGAAGTGCTCCGTAAGATTCGTGAACAGTCGAAGGTCCCAGTATTGATGCTGACTGCGCGCGGCGACGATGTTGACAGGATCATCGGATTGGAGATCGGCGCCGACGATTATCTGGCGAAACCTTTCAATCCTCGGGAGCTAGCGGCGCGAATCAAAGCGATATTACGCCGAACTAAATCGGACCCGGGAGAGCCACCAGCGCCGCGCGTTCTTTCGGTGGGCGATGTTGAGCTTGATTACGGCACTCGTGTGGTCCGCCGCGCCAGTGAAGTAGTTGATTTAACAAATGTTGAATTCGAACTCCTCGGCAATCTCCTACGCTCGGCGGGACAGGTCATTAAGCGTGACGAGCTTTCCCAAACCGTACTCGGCCGCGCGCCTTCGGTTTTTGATCGCAGCATCGACATGCACATCAGCAACCTGCGAAAGAAGCTGGGACATAAGTATGGCGGGCTCGAACGCATCAAGACCTTGCGCGGTGTGGGTTACATCTACGCAAAGACAGGAGGCGAAGAAAAGTAGCCTTGCCTCGAAGTCTGTTTTGGAAAATCTTTCTGTGGTTTTGTCTGGGGATGATTACGGTCATCAGTGGAACTTTCGTTGTCGGAGAGTTGGCGAGACCGGAACCGTTCCGGCGTTTTCATCATGGACCACCGTCGCCGCCTGTCGAAATGCACGCTCGTGAGGCGGCGGATGCCTACGAACGGTACGGAAGTAATGGCTTGGCGGTATATCTCGAACGGATAGAAAGCGAATCCCGGATTAAGGGATTTCTGTTTGACGATAAGTTAAATGAACTTGGCCACCCCCATCCCCCCGCAGAAGTTGCGGCTGCGCGACAGACGCTCTCAGACAAGCACGGTCACTTGCGAGGCCACGGTCCGCTCTCGTCGGTGGCGAGCTCCACAACCACGGCGGCCGGCAATCAATACATTTTTGTCGCACAGCTTCCACCGCGTCGTCCCGCCCTCCCCTTCTCGCGCGAAATACTCCACATATTTGCGATCGGACTGATCGGCGCTGCGTTTTGTTATTGGCTCGCCCGTTATCTAACGTCGCCGGTCAGCAAGCTTCGTGAGGCGACGCAATCCTTTGCGCGCGGCAATCTTAAGGTACGCGTGTCTCCCCGAATGGGGACTCGCCGCGATGAGCTGAGTTCACTGGCAAAAGATTTCGACGTAATGGCGGAACAGATTGAAGCGTTGATCGAAAGTCAGCGACGCTTGCTCGGCGACATCTCTCACGAGCTGCGTTCGCCGTTGACGCGGCTGAACGTCGCGTTGGAGTTGGCTCGGCAACGCGCAGGTACCGAGGCCACGTCGGCGCTCGAACGGATTCAACGAGAAGCAGAGAGTCTGAACGAAATGATTGGTCAGTTGTTAGCGTTGACGCGATTAGAAACCGGGACAGTCCACGATGAAAGAACGGAGGTTGATCTCGTTAATCTGGTTCGCGAGATTTCCGCTGATGCTCACTATGAGGCACGCAGTCGTGGTCGCTCAGTGGTGCTGCGTACGATTGAAACGTGCACTATTACCGGAAATCAGGAGTTACTGCGTCGCGCGATTAACAACGTAGTCCGCAATGCTGTGTATTACACGAATGAAGGGACGGCGGTTGAAATTGATCTTTCAACCGAACTGGACGCCTTTACTAATAAATCGAACGTGGTTATCAGGATTCGCGATCACGGCAAGGGAGTGCCCGAGGAATCGTTAAATAAGATCTTTGAAGCGTTCCATCGAGTCGATGAAGCACGCGATCGAGAAAGCGGTGGCACAGGATTGGGCTTAGCAATCGCACAGCGTGCAGTGAAACTTCACGGCGGCACTATCGCAGCGACGAACGCGAAAGACGGCGGATTAATCGTCACACTATTGCTGCCTCAGTAATAAAAACGATCCACGAAACACACGAAATATCTCGTGCAGTTCGTGGATCGTTTTCCTGCCTACTGCTACTGCGGTCTGCCTACTGGTAGTTCGGTGTGACGCCAAGGTTCTTCATCAGGAAAGCATAGATGTCGCTCGCCTGTTCGATCGCCTTGGTGGTGCTGCTGGCGCCGTGCCCCGACTTGGTATCGATACGAATCAAGACCGGAGCGTCGCCACCCTGCGCCGCCTGCATTACCGCCGCATACTTAAACGAGTGTCCAGGCACAACGCGGTCGTCGTGATCGGCAGTCGTTATCAAGGTCGCCGGATACTTCGTTCCCGGCTTGGCGTTGTGAATCGGCGAGTATGCGTAGAGCGCTTTAAACTCCGCCGCGTTATCGCTCGAACCGTAGTCGGCAATCCAGTTCCAACCAATGGTGAACTTGTGAAAGCGCAGCATGTCCATTACGCCCGCTTGCTGAATCACAGCCTTGAACAACTCCGGCCGTTGATTAGCGACTGCACCTACAAGCAAGCCACCGTTTGATACACCGTGAATGGCCAGCTTATCGGACGACGTGTATTTGTTGTTAATTAAATACTCGCCCGCTGCGATGAAGTCGTCAAACACATTTTGCTTTTTCAGCTTCATGCCGGCTTCGTGCCACTTCTCACCATACTCACCGCCGCCGCGCATGTTGGCCGAGGCGTAAACAAATCCCTGCTCGAGCAGCGCCAATCTAAAGGCGCTGAAGCCGGGCGAATTGGTAACGTTGAAACCACCATAACCGTAAAGCAGCGTCGGATTGTTGCCGTCGAGTTTCAGGCCCTTCTTATGGACCAGGAACATCGGGACGCGCGTGCCGTCTTTGCTGTTGTAGAAGACCTGCTTGGTTTCGTAGTCGGTTGACTTGAAGCCAGGAATTTCAGGCTGACGAAACAAGGACGACTTCTTCGTTGCAATATCGTATCGATAGATCGTTCCCGGCGAGTTCAAGCTGGTAAATGTGTAGAACGTGAACTTGTCGTCCGTGCGTCCGCCAAATCCACCCACCGTTCCCGGTCCCGGCAAACTAATTTCGTTTTCCAGTTTGCCGTTGAGATCGTAAACGTAAGCCTTCGCGGCAACGTCCTTGAGATAAGTAACGAACAGCTTGCCACCTACTATGTTGACGATGTCGAGAGGCTCTGGTTTTTCCGGAATGATGTCTTTCCAGTTTGCTTCGCCGGGATTCTTTGGATCAAACAGGAATACGCGACCGTTAGGAGCTTTGTGATCGGTCCAGACCAAAAACTTGTCGCCGACGTTATCGAGCACACCGAAACTGCTGTCACCTACCTCGGCCACAATCGGCATAAACTTCGCATTAGTGTCAGCCGCTTCTTTGAAGAAAAGCGCGTTGCCTTTCTTCCCTTTGCCGCGATCGGAAATCGTCAGAAACACATAGCGCTCGTCGTCGCTGGTTCCGGCAGTATGGAAACGCTGCGGGTTTGATTTGTCTTCATAGACCAAAACGTCTTCCGACTGTGGCGTTCCAATTTTGTGATAGAAGACCTGATGGTTCTCGTTCTTCGTCGTCATTTCCTGACCCGCGGCCGGGGCCGGATAGCGGCTGTAATAGAAGCCGTCGCCCTGCCAGGAGATACCGGAAACCTTCACCCATTTCAGGTGGTCAGACTGTTTTGCTTTGGAGTCGATGTCCATGACATAAACATCGCTCCAGTCAGAGCCACCCTGCGATACGCCGTAGCCTAGATATTTTCCATCTCGTGAGATTGAGAATTGACCGAGTTTGGTCGTGCCGTCCGCCGACAGTTTATTTGGATCGAGCAGAATTTCAGGCGTTCCATCCAACCCTTTCTGCCGATACCAGATGCTCTGGTTCTGTAAGCCATCATTCTTCGTGTAGAAGAAATACTCACCACGACGCGAAGGCGCCGAATATTTCGCA
>DATEPF010000261.1:0-5581 GCA_035273325.1 Pyrinomonadaceae bacterium | reverse complement strand
CGGGCCCAGCCAGGCGATCTTCCCGATGTGTGCGGCCTTGCGCGCGCAGGGAATCGACGCCGCCGTTGCTTCAACCGACGCAGAGATCGATGCAACGTTGCCGCGTAAAGCTTTCACCACGCACAAAGGCGTGCCGGTAATTCTTTTTCCCAGGCAACTGGGAAACTCTATGAAGTATTCGCGGGCACTTTCGACCTGGCTAACCGAAAACGTTTCCAATTACGACGTCGTCCACATTCATGCGGTGTTCAACCACTCATGTATCGCTGCAGCGCGCGCTTGTCGTAAACACGGCGTGCCCTACGTGGTCCGTCCGCTCGGCACGCTTGATCCGTGGAGCATGAATCAGAAGTCGTTGCGCAAGAGTGTGTTTTGGAAAGTGGCAGGGAACCGGATGATGCAGAACGCTGCTGCGGTCCACTACACGGCGCGGGCTGAGAAGCAAGCAGTGGAGGAATCGCTGGGGCTAAACCACGGCCGGGTTGTGCCACTTGGTGTTGACCTGACAGTTACACAGGGCAACGGTCTTCAACGCACCGAGTTTCCCCAGTTAACTGGTCATCCATATGTGCTCGTGCTCTCCAGACTGCACTCGAAAAAGGGTTTGGATGTGCTGCTTGAATCTTTCATTCCACTGGTGAAGCAGGAAGAGTTCTCAAACTGGCGTTTGGTAATTGCCGGCGACGGGCCATCAGATTATTCGACCAAGCTAAAACAACAAGTACGCGCAGCGGGTGCGGAAGAGTTTGTGTTGTTCACCGGTTGGCTTGAGGGCGCGGTGAAAGAATCAGTGCTGCGAAATGCATCTTTGCTTGCGTTGCCGTCACGTCACGAAAATTTCGGGCTTTGCGTGCTGGAAGCACTTGCGTACGGTGTGCCGGTTTTGATTAGTCCGCATGTGAACCTGGCGGAAGATATTCAATCTGCGAACGCTGGTTGGATTGCGCCCGTCGACAAAGAATCCATTCAGAGCGCTTTGAGCGAGACGATGCGTTCAACCGAAGAACGGCGCACTCGGGGAAACGCAGGAAAGAAATTTGCAGCACAGTTTGCCTGGCCCAACGTGGCTGCTCAACTGGTGGAGCTATATGGGAACATTGTCTGATTCCGTGGGATGTTTGTTCATTCGGTGGTTTATTCCTTCACGCTAGCTCTACAGGTTCCGTCAGCGAAATTAAATTTTGAACAAAGTTCTCCTCGATAAAGCGCTTCGGGTTGTGTCCCGAAAGGCTGATGCCTTTGTTGGGCGGCTCTACTCCATTGAACGGACGCTTGATTCAATGAGTATGCGGCCGTTCGAATTGCATCTGGAACTCACAAATCTCTGCAACGCCAACTGCATTTTCTGCCCCTATCAATTTCAAACGAGGGAAGTCCGGTTCATGACCGACGAGGTGTTTTTCAAAGCCGTAAACGACTTCGTGGACTGTGGAGGTGGCTCTGTCGGCTTAACACCGATTGTCGGAGACGCACTAATTGATCCGAAATTCGTTGAACGAGTTCGATATTTGCGGGGGCGACCTGAAGTCGACCGCATTTTCGTTACTACCAACGCGATTCTTTTAGACAAACATGGAATTGATGAGGTCCTGCAGTCCGGCGTGACGTCAATAACAATCAGCACGGCCGGCTTTGATAGAGACATGTATGAACGCGTCTATCGATCGCAGGCGTACGATCGAATGAAACGCAACGTAACCAATTTATTAAAACGGAATGCGGAGCTTCAAAAGCCGGTTCACATCACTATCGGAATACGTTCAGATCGGCCATTGGCGGAAGTAATGAAGCATAACGATTTTCAGCCGATACTTGAATACAATCCGCCCATTGATTTCACGTGGTCCTTCACTTCGGCAAATGGCCGAATCACACGGGAAATGCTGCCGGACGCGATGAGACTGCGACACGTTAAATTGCGCATTGAACCATGCGTCCAGTTGTACAACGGACCAATCGTTTTGCCGGATGGTATCGTTTTAGGCTGCAGTTGTGTCGCATCAATGGATGCTCTTGATGACCTGGGCATTGGCAATATTCTAGAGTCAACCCTTGCCGAACTCTGGACCAATGACCGGATGAAGTTCCTGCGTTCAAGTTTCGGAAGCACAGCCCTGAACGCAACTTGCGGGGGTTGTGACATGTACCGCGAACCCGAGCTATATCGAACCCGCGAAGGACGCGAACGTGCCGAGGTCAACCTTATGCGAATGCAGGGAAAGAATATACGGCGTGAACAGGGGCCCTCCGCGCCCTTCAGCGGTGGTTGAAATATATGGTGGCCCTGTGTCTCAACTAGAAACCGAAGTGAATCGGACCTGCGCCGTTTGCGGATCTACGGAATTGACAGTTCATACTGTTTTTTTGGAGGCCCGCGACACAGTGGTTCACTGCATGGGCTGCGGGACGGAATTCCTCGAACCAACTCCTTCGATTGCTGAACTTGAGGCTTACTATTCCGGATACGGAACAACCGAGACTTCCGAAACCGAGTTTGAATTCCTTTTCACTCAGGCTCGGACTTATTTCAAGCAGCTTTCGGGCCTGCCAATTAACGGCTCCGGAAGAAAACCGAAGTTTCTGGAGGTTGGTTTCGGCCACGGGGCCAGTCTGGTGGCGGCCGCATCGCTGGGATTTGAGGCCTACGGCGTGGACTTGGATCGCGCGGCAATTAAATCCGTGGTGGAACGAGCCGGGAAATACGGAACCGCTGTTAAATGCATTCATGGCGACATCAATTCAGTCAGCTCTGATTTATCGTTTGATCTAATCAAAGCGTCGCAGGTCATCGAGCACACACTTCAGCCTGTCCAGTTTGTGCAGCAACTGTATCTGCGGCAGCCAGTGGGTGGACGTTTGCTGTTGGAATGTCCAAACAACGAGGCTGCTTTCTGGTATGTAAAGAATTTACTGCGCGGCCGTTATCAGCGAATGAACTTTTACAAATCGCTGAAGCTAAGCGAGCACCTGACAGGGTTTACCAAGAAAAGCATTCAGTTACTTCTGACGAACGCGGGCTACGAAATCAAGCAGTTTCGCGACTATGCGCTCCGGGATCGGACATATCATCATGAAAATTTGTTGTGGTATCCGAATTTAAGCGACGGTGTGAAGCGGACGCTTCGTCAGCGAGATTCTTACCATTTTCTCAAATCATTAATACCGGTATTCGACTCAGTAGCCTCCCGTGTGTACGGGTCGGGAACCCACATGGCCCTTACAGCCGAGAAGCGTCCGTCCTCAAAGAACTGACCTTGTTAGAACAAGTCACACCACTAATCCTGACGTACAACGAAGCACCGAACATCGGTCGCACGCTGGAACAACTGCGCTGGGCGCGCAATGTCGTGGTGGTAGATAGTTTTAGCAGCGACGAGACGCTGGCGATCATTTCGCGTTTTCCTAACGCGCGTGTTTATCGGCGCGAGTTTGATACGCACGAGAGCCAGTGGAACTTCGGTTTGAAGAAAACCGGGATCGACTCGGAATGGGTGTTGGGACTGGACGCGGATTACATATTGACGCCGGAGTTTGTCGAGGAGCTGCGCGCACTTGAGCCGGCGCCGCAAACCCAGGGGTATCGCGCTTCATTTACTTACTGCATCAAGGAGCGGCAGTTGCGCAGTGGCATTTACCCGCCGGTGACTGTCCTGTACCGGCGTCGCGCCGGCCGCTACACGCAGGACGGCCACACACACAAGCTGGTTTTAGATGGACACGTTGATGATCTCCGAACACGGCTGTTGCATGACGATCGAAAGCCGTTGAGTCGTTGGTTGGAAGCTCAATCGCGGTATACGCGTCTCGAGGCTCGGAAGTTAAGGAACACTGATCCGGCTGAGCTGAGCTGGACCGACCGGATCAGGCGCTGGCGTGTGGTCGCTCCGCCGGCGATGGTTTTTTATTGTCTGGTGTTAAGAATGGGCCTATTGGATGGCTGGGCTGGTTTTTATTACGCGGGCCAACGGGCGCTGGCTGAATTGATGCTGTCGCTTTATTTGTTCGAAGCCGGGGGCGAGGTCGAAAGTCAAACGTCCAAAGTCCAAGGTCCAAAGTTAAAGGGCCAACGTTCTACGTCCGGCGTGCCCGGCGCCTCGTTGCTTGAGACAAAACCGGTGGAATAGCGGTATTTCGTGTTATTTCGTGTAATTCGTGGATCGCTTTTTAACAGAGCGTAAAAGACGATCCACGAAACACACGAAACGACTCGTCTTATCGCAAATTCGAAATCCGAAATCCGAAATTTTATGTGTGGCATCTGCGGCGTAGTTGATTGGAGCGAATCGGGAGACGCTGGGTCTCTCGTAAAGCGTATGTCCGGCGCCATGGTCCACCGCGGCCCGGACGACAGTGGAATTGCGGATTTCGGATTTCGAATTGCGGATTTTAGCAACGCTAATCATATTGAGGGCCGTCGACTCGATGAGAGGAAGGGCGCACTGGCCATTGGCATGCGGCGGTTGAGCATCATCGATCTCGAGGGCGGCCACCAGCCAATTTATAACGAGGCGGGCGATGTTGCCGGCGTGCTGAATGGCGAAATCTACAACTTCCAGGCTCTGCGAAACCAACTTCAGGACCGCGGCCACACTTTTCGCACGCGCGCGGATTCTGAAGTCGTGGTCCATGCATTTG
Source organism: Pyrinomonadaceae bacterium (assembly GCA_035273325.1). Taxonomy (GTDB): domain Bacteria; phylum Acidobacteriota; class Blastocatellia; order Pyrinomonadales; family Pyrinomonadaceae; genus PSRF01. The sequence goes on along the minus strand of DATEPF010000261.1, from coordinate 946 downwards.
AGGAGTGGGGACCACAGTCGGTCGAACGCTTTGAAGGCATGTTTGCAATCGCGATTTGGGATGGCCGCCAAATAGGGGCCAAGGGGGAAGGGGAACGGGAAAAAGGACGGTTGTTTCTGGCGCGCGATCGTTTGGGAATAAAGCCGCTGTATTACTACGCCGAGCACGTCCAAAGTCCGGGTGTTAAAGAAGGACATAGGACATTGGATGTTGGACCTTCGACACGCTTTCTGTTCGCGTCTGAGGTGCGTGCACTGCTGGCTAGTGGACTCGTGCCGCGGCGCTTGTCGCGCCCCGCACTCGAAAGCTATTTGCTGTTCGGCTCAGTCGGCGAACCAATGACGCTGGTGGAAGATGTTTATTCTTTGCCGCCGGGTCATCGCCTGACGATTGAATTGGGCGCTGCCAGCGTGCCCACGCCCGAGCGTTACTGGACCATGGCCGCCGGCCGCCGCGCTGTCGGCGAAGACCTCGATCGCGGCACGGCCGCGCATACTGTTCGCGAGTTGCTGCAGCAGAGTGTGCGCAAGCACTTGATTGCCGATGTGCCGGTGGGTGTGTTCCTCAGCAGTGGGATTGATTCGACTGCGTTAGCCGCGCTCGCATCGAGGGAAGCCTCCGGTGTGCACACTTTCACCGTCGCGTTTCCGGAAAAGGAATTCAGTGAAGCTGCGGTTGCGCGCCGCACGGCCGCGAGCCTCGGAACGGTCCACGACGAAGTCACGCTCTCAGGCGACGACATGCTGTCGCGTTTAAGCGACGCGGTCGCGGCGTTGGACCAGCCGACCATGGACGGCATTAACACCTACTTCGTCTCATCAAGCGCGCGCCAGGCCGGATTAAAGGTCGCGCTGTCAGGCCTCGGCGGCGATGAATTGTTTGGTGGGTATCAAACGTTCTGGCGCACTGCCCACTTCAACCGCATGGCCCTCGTCGCACAGCGATT
>DATEPF010000260.1:0-31241 GCA_035273325.1 Pyrinomonadaceae bacterium | reverse complement strand
CATGGATAGATATTTGGACCACGCGCGTCGACCCCAAAGACATTTTCATCGACCGCGCCCGCCAGCGTGCCCCGGGCCGGTTGATTCCGATTCAACGAATGGGCGACTCCGCGACGAAAGTTGATTTCCTGATTATTGGTGATGGTTACACTGCGCGGGAGCTAAGAAAGTTTGAAGCAGACGCGCGCCGGCTAACAAAGGTTTTGTTTGAGACCTCGCCGTTCAAGGAACACAAAAACGATTTCAATGTCTGGGCTTTGTGCCCGCCGTCGTTGGAGAGTGGAATCTCCCGACCGTCGACCGGGGTTTATCGTGATTCGCCAGTTGGCTCTACTTACGACGCGTTCGGTTCCGAACGATATATTTTGTCATTCGATAATCATAAGCTACGTCGCATCGCGCAGTTTGCACCCTATGAGTTCATAGAGATACTCGCGAATAATCGCACGTATGGCGGAGGTGGCATCTTTAATCTTTACAGCACAGTCGCCGCCGATAACGCTTTTTCCAATTACGTTTTCGTTCATGAGTTTGGACATCACTTCGCGGCACTCGCGGACGAGTACTACACATCGCCTGTTGCTTACGCGCCCGCCCCGGCAACTAATCGCGTGGAACCATGGGAAGTAAACGTGACTTCACTATTGGATCCTTTGAAACTGAAATGGCGTGACCTGGTCGAACCTGGAACCCCACTGCCCACTCCCTGGAGCAAAGAAGAATACGAAGAGGCGTCCCGCGCTTATCAAAAACGACGCAGCGCTATCCGGCAAGAGAATCGGCCGGAGAGCGAAATGGAAGCGCTGTTCTTCGAGAACCTTCGCTCCGAGCAGACAATGTTTAAGAAGGAGAAATACTGGGGTAAAGTTGGTGCTTTTGAAGGCGCCAACTACGAGGCGAAGGGCTACTACCGGCCGCAGGTCGACTGCATAATGTTTTCGCGGACGGATTATTTCTGCAAAGTTTGCAAGCGCGGTATCGAAGACGTGATCAAACTCTACGCGCGGTAACGCTCTTTCGTGTAATTCGTGGATCGCATTTTTGTAGGTTGAAAACGATCCACTAAACAACACGAACCGATCCAAAGTAAGTTTATGAATTCCTTCCTTAAGATTTCCACGCTGCTTTGCCTTATTGCCGGAGGCTTTATCTTCGTTGTGGCGAACAACTCTGAGGCTGACATCAAGGAACTCACGCGGCTGGAACAGGTTTGGAACGAAGCACATTTAAAAGGTAACGCCGCCGCGCTCGAGAAGCTGTGGGCGGAAGATCTTTTCGTTACCGTCCCCGACATGCCGGTGATGAATAAAGAAGAGTCGCTGGCAATTTGGAAAGCGGGGAAGATCAAGTTTGACATTTACAAGACTTCAGATATCCGAATCAAGGTTTATGGCGACTCCGCTGTGGTCACAGGCCAACTAGTTAGAATCCGGGATGCTAAGAGTACAAAGTTTGAAGACGACTGGCGTTTTACGAAGGTCTACGTACGCCGCGGTGGTAAGTGGCAGGTTGTAGCCTGGCACGGCTCACACGTAGGAACCTCATAGCAGTTCCAAGTTTCGAGTTCGGAGTTTCGAGTTTTAGTTAACCGAACTCGAAACTTCAAACTCGAAACGCTAAACTTCTAATTATGCAATCAATCTCACCAATTGAAGTCGAAGCGACATTACCTTCCACGCGGGTTGCCGCTAATGCTCGCGCCAGCTTGCTGTCTCGAGTTGGCGCCGCACTGTTCCAACCGGTAGACATCGCTGTTCTGGTTTTCTTTCGCGTCGTTTTCGGCGCCATCATGCTCTGGGAGATCTACCGCTATTTCTCGACCGGATGGATTCACAGATACTACATCGCGCCGTCGTTTTATTTTGGCTACTTCGGATTCGAATGGGTGAAGCCTTGGCCGGGTAACGGAATGTATGTGCACTTCGCGGTGCTTGGAGTGGCAGCCACGTGCATCATGCTGGGACTGCTCTACCGGTTTGCGACACCAATTTTCTTCCTCGGATTTACATACGTTTTTCTTCTGGACCAGACACGTTATCTGAACCACTTCTACCTGGTTTGTCTGATCAGCTTTCTCTTGATTTTCCTGCCGGCTAATCGCGCCTTCTCAGTGGATGCCGCACTGTGGCCCTCAATCAGATCACAGGTTGCGCCGGCGTGGACGCTGTGGTTATTGCGCTTCCAGGTTGGCATTGCTTACTTCTATGGCGGGATAGCGAAACTAAACAGCGACTGGATGATCGGCGGTGAGCCGATGCGCACGTGGCTGCGGCCCTTAATGACAATGCCCGCGATCGGCGTCATCTTTCAGAAGGAATGGGTGATCTACAGTTTTGTTTATGGCGGTGTGCTGGTGGACCTGCTCGTGGTGCCGCTGCTGCTGTGGCGACGTACGCGACTAATCGCATTTTGCGCAGCAGTCGTCTTCAATCTGATCAACGCCGCGATCTTTAACATCGGAATCTTTCCGTGGTTCATGCTGGGCGCCACGCTCATCTTTTTCCCGCCGGATTTGATGCGACGGTTTGCTCGCGCTTTTCTCACACCCGGCGCGGCGCTGCGTGCGGACACAACTCAGAAATCAGCGATTCGACCCTCTCTATCCTCGCCGTCGATTTTAAGCAGAAACCAGAAAATCCTTCTCGGTTTGCTGGCTGCATACGCTGCGTTCCACGTATTGCTTCCGCTGCGTCACTATCTTTATCCCGGGAACGTTAGTTGGACTGAGGAGGGCCATAACTTCGCCTGGCATATGAAACTGCGTACGAAACGCGGTGAGGCCCTTTTCACGATCACGCATCCAGCAACGGGTCAGACGTGGATTGTCGATCCCAAAGACCAGCTGGATCCGCGGCAGGCGATGAAGATGGCGAATAAGCCGGACATGATTTTGCTGTTCGCCAAGCACCTGGCGGAACAAAAGCGGCTCCAGGGTTTTGACAACGTCGAAGTGCGGGCGCAGGTGACCAGCTCTCTCAACGGGCGCAAATCGCAAGTGTTGATTGATCCGACCGTCGACCTCGCCAAGCAGAGCCGTAGCCTGTTACCCGCGAATTGGATTGTGCCGTTGCACACGCCTCTTGAATTACGCGATGCGGCGCCACAGGAAACTGACGAGTAGTTCGCCTGCATATTTCAGTGGTTCGTGTAATTCGTGGATCGCCTTTTGGTGACGTTAAAGAACGACCACGAATTACACGACGTGAACAAAAAAACATGTCAATATCACGTTTCTTGTTTGGTCTGATCATTCTATGTTTTGCCTCTGCCGCTGCCATCGCCCAGCCCACGGCGTCCGGCGGAACTTTGCCGGCAGGCGCAGGGGCTGCTACTAAAACATCGACAAAGACTCCCACTCCTGCCAAATCAAAAAACGAAGCGAGGCGAAATACTCCTGTCCGAAAACCGAAAGCAGGCAGCACCGCTATCGCGACTCTTGATGGCAAATGGTGGACGACCGGAAATGGTTTTGGCGACTCACAAGTTGTTTTCACCCAAAGCGGCAATCAAGTCAGCGGCATCATCAAGTATGCTGATGGACGAACTGGTTCAATCCAAGGCACGATGGTCGGAAAGCGTCTGCAGCATACGTGGTCAAATTCATCCGGGGACGGCGGGAGCGGTTGGCTCGAACTCAGTTGGAGCAACTTTCTGGGCGGTCCATGGCGCAACCAACGAGTCCGCGACGGCTCGTGGACGTTGCGGCGCATTGAAGGCAAGTGGTGCTTCGGCGGCAACCGTACCCGCATCCGTTCAGTTAGTCATGATGAGCGCGGACGTCTATCGATGATCACCGAAGACGGCTCAGGCGAATCCGGACGGCTTGAGGGACCGTGGATCTACTTACACGGAGAGTTTGGCGACATCAGAGGTGAGACGGATTACAAAGGGACCCGCGTTAACTGGTCGACAGGTTTCTTTTGGACCTGGTGCGGCCGGTGACCACGGGTTGGTGTTATTTCGTGTAATTCGTGGATCGCTTTTTACTCTTCCTAAGAGCGATCCACTAACTACACGAAACAACACCAAGTGTGCTGAGTTCGACTTCTGAGGCAAAGGCTCGTACATCATGGTTTGGGATTCACTTCCGTCATTAGAAACCAAACGCATGCGCCTCCGTTGGCTGACCGACGCCGACGTAGACGCGCTATATCGCATCTTTTCTCACCCGCAGGTTGTGCGTTACTGGGGCGCTCCGGCACTGCCGGATCGAGCTGCTGCTGCTGCGCTGCTCGCTGAAGTCCATGATAACTTTCGCAAACGAACATCAATGAAATGGGGTGTGGCGGAACTGGAAACTGATCAGGTCATCGGCACCGTTACGCTGTTTAATTTGAACCTCGATAACAAGCGGGCAGAAATTGGTTATGGACTGGACCACAACTACTGGCGCCAGGGTTACGTCACCGAAGCACTCGACACCCTATTGTCATATGCTTTTGATGTGTTGCAGTTACACCGTTTGGAAGCAGACGTTGATCCGCGTAACGTCGGTTCCATTCGGACACTGGAGAAGTTAGGGTTCCGGCGTGAAGGTCTCATGCGCGAGCGTTGGCAGGTGAACGGCGAAATTCAGGACGCACTGTTTTACGGTTTGTTACGACCCGAATGGGAGACGGGCAGGAAGCTAGCGCTAGGTAACGCAAGCTGTTAGTTGCTCCTAACCAAATGGTTGAGCTTTAGGATTCTTGTTGATTCGTGTAATTCGTGGATCGCTTTTACGCAGGTGAAAAAAACCGTCCACGAATTACACGAACAAAACACGAAGGTTGCATTGGATCTTTAAGGCAAACTCAAACTAACAGTTTGCGTTACGAGTAAATCCATGACGATGCCGGCAATTTTCTTTGGCCACGGTAATCCGTTGAATGCTATTCGGCAAAACGGTTACACCGAGGGCTGGGCTGCGATAGGCGCATCGATACCACGACCCAAAGCCATCCTCTGCGTTTCCGCCCACTGGTATTTTCCTGCCACGGCGGTCACCGGCATGCCGCAACCCCGCACGATTCATGACTTCGGCGGCTTTCCTCGCGAGCTATACCAGGTCCAGTACCCTGCCTCCGGTAGTCCCGAGTTGGCCCGTCGAGTTACTCAGTTACTATCGCCCGTTCCTGTGGCCATAGACGAAAGCAATTGGGGACTGGATCACGGCACGTGGTCCATCCTCCGTCACGTGTTTCCCGAAGCCGACATTCCGGTGGTGCAATTAAGTATTGATGAAACGAAGCCACCCGAGTTTCATTATGAGCTGGCGAAAGGTTTGCGCGCGCTGAGCGATGAAGGTGTGCTGGTAATCGGCAGCGGGAACCTCGTTCATAACCTGCACACTTACGCCTGGGGCCGTCACGAAGTAGAACCGTTCGAGTGGGCAGTCCGCTTTGAAACCGTGGCCCGCGATCTGTTGCTCGGCGGCAACGACATGCCGTTGATTAATTATGAAATGTTGGGCCGTGATGCACTTCTGGCTGCGCCAACACCCGATCACTACTTACCACTGCTGTACGTGATCGCCTTACGACGCCCTGATGATCAAGTGACGTTTCCCGTTGAAGGTTTTGACGGCGGCTCGATCTCTATGTTGACGATCCAGATCGGGTGAGTCGTCAACCGCATTTTCCATATATCATTTCAAATTTCTCATTGGTGGATTCAACTTCGAAGTGCAACACGGAAAAACGTCGTGGGTCTACAAAAGCAGAACCGGTGAGCGCAGCGACCGGGTCGCCTCAGTAAACTGAACTCAAATGAGTTGCGGGACTTTGATTAGCGGCGCGCGACGGTGACCGTTCCGTCGATGAATAAAGCGTCGACTCTATTTCGCGCGACCCGGTCGCTGCGCTCACCGGTTCTGCTTTTGTAGACCCTCAACGTTTTTCCTGTAATCCACCAATGACAAATGGGAAATATGAAGTGATATATGGAAAATGTTTTCGCTTCTGCCGGCAGTAATTAACTTCACCTCCTGCAAGTTTCTCTTCTCCACCCGTTCTTTGGACGAGTGCCAATGAAATACCCAAATTTCTAAGCTTGCAAAGTGAGGCGAAGTTAATCATGAAACGAATCTTCCTCGGCGTTGTTACCAGTCTACTGTTCCTGTCAGTTTTACCTGCGTGCACCTCGGTATCTGCGGACGCCATCCCCCCGGTTCTGGCCCAAAACTGGGCAAACTCAACCAGGAAAACTATGCGCCCCTTCCGCTCCGAGGCAGAGCTGGCAGCCTATTTAAAACAACTTGCAGAGAAACAGCGCGCCGAAACCCGGCGGGTTCAAAAGGCAGCTGAGAATTCTGCCACATCGCCGCCCGCGCCATCCCCCGCTGGCCTGGCATCCGCAGATAAAGATGATTCCGTAACTAACGTGCAACACGCCGGCGTTGACGAGGGCGGCATTGTCAAAGTCCACGGAAACCATCTCGTTATCCTGCGGCGTGGTCGATTGTTCACCGTGAAATTGGGTGATGGATCGTTGCAACCCGTTTCGGCGGTTGACGCCTTTGGCCCGGACATCCAGCCGACAGGCACGTGGTACGACGAAATGCTTGTCTCTGATGACACGATCGCAGTTATCGGTTACAGCTACGAGCGCGGAGGTACTGAGGTTGGACTTTTCAACATCAACGACGCCGGCCAGATCAGCTATCGCTCTACCTATCACCTGCGTTCAAACGACTATTACTCGTCGCGCAACTACGCCAGCCGGTTGATTGGCAGCAAATTGATTTTCTACACACCGATGTATTTGAACCCCGGTGCCGAAGATCCCTTCCAGAGTTTTCCGGCGGTGCGTAAATGGCATAAAGGCGCAGGCCGCGAAGGTTTTCAGCGAATAGTCAGCGCTACGCGCGTTTATCGTTCAGAACAGGAAATTAATTCGCCATATGGACTGGCCCTGCACACCGTCACGGTCTGCGATCTGGCTGACGGCTTTTCATGTAAAGCCACGGCGGTGCTTGGACCAATGGGCCGAGTTTTTTACGTATCTCCTGAATCGGTTTACGTTTGGGTAACTGACTGGGCGCGCCGAAACGGGGAACAGCGGGCACAGTCACAACTGTACCGTATGCCGTTGGATGGCTCCGGTCCTGCCGCATTGGCCGTTTCGGGTAGTCCGATCGATCAGTTCTCGTTTTTGGAGAGTACCGATCATCACATCAACGTGCTGGTGCGTTCGGACTCGCGCGGCGACGCGATGTGGGCCGCCGAGGGAGCAGCGGGCGATGTGGCCTTGATGCGTGTGCCGGTTTCGAATTTTTCTGACGGCAGCCAGTCCGTGATTGCGGACAACTACCGTGCGCTACCGAAACCGAAAGGCTACACGTTTCAGAACCGTTTTGTAGGCGAGCATCTGCTCTACGGGACCGGGAGCGGTTGGGGCTATCCCACCGGGTCTGCGAACTCAGATTTGTTCGCTGTACGTTGGGCCGAGCGGAAGAGCAATATTGATCAACTGTCACTCCCGCACGGCGTGGACCGCATTGAACAAATGGGCCAGCATGCGGTGGTCATTGGGACCGACGGGAAAGATCTTCACTTTAGTTCAGTGCGGCTTGGGCGCTCGGCGGAAGTTGCCGGCCGTTACGTACGGGAAGGCGCGTCGCAAGGTGAGTTGCGCAGTCACGGCTTTTTCTACAAGCCCGATGGCCCAAACACCGGGACACTGGGACTGCCTATTTCCCGCCCTGGTCGCCCCGGTTATCGTCACCTGTTTGAATCATCAGCGGCGATCCTGTTCCTGCGCAACAGCGACCTGGAGTTTCAGGTGGTTGGCGAATTAGGAGCACGGCCGGAGCGTGCGGTTGACGATGCTTGTCGTGCTTCATGCGTCGACTGGTATGGCAACGCCCGACCGTTATTCGTTCGCGGACGCGTGTTGGCGTTGCTGGGATACGAGATCGTGGAAGGCTTCCGCGACGACGGACGAATCCACGAGATGAGGCGGGTAAATTACGCGCCGCGCGCCAATCAAATCACCCGAAACTAAACAGGCCCGAAGGGCCGCCAGTAAATAGCCATGCCCGTAAGGGCGTGGTAAGGCGATAAACCCGCGTTAAGGCCCGAAGGGCCGGCATTTATTAAAACAACTGGCGGCCCTTTCGGGCCTCTCGCTCGTATCACTTCAGTTCCACGCCCTTACGGGCGCGGCTATTTACTGACGGTCCTTCGGACCTAACAACTTACGGAATCGGGCAAGCTTGAATTGAAACCAATTTCCATTCACCGTTGCGGCGCGCGTAGATGTTGATGACCTTGTAGTGACCGCTGAAGTCTCTCCCGTGGTAGTACCATTTGGTCGAATCCTTACACGTTAGCGCGGCCGTATCCCCCCAAATTCTGACGCTGACATTTTCACGACCCAGTATTTCGACGCGAATGCCTCCGCTGGCGACATCACCAATGAACTGCGCTTTGTCGTCGCCCTCCATCGGATAAGCGAACTGAAAGTCCTCGGCCATGATTCGATCCAAAGTGCCGCCATCATTTCGCACGAGCGCCTTCACCCACTCATCGTTCATTTCACGAAGCAGTTGCTCGATTTCAATTTGAGAGCCGGGACCGTCGGTTGAGGACATTAAGGACTCTCCTTTCGGGCTCTTTCAGCAGACTTGCAGTGCGTCCAGGAGTTTATCGGCGGCCGATTCGCCGCTGCGAACACAATCCGGAATCCCTGGTCCATGGAAGGCGTTGCCTGCCAAAGCTAAACCCGGCAAACGTTCCACTTTATTCGAGATACTTCTTACGCGACCGACATGGCCGACAAAATACTGCGGCATCGACCGTTGCCATTTAGAAACCACCGTAAACATCGGTGGTGGACCAACGCCAAGCAACGTGCTCAGGTCGTGTTGTACCCGGGCGATCAATTCGTCGTCGTCCAGTTCCACCAGCTCCGGCTGCAACGCTCCGCCGACAAAGGCGCGCAATAGTACATGGCCGTCCGGGGCCCGGTTTGGAAACTTAACACTGCTAAACGTACACGCCATCACCGTGCGCTTTTCGATAAATGGCACGACGAAACCAAAGCCGTTGAGACGATGCGAAATGTCATTTCGTTGGTACGCAAGATTGATAGTGGCGCTCGAGGCGTATGGAATAGCGGCCAATTCTGCAGCAAGGTCAGCGTCGATGCGGCGCAGGAATCGCGAGCTGACGTAAGCGGGCAGGGCCAGGCAAATCGCATCGGCAAAAAATGTTTCGTCGTTCGCAGTGCGAACGACCCACTGAGTAACGTCGCCCACCGTGTGGCGCGCCAGTGATTCCACCCGTGTATTCAGTCGAACGGGCGATCCAGTGCGGGTGCCAGCCGATTTTGAATTCAAATACATGATGGCCGACAGTAGTTGGTCCGTCAGCAGTTGCATTCCCTGATCGAATGAACGAAACATGCTGTAACGCGCGCCGCTGGCGGCCGCGGTGCGAACAGTTTCCATTTCATTCCCTGCTCTTTGATGGGAGGTCTTGCCCGCCACCTTGTTTCGTAAACCGAGAATCAGACTCCGGTGCTGGCGCTCAATGTCCAAAAACCGGGGCAACGTAGCCTGCAAGCTCAACGTTTCGGGATCGGCCGTGTAGATTCCGCCGGCCATCGGTTGGGCCATGCGTTCCAACGCTTCCTTTCCCAACCGTCGCCGGACAAACTCGGCCAGACTCTCGTCAGCATTGTCCGCCGGTGGCCGCCGCGGAATAACAAGGTCCATTGCTATTCGAGCTTTGCCCGGCCAACTAAAAATACCGCTGGTGACAAACGGCCAGAGCCGGGCCGGCGCGAGCAAATTAAAGCCGTCCGGAACCGGTAGCAGACGCGCATTCCTCACCACGAAACTCCGGCGATGCGCGGCGTTCGTGTCAATCAGGTGTGGTTCAAGTCCTAGCCTGCGGACCAGTGACAAGGCGTCAGGCTTTTCGGTGATGAATGAGTCAGGACCACGTTCAATGAGAAACCCATCACGCTCTTCGGTTTTGATTATCCCGCCCGCCTCCGCATCGGCGTCCAGCACTCGCACCTCAACCGGCGCTGACGTCCCGGCACAACGTTCGAGAATTCTGTGCGCCGCCGCCAGGCCGGTAATTCCGGCGCCAATAATTGCGATGCGTTTCATCTTATTCAGTTAGGACTGCAACATCCCGGACCGCAGGTGTCGGATCTTTCCGCTGTCTGGTCCATCCGTTCCAACACCAGTTCGCGAATCATCTTTACAAACGCCGGGTGGCTCCCGGCAGTGGCCGCACGCCGCATGTTGATGCCGAGTTGCGTGGAGACTTGCTGTGCTTCGTGGTCCAAATCGTAAAGTACTTCCATGTGATCAGAAACAAAACCAATCGGAGACACAACCACATTCTCCACACCGCTCTTCTTCAACGTCTGGAGATGATCGCAGATATCTGGTTCCAACCAGGGTTGTGACGGCGGACCGCTGCGGCTTTGATAAGAGAGAGTATACGCCCCAGGCGCATTGTTCCCATTGGCGAGCTGTTGAAAGACGAGCCGCGACGTTTCCTCAAGCTGCCTGACGTAATCGCAGTTTGCCGCCATCGAGTGCGGAATACTGTGTGCCGTGAAAACAATATGCGCTGATTCGCGTTCCGGATTTTGTGCCAGCGCAAGCTTTATGTGCTCGACATTGGCGCGAATGAAGTCCGCATGATTGTAGAAAGTACGAATCTTCTCCACCTGCGGCGCGTCAGCACCAACAAACTCCCGCGCCGCCGCAATGTTGTCCAAATACTGACGACAACCGGAGTAGGAACTGTATGCCGAAGTGACGAATGCCAGTGCTCTCTTTACACCGTCCTCACGCATTCGTTCCAGCGTGTCGGGCAACAGCGGGTGCCAGTTACGATTACCGAAGTAGATCGGCAGATGTGGTCCGTGAGCGTCAAATTCTCGTCTCAGCGATGCGATCAGTTGCCGGTTTTGCGAGTTGAGCGGGCTGACGCCGTCGAACAGTTCGTAATGTTTCGCGACTGCGAGCAAGCGTTCGTGCGGAACGTTTTTTCCTCGCAGGACATTTTCGAGGAACGGAATTACGTCGTCCATTCCTTCCGGGCCGCCGAAGGAGACGACGATAAGAGCATCGTATTTATAAGTTGAATCCGGTGCCGGCATTTCCGGTGATGTTACGGCTTCCGAATTGAGAGTCAAAACGTTCGTGCCGTTTCGTGTAATTCGTGGATCATCTTTTTCGCTGTCCTAAAGCGATTTACGAATCGCACGAAACATCTAGCGCTTTATCGACAACGCCTCCACCCAGTCCGAGTTAGCCTGCATCAACGGCCGGAAGGCTTCTTTGGGAACAGTGGTCTCGACGTACATGTTGTCGTCGGTGTTAATAATGGCGCCTGCCACAGCGGGCGCAAGTTTCTTTTCGTCACAAACAAACCAAGCACGAACATCATCTGCATTGCCAATATCGACTCGCGCTAACTCTGCCGCCATTCGCCGATCAGTAATTCGTTCGCCTAGGCGATCGAGGTTCATGGGCGTTTGGCTGCCCACCAACAGCAGGTCTTTCCCCTTGGTTGCACCCTCGACTCGAAATACGAGCACATGAGGAAACACCTTTTGAAAAGTTGCCAGCACAGTCCTGAGAGTGTCGGTTGAAAGTTGATAGATCTGCACCCATTGGACAAACACGCCGCTTTCGGTGAGACGGTTTCGGCCCATCTCAAAAAATTCTTTGGTAAAGAGATTAGCGACTCCCGGCACCCACGGGTGACTCGGTTCACTCACTATCATGTCGTAACGCGTCGGCGTCACGCGTAGATACGTGCGCGCATCGTCGATGATCAAACGCAAACGCGGATCATTCAGGGGCCGGTTGTTAACGTGTTCGAAATAGCGCGAGCCTTTGATCGTTTCCGGCTCCAACTCGACACACTCCAGCGACTCGATTGGTGACTGCAGCATCGCTCCCACAGTGACGCCCGACGCGAACCCGACAACCAACCCATTCTTAGTCTGTGGAGCGAGCAGCAGAGGCAATTGCCCCAGCATCACCTGCGTCGGCATGTCTTCGCGATCGGAAGCGTTAGTGCGACCATTGATTGCCATAGACGTGACGTCCCAATCGCGGCGCACCGTCACCGTGGAAGTGGGGCCTTCCTCGTACATCAACAGCTGATGATTGCCCGGGCCGCTACGCTCGTTTGCGTTATCCGCCACGCTACCGCGCGTTTTAGCAATCACACGCACCAGGCTGTCGTAAGCTCCGACAGACAACACGTCGAGTCGTAGTCGGGGAGCAATAAAGAAGATCGCAAATACAGCAGGTACAGTCGCGCCGATCGCAATTGCCCGACGGATGTCGCGGTCGCCTGTCTTTGGTAGATAAGCAACGGCCGCGACGACGAGACACAAAGCGGCGGCGATGAGGATGGTACTCCTCGTCCCCACAGTGGGGATCAAAATAAAGCCCGCGCCGAATGCACCGGCAATCGCGCCAATGGTATTCACCGCGTAACTCCGACCAACCTGCCGTACATCGCCGCCGTGCGATCTGTCGCCTGCCCAGACCAACACCAGCGGCATGATCATGCCCATTAAAAACGCGGGCAGTAATATCAGGAATGCGATGCAAACAATCTGCAACGTCAACAAGCCACTCCACGTGCTGATCTGCAGCCGTTGTCCGGCAGTAATCAACGCAATAGGAATCTTGTTTATGATCACCAAACTAAGGACCAGGCTCGCGACTGTTAACAATTGGACCGTGATCACAGCTCGCCGTAAGCCGGCCGTGAACTTCAGTCGCGCCACCAAAAAAGCCCCGGCTGAGAGTCCTAACAGAAACAGAGCGACGGTGACGCTGAACGCATAGGTGCTGGAACCGACGATCATCGTCAGTATTCGATTCCATGCGACCTGGGTGCTGAAGGTAACGAAGCCGGACGCGAAAGCGCAGAAGTACCAAAACCTCTTATCTACTGGTACCGCAATAGGCTCAACTTCATCTGCTATTTCTGCAGTCTCTGCGATCGGGCCCTGCAGCCCGCGATCGGCAACGATCGCGATCACGCCAATCACGAGGTTTATGAGCGAGGCCAGATAGATGGACCACCGCACGCCCAGCGCCGGCAACAACACGAAGCCGGCCAGCAGGCTGCCACAGATCGCGCCAATGAGGTTTCGCGTATACAGGCGGGTGATGGCCGAGTCGCGAACACTCTTCGATCTCAACAAAGCAGCCGCCAGGACGGGCAGTGTCGCGCCCATTAGCGTGGTGGGAATTAACAGCACCAGCGATGACAGAACAAAGCGCAGTAGGCTGAAGACCAGGAAGCTTCCGCCGAACTGCTGCCAGACAAACACATAACCATGGTCAGTAAGGACAAAGAGGAGCGGGACCGCGAGCGCGTAGAGTGCGATGCCAATTTCAAACAAACCGTAGACGCGCAACGGATGTTTAATTCTGTCGCCCAGGCGTCCAGCCAGGGCGCTGCCCAGCGCCAGGCCGCCCATGAAAGCAACCAGAACAGTGCTGACCGCGAGCGTGGTGGCGCCAAAAACCAAACCCAGCATGCGCATCCAGAGCACTTCGTAAATAAGTCCGGTGGCTCCGGACAACACGAAGCAGAAGGCCACTATGCGCAAGCTCGCACTCGAATATGACGATGTCTGGTTACGCGAGGTCTGCTCAGTCAATTTAGTCGCGCTCTTTGTATCTGCTACCTGCACGCATCTCCTGTATCCGCTGTTTGCCTACTGCCTACTGCCTACTGCTCTTAGACGTACATCACATGCGACGCTCGCCATATTTTCGAAGGTATCGAGCCGGGATCCGCCGTCGTAACTACAATGGCGTAGTCCTCAAAAACAGCGTCATCGGTTTCCGACGAACCCGATAGAAACTGTCCGCCGCTAAATTGCTTTTGCGGATTCACTACCGCCAAGCGGCGCAAGCTCGCATAAAGGTGCTTCAGGCCCTCGCCGTAGGGACCAACCTCCGACCCGAGCATGAGACGAACCTCAGCGCGCTCGGTGATGAAGTGATTCAACAGCGATGCGATTTGCACCACGCCTCGTTCAAATCGTTGTGCGAAAGTATCCGGTGCGTTGTCGCTCAAGTCTCTGGTGTCGAACACAAGGGTGATGCGTCGTTCGTCTTCGGCCGTAAACTCGCGCACGGTCAGATTCCGTGAACGCGCCGTCGCTTTCCAATCGATGTGCCGCAAATCGTCCTGCGGCTGATAATCACGTAAGGAAAAAAGATCCTGTCCCATACCGCGCCGCAACGACGGAACGTTTCCGGCGTACGCCGGCAGCAAGTGAAGCTGATCGCCGACGGCCTCGGGCTTCGGATAAACAACGATGTCGACGTCGCGCGCGCGTAATCGACGCCGAAATCGAAAGAAGCCAAAAGGAAAACGTGTCGACAACACAAAACCGTTAATCAGTACGTGGCCGCGCTTCTCAAATAGTTGTTCAACTCTTTGCTCGGCCGCTGCGTTATGCGGGACGTAAGTGAAGTATGCCAGTTCCCTTCTGTCAAAACGCATCCGCGTTCGTTTGCTCTTCTTACTTGTGACGTTTTTCGGGCCGCGCGCTTCCACCAGTATTGAAAACGACGGCAGCACCCGCTTGGCGTTGCGCAGTGTGACAATCACTGGCGCCGCCTCGCCGGCGAAGATGTGATCAGGAAAGCGCGCCGATACGATTAGGTCGCGTAAAGACGCTCGGGCAGCAACACCCCCGACAAACAACGTGGAGACCAACAAAGAAAATATTAGGAACAGCAGGTTGTTGCCGGTGTTCCAGGCCGCAAATGCTACGACCAGAAGAATGACCAGAAAAATTCCACCGCCACTCGTTATTTCAATCGGCAGGTCATACCGTTTCACTTCCAGGCGCGCGGAACGTGCTAAAGGCGGCACCAGGAAAATCAACATCAGTGCTGCTGTCAACAGCGATAGCGTAGCCGCAACGCCGGCCAGAATGTAGTTTTCAGTATTTCGCGCGAAGATGGTGACGAGGGCGGCCCCGAGTCCCGCCAACACTAAAAGGGTGCCGGCTATTACGTTTCGCCACTTGGCGAAGGACGAAAAAAAACGGTCGCCACGACCGTCTTGACTGTCATCAATAACGCGCATTTCAGTCTTCACGCTTGCCGCTTCGTGTTATTTCGTGTAGTTCGTGGATCGCTCTTATGCAACGGAAAAAACGATCCACGAATTACGCCAAATCACACGAAGGCCTTTGTCTTTCTCTATAAAGGCACACTGACCGTTTTCATGATCTCCTTGAGCACGGCTTCGGCCTCTTCGCTGCGACGCATCGACGAAGAGAAACGTGTGCTTACCAAAATGCGGTGCGCAAACACGGGCACGACCAGACGCTTAATGTCGTCAGGAATGCAGTACGTACGTTCTTCCGTGAGCGCGAGGGCCTGGGCGGCGCGGAAGAGTGATAGGGTGCCGCGTGGACTGACACCGAGATCCAGCATCTCAGAATCGCGAGTGGCCGCAGCGATGCGCATCAGGTATTCGACGAGCGCATCGTCCACTGACACCTCAGCAACACTATTCTGCAACTCCACCACTTCCGCCGCCGTCATCACTGGCCGGAGATCCTGTAACGGATCACGATATTCGCGATCACGCAGAATCTGCCTTTCGTCTTCAGCAGACGGATAACCAATCCGCAACCGCAGCATGAAACGGTCCAACTGCGATTCCGGTAATGGATAAGTGCCGTGATGCTCGATCGGGTTCTGCGTCGCCAGCACGATAAACGGGGCCGGCAAAGGATGTGTTACGCCGTCTGCGGTCACATGGCGCTCCGCCATCGCTTCGAGCAATGCAGACTGCGTCTTTGGAGTAGTGCGGTTGATCTCATCCGCCAGGACCACGTTGGCGAAGATTGGTCCGGGCTTCCATTCGAAGACGTTAGTGTGCTGGTTGTAAACAGACAGCCCGATGACATCTGAGGGCAGCAGATCCGAAGTGAACTGAATGCGCTGGAAACTACAATGAAGAGCACGGGCCATCGCATGGGCCAACGTGGTTTTTCCGACACCTGGAACGTCTTCGACGAGCAGGTGTCCTCCCGCGATGAGAGTGACTATGCCCAGGCGCACCGCCTCCGGTTTGCCTTTGATTACGGTCTCAATCGCCTGCTGGAGACGCTCAATCTTCTCTGACGCGTCCGCTGCCACGAGTGGTCCCGGTTCTTTTATCGAGTCGAGCCGTCTCATTTAGATTCCTGACAAAGCACCAAATTGGGGCCATTCTACATGGTAAGGTGCGAGATGTCAGATATCAGTGGTCAGTGGTCGGCCGTTCAATGTCGGAACTCAGAAGCTAGCTTCACCACCGAAAGAATGTTCCCCTCCCTTTGGGAGGGGTTAGGGGAGGGCTTGCGGGCGTTTTAACTTTTCTTGTTCTGGAGGAAGCGTCAACAATGACCAGACCGTTGTTGAATGCGAACCTTGACGCCATCTCCAACAACAAAAGAACGTCGCCGTCAGACCCTCCCCTAACCCCTCCCATAGGGAGGGGGACATTCTTTCATTGCCGACCTGTGACGCCCTGACATCTGACCACCGTCATCTGACATCCAACGGGCTGTGTAGTAAAATGCGTGCACGTTCTAATAAACGGCCTGTTCCAAATCCTCAGAATCGGGGAACCAGTTCGGCGCTATCGCGTGTAATGGACGCAAGGAGAGTAGTTATGAATTCCGATAGAAGAAAACGTAATGAGAGTGGCTTCTCCCTGATTGAGTTGATGATCGTTATTGCGATCATCGGCATTCTCATCGCCGTAGGCGTGACGGGTTGGAAAGCCGCCGTGAGATCCGCTAATGAAGCAGCAGCAGTCCAGAGCCTGCGTACCCTGACCCAGCAGCAAATGCTCTACTACAACTCGCATCAACGAACGTCGTACGGTACCTTCGACGAACTGGTGAAAGAAGGCGTGGTCGACAGCAAGTTTGCCGGAACAGCGCCCGTCGTTGACGGTTACATTTTCACTTTGCGCGTGGTGCCGAAGACCACCAGCACGCCTCCCGGATATTCAATCAACGCGGATCCACAAGTTAAAGATGGCGTGGGCGCCACTGGACGCAACCACTTCTATGTGGATTCCGACAAAAACACTATTCACGTTAACAACGTTCAACCGGCCGCAGCCACAGATCCGTCGATCTAAATAAGTTTCGAGTTCGGAGTTTGAAGTTTCGAGTTCCAACTCGGAACTCGGAACTCCAGACTTAGTTTTGCGGTTGGAGTTTCCCGAACAGCCACGCTTTCGCCATCCGCCAGTGACGGTTAATCGTTATCGGCGTTACTCCTAAAACTTCCGCCGTCTCTTCCACGGTCAACCCGCCAAAATATCGCAGTTCGACAATCCGGCTCTTCAATTCGTCTACTTGCGCTAATTCCGTAAGCGCTTCGTCAAGCGCGATCAGTTCGCCGCTTCGCTCTACTGCTTTGTCGATGTTCTCGTCCAGAGACAGCTTCTGGTAATCGCTGCCACGCTTGCCGGCCTTGTGCGCGCGGGCATGGTCAACCAAAATCCGCCGCATCATTTGTGCAGCCATGCCAAAGAAATGTGCGCGGTTCTGCCAGGTTACCTGCGTTTGATCCACCAAACGCAAATAGGCTTCGTGGACCAGCGCGGTTGGCTGCAGCGTGTGGTCAGATCGTTCGCGGCGAAGATAGTTGCCGGCGAGACTGCGAAGCTCGCCGTAGATGAGCGGCAACAGATCCTCCACGGCGTTCTGTTTGCCGTTGGTGAGGTCAATCAGAAGTTTGGTGATGCTTTCCGTACCGGGCTCGTTCATTAATGAGCGCAGTATAACACCAGGCCGGAAAACGTCGAGATTCGTGTTAGTTGGTGTAATTCGTGGATCGATTTTAAAGCGATCCACGAATTACACGAAATAAAACAAACATGGGGATCTCTTCGAAAAGAGACCCCCGTCAGTTACGTAACACGTTCCGGTCTACTTATTGGCTCCGCCATGAACGGCACCAGTACTTGCAAACCGTTGCTGGTAGAAATTGAACACAAACTTTTTCTGCGCGCCAGGTCCACCAAACAGACCGTCGTTGAAATCGTATGCCTTCATTTCTTCCCACGCCTGCGCGGCGGTCCAGCCATTGTGCGTGATGCGATAGACCGCCGTCAGCGCACCGGTCCGATGGCGGCCACCTTTGCAGTGCACGTAGACCGGCCAGTTTTCCGGATCGTTAACCAAACTTAGAAAGTGTGCAGTCTGCTCATCGGTGGCGGCCTTGCTGGGCTTCATTAAAATGTTGAAATACTGCAGGCCCGTGCGTGATGCCCAATCTGCGGCCGACGCTACTTTATCTTTCCGCAGATCGATGATCGTCTTCACGCCCATTCGTTTTAATTCTTCCATCTGAACTTCGGAAGGCTGGCTGCCTCGGTAGTAGTTGTCGTCAACCTTGCCGAAATTCTTTATCGTTGTCGCCGGTTGTGGCTTGACCCCATTCTGCGCGTCTACCAGCACTGATGTTGCGGGCGCTAAGGCAAATGCCAACAACATCAGAGCTACACCTAAACTGCGTACTAATGCTCTTGAATCATGTTTGCGAATCATGAAAACTCACCTCTCGGGTTTAAGTCTATTACTTGACTGCTGAAGCTGTCACGCTCGCGTTTTGCAGATTATTCAGTTCTGCGATGCGGGCGCGAATCACTTTGATAAACCCTTCCATGGTGGCCGCATCGTAACTCGCCGCACGGAACGCGTCCCGTAATTGATCGTCACTGAGCTGTGCCAGCACTGAACCCATCCAGCGCGCGTTCGCGACAGTAATCGTCTTCATCGCGCGTTCTTTCTTCGCCTGGCTGCTTCGATAGCTCGGCTTGAAGAGCGAGGCAAAGGCGCCCATGCCCTTCGGCTTAGTGCTGTAGTCAAACTTTACGAAACCGTTCTCAACCCCGGTGATGAATTTGCTGGACTGAAAGTCTGCCAAGGAATTCTTCGAGCGCTTGCCCCCCAGGCCGCCCACCTTGCCAAGCGTGGCGCCTACGTCTGTTGCAACATAACGCGCTTCGACGGTCGTCCCGTTGGTTGCGGTCAGAATTTTATTGTTAGCGAGTCGGGTGTCGTAGTTGCCGAGCAGGACCATCAAAACTTTAAGACCATCGAGTTCACGCGTTTGCACGAAAGGGTTCTCTTCCCAGTCCCAATTAATGCCTCGCTCGATTCCTTTGCGTTTGGGTTCAAAGCGCGCGCCACGAATGATGCTTTTGCCTTCAACGAATTCCTGACCACGCGAAAGTTTGGGCAAATTCTTAATCTCTACACGATCAAGGTAGTAGGCTTCGTCCGCGAAGTAACCAACTGACCAGATTATGCGAGTGGCAACGGTTTCAGCCTGAGCTTCCACGCCGAGTTTGACGACCCACGTATCGCCGCGCGCGTCCGTCACTTTGAATTTCGGTGAGGCGCCGGTCGATTCTTCACCGCCGAAAGTAAACGGACCGACCGGGGCCAGCTCTGCAGAGCCTGGTCCATAACGAAGATCGCGTTTGGTAACGTCACCGGGGTCACGCCACAAAACCGGAACACCGGCCGGCGCAGTTTCGTTTGATTTCTTCTGTGCCATAACGGGCACAGCGACGAGCATTACGATTACCAGCAAAAGGAAGAGAGCGTTTTTTCCAGCTGTTGCAAACATGATTAGGGGCCTCCTGTGAGATGTAACTGTTGTCGTGCTGCCTGCTCCTCCGTTGGACAACGTCGGACAACGTCGGTATCGGCCGGTTCATCTAGTAACGCGGGAAGCAATTACAAAATCTATCAGTGCTTCTTCTGTCTTTTTGACATCTTCCTGTCCGGTTAGATAACTATAACCTCAAGCAACGCATCATACTTAAGTGATGTTGTTTTGAAAACGAACGATCAGGATTTCAGAATGTGTTGAGCTTTTAGCTTTACTGATGTAATCTCATCGCGCAATTGGGGGCTTTTCCCGGTTTCCGGCAGGAAGCCGGCTAAAAAAGGAGACGGGATGTAATGCAGATGTCGTTAAATCGAAAGTCCTTCCAAAAAGTTGTTTCCGCAGTGTTCGCAGTGTTGGTGTTGGCCGTTGCCGTTCAGGCACAAGAGAACCATCACGGCACGCAAGTTAAGATCAAAAATTTCGGGCAGATGGATGAGCGCTTCTACCGGGGCGCCCAACCGAAGAATGAAGCTGACTATAAGGCACTCGCTGCCATGGGTATCACTACCGTGATCGACCTAACGGAGGATCCCAAAGAGTACGAGAAGCCGATGGTCGAAGCGCAGGGGATGAAATACGTTCACATTCCCATGATCGCAAAGAAGTATCCAACGGAAACCGCCATCAAGGCTTTTCTCGACACGGTTGAGAATCCCGACACCGGCAAGTTTTACCTACACTGCGCCGGCGGACGCCATCGCACCGGAGCCATGGGCGCGGTTTATCGCTACAAGTTCTACGATTGGAACTTTGAGCAGGTCTATAAAGAGATGAAGCAGTTCGACTTCTACACGAGCTGGGGGCACGGCGCCTTCAAAGATTTCGTGAAGGACTACTACGAACAGATTCAGACAACCAGGACCACAGCTCCTGTAGTTGCCGACACCGAAAAGGCGATCGACAAAGCGATGGATAAGAAATAAGAACTCGATCAGTTTGAAACAAAAGGCCACCCAACCGGGTGGCCTTTTTACGTTTCACGATATTTCCCCTCCCTTTTGGGAGGGGTTAGGGGAGGGCTTTGCAAAAGCGGTCACATTTTGTTTTGCTTGAAGGCAGGGTCAACATTGATATCACCTTTCCTTATCCATCTTGACAGGTTCAACGTTTCCGATTTACGCGACTCAGTTGCGTTTCTCCAACACAAAATAAAAGTTCGTATCAAGCCCTCCCCTACACCCCTCCCAGAGGGAGGGGAAACGATTAGAGGAGATCCCTACCTGTAAATATACGTCGTGCTCTTCTTCTGATCCCATTCAAGGCTGGTGATGTTGGAGCCGTCAGCCGTCAGGATCTCCTCAGCCAACCGATTAGTGCTCTCGGTTGACCCAATGATCACCTGGTAAACGATGTGCGCCGGATCGCCACCTTCAGTGGCTCGCTGCAGGTGCCGCAGCTCGGATGTGAAACCATACCGCTCAAACAAATCTCTTAACACTTGATGCGTCTGGTCAATACTTTGTGTGCCAACTCTCAACTCCATCGTTCGAAATACCTGTCCCGATTCAAAGTGTTCCAGTACCCACAGTGTTATTAGTGCAAAGAGCGTCAGCACGAGAGCCATATCCATTCGGCCCACACCGCACGCGAGTCCTACGCCCAAACAAATCAACAACACCGTAGTCTCTTTCGGATCCCGGATGTTCGTCCGAAAGCGAACCAGCGAAGCTGCCGCAAAAATACCAAATGCGCGGGCGGCACTATCACCAACAACCATCATCATTGCCGCCGCTACTACCGCCAGCAGTATTTGTGTTTGCGCAACGTAGGGATTGCGCATGGTGTTTGTCATTCCGCGTCGCCAACGGAAAGCCAGTATCGCTGCCAGCAACGCACCGACCAAAAATCTCACAAAGATCCGGGAGATAACGACGGGCCAACTTCCCGTTTCCAGCGGGTCTGTGCCACGCGGCGACTCGGCGCCTTGGAGAACCTGCGCCAGGAAAGGATTGTCTTGCGCATCACTACCAGGCGTAGGAGTCGGAACAGTTCGAGTGTCCGCCTGTTCGCTGACCGCCGGTGGACTGACCTGCGCTGTCCGTCGATCCATCCGGTCGAGCACCAGGTAAACCAACAAAGCACTCCCCAGAAGGACCACCAGAAAGATCAGCAAAAGCCGAACGGTCGATTTGTTCATTAGTATCAAGCTCCGGACAACAGTAGTTTAGGCCTCTAAACTAATGCTGCCTTCGAAATGTAATTGGCTGTTAAAAGGGGCTTCGTCGGGCTGCCTTGGAACCGGCTCGTACAGACCTGCGGAGTTCAAGATGCGCGCTTTCACGTTGTCTCGCAAGTAAGCGCCGAGCACAACGTCTTTCAAATATCGTTTCAGATTGGCATCAAGTATTGGCGTAACTACTTCAACGCGTCTATCGAGGTTGCGCTTCATCCAGTCTGCCGAACCGATATACACGTCTTCCTGGCCGCCATTCGCGAAATAGAAAATCCGGCTATGTTCAAGGAATTGTCCGACAATGCTGCGCACGCGCACCGTCTCCGATAATCCCGACACACCGGGACGCAGCATGCACGAACCGCGCACGATCAGGTCGATCGGCACACCCGCCTGCGACGCGCGATAAAGTGCATCGATTGTCTCGAGATCAGTCAGCCGGTTGATCTTCGCCATGATGTGCGCAGGACGCCCGGCCTGTGAATGTTCGATCTCGCGTTCAATCAACTTCAGCATGCGGGCACGCAAATTCACGGGCGCCACCATCAGGTGCGTGTATTCGCGCGGCCTCGAGAAACCGGTGATGAAGTTGAACAAGTCCGTGGCATCGTCACCAATTTCCGGATTAGCAGTCAACAATCCGAGGTCGGTGTAGATCTTTGACGTAGTGGGGTTGTAGTTTCCGGTCGCCACGTGAACGTAAGTTTGCAGGCCATGATCTTCACGACGGATCACGAGGGCCACCTTGCTGTGCGTCTTCAAATTAACCAGACCATAGACCACGTGAACGCCGGCTTCCACTAACCGGCCCGCCCATTCGATATTGTTCTCTTCATCAAACCGCGCTTTTATTTCCACTACCGCCGTCACCTGCTTGCCACGTTCACTTGCTTCGATAAGTGCCTGCGGTATCGGCGAATTTTTCCCGGTGCGATACAAACAGATTTTGATCGCCAACACTTTAGGATCTTTGGCGGCTGCTTGAATAAAGTCAGTAACGGTCGTGTACGAAGTGTATGGGTGGTGCAACAGGATGTCCTGCTTCTTAATCGCCTCAAACAGTTTTCGTTTGTTTGTCAGCGGAGCCGGCACCGTCATGTGAATTGGTTTGTCTCTTAAGTCCGGGCGATTTAACCCGTAAAGTTCCATCAGATCGGCGACACCGAGAATACCGCCCAGCACATAAACGTCGTCCGATTCGAGATTAAGCGATTCCGTCAGGTACTTGATCATACCCGGCGGCATCGTGGTATTTACTTCCAGTCTAACCGGTTGTCCAAACCTTCGTTCGCGCAAAGACTCTTTGATTCCCTCGAGCAGATCGGCAGCCTTATCGTCTCTGATTTCCACGTCTGCGTCCCGCGTGACTCTGAACAGATGACACTTGCTGAGACGCATGCTGGGAAATACCGAGTGAAGGTTTGCCTCGATCAAATCTTCCAGCAGAATGAATTTGCTACCGCTGTCACCGATCGGAATCAACCGTGGGACCACAGGCGGCACCTTGATTCTGACGAACCGTGGTGCGCTGCCGATAGTCACGGGCTCATGCGGGTCGATATCAGTTTCCACCGTGAGTCCAATGTTCAGGCTCAAATTCGCAATGTGTGGAAATGGGTGCGCCGGATCGACCGCCAGGGGCGTTAGAACGCCGAAGACGTTCTTCATGAAATAGTCTCGGAGCGCAGATTGTTGCCGCGGCGACAGGTCGTCATGCGACACGATGTGAATACCATGCTCTGCGAGACTCGGCAAAACGCTTTCGGTCAGAGTCCTGACCTGTTCGTTTACCAGCGGCAGTACGCGTTCGCGGATCACTTTCAGCTGTTCAACAGGGGAAAGCTCGCCAGGCATCGGCGGTATATCTTTGATGTCCAACATCTCTTTCAATCCAGAGACGCGGACCATAAAGAACTCATCGAGGTTGCTGCTGAAGACTGCCAGAAACTTCAAACGTTCGAGTAACGGCAGTGCTTCGTCACTCGCTTCTTCGAGCACACGACGGAAAAATTCCAATTGCCCGAGGTCGCGGTTGGACACTGACCACGCAAGTACTGGAATGAGCCGCCCGGTGAAGTCCTTTGGCAACGCCTTTCGCAATTCTGGAGTGAGTTTGTTGTCTTCAGTCGTCATGACAGTCCTTCCAAACCCTTATGAATAGTCTCCGTTTAATAACGCGGAATTAGTGTCAAAACTCTATCACTAGATGTTTCTTGTTATTCGTGGATCGCTTTTTACTGTAGATAAGAACGATCCACGAATTACACGAAATACACGAAACACTAAGCTATGAATCGTAAACCTGTCTGGCAGGAACACTAGTCAACTCGCCAGTCTCGACGATGTAGGCGGTTAACTGCCCTCCATAAACGCACCCAGTGTCCAGCCCGATAGCTTTCTTTCCTCTCCGCGGTTCCGCGGACGGCCAATGACCAAACAAGACGATCTTATCGCCGTCGTAAACGTCGTACCAGGGTGTGCCTTTGCGGCTCTCTCGATCTTCGCCAAGGGAACGAAGTTCAGTCATGTCTTCCGTGGTCTGCGATTGGAATTCGACGCCAGGTCGCAAACCCGCATGCACCACCAGATGCGTACCCAGATCGATTGAAAACGGCAACTGATTCAAGAATGGTACGTATCGTTCCTTGTCCGCCTTCAATTCTTTATTAGTCGGTTTCTGCGACGCTTTGAGTTTGAACTTTTCGCCGTTCCAACGTCTGCGGAGCGCGAGATCATGATTCCCGAGTACCGACGTGAATTGCGGGTCAGTCATAAACCGATCCAGCACTTCCCGGTTCTTGGGTCCTTTAGTGATTAAATCGCCGACGCAGATCAGGCGGTCTTCGCTTGCAAAGCTGACCTTGTCCAGCAAATCAAGTAGCTCGTCGTAGCAGCCGTGAAGGTCTCCCACAACAATCGTGCGCGCTCCCATTATGTCGGTAGTTTCCTCTCTCAAGGTCGCGCACAGACTTTTGCGACCATCGTTATTACAAATTGAAGTCTGGGATTTTAACGCCCGCGGTCGGATTTTGGTAATCGAGGCTTGTAAAGAGCGAAAGCAGGTCGTTTTCGGCGCGTTCCCTGCCTCCTGCCGCCTGCTCCTGCCTCCTGATTTGTGGTGCCCGCTACTAGATTCGAACTAGTGACCCCTCGCGTGTGAAGCGAGTGCTCTACCACTGAGCCAAGCGGGCATCCTGTTTGTTCGAGTGGTTAAGATACAACAACGCTACTTTTTTTGCGAAGGATGAAGTTCGGAGCATTAATAGATGTCGCCCCCGGTCCTGCTCTCATTAACCGAGAGTGGTCCGACCATCAGTTTTGTGTGTCGTTCGCAGCGCCGTTGCTTAAAGTTAAGGGTTAATCAGCGTGTCAGCTACTCCCAATCTGGTGCAATGTTTGCAGACAGCCACTTCGGATGAGTTTGTACGAATTTGTTCGAGTAGCTTCTTCGATCTTAATTGCCATTCCGTTACCCGCTGACCACAGAGGGTTTCATTAAGGTCGCGATCCAGCAAATGATAAATCGAACTACCCTTCTGTACCGCGTACATCGGAGTATCCCCCATCTGTTGGAATAAACGAGCTGTGGGATTAAATAAAACAAAAGCCATGCCAAGCCGACGAGATGGCTTCGCGTAAGTGGGCGATCCTACTTTTCAGGCGAAGCCGGTTAGACTTGGTGGATCAGCTTGCCCCAAAAACTCGAACAAGAGGACGTTCGTGTTATTTCGTGTATTTCGTGGATCGTACTTTTGCGACCTAAAAAACGGATCCACGAATAACACGAAACGTGTTGAATTCGACTTTTGGGGCAAGCCGATCGCGATCCTACTTTTTTGACGAATATCCTGCGGGTCCCCTACCGTTCTGTACGGTATGTGACAGACACCGGGGGTCGCTACCGCTCGCGGTTCTGCACACCCGTGGTGAATCATTCTACTGCTGGTAGAAATTTACCTAACGCATGTAAGCTGTGCTTCCAGGTTAACTACCATGAAGACCGGTGAGACCCCCGCAATTCACTACCGCTCGTGCAATCTGTGCGAAGCGATTTGTGGAATCGAGATTAGTCAGGCTGACGGGTACCTCGACATCCGAGGAGACAAAGACGACCCGTTCAGCCGTGGTTACATCTGCCCCAAGGCGGTTGCCCTCCAGGACATTTACTACGACAAAGACCGGCTCAGGCATCCAGTTCGTCGCACGGCTGACGGTTGGAAACGCATCGGGTGGAACGAGGCCTTTGATGAGATAGCGACTAACCTTAAACGCGTTCAGAGGCAACACGGTCGTAGTTCTGTGGCCACGTACCTCGGAAATCCCAATGTGCACAACTCGGGCGCAATGCTGTTTGCTCCCGGCTTCATTCGCAGTCTGCATACGCGAAACAGGTTTTCCGCAACGTCAGTAGATCAACTGGCCCACCACTTATCGGCGTACCTCATGTTCGGTCATCAACTCCTGCTGCCTGTCCCTGATGTTGATCGCACAAAATTTTTTCTGATATTGGGTGCGAATCCCGCCATCTCCAATGGCAGTCTAATGACCGCGCCGGGCATGAATCGGAGGATGCGGGAGATCCGCGAGCGCGGCGGCAAAATCGTAATCGTCGACCCGCGGTTTAACGAAACGGCCCGGGTCGCAGACCGCCATCTTTTTATCCGTCCCGGCACCGATGTCCTGCTGCTGCTTGCGTTGCTGCACGTCGTGTTCGCGGAAGAGTTAACTCTTCTGGACCAGTCAGCTTCATTCACGAAAGGTGTGGAGACAATTCGCGATCTTGTGACTGAGTTCTCTCCAGAGAGCGTGGCGGCAATAACCGGAATAGATGCGATTGAAATACGTTCACTGGCGAGGGAGTTTGCGGCCGCTGAATCGGCCGTCTGCCACGGACGCATTGGCGTGAGCACTCAGGAATTTGGTGGTGTCTGCCAGTGGTTGATAAATGTTTTGAATACGGTGACCGGTAATTTAGATCGCCCCGGTGGAGCAATGTTTACTCTTCCGGCATTTGATCCTGTCACGGCGCCACGAGGAGTTTCGCCGCCCGGAAGTTTTGGACGCTGGCACAGTCGTGTGCGCAAGCTGCCGGAGTTTGGCGGAGAGCTGCCGGTGGCCGCGCTGGCGGAAGAGATGCTGACCGAGGGTCCCGGACAAATAAGAGCTTTGGTTACAGTCGCCGGCAACCCGGTGTTATCGACGCCGAATGGTCGTGAACTTGATCGAGGTCTCGCTGGTCTCGAATTTATGGCATCGGTTGATTTTTACATCAACGAAACCACAAGGCACGCAAACATTATTTTGCCGCCCACATCACCGCTGGAACGCGGGCATTACGATCTGGCGTTTAACGTGTTGGCTGTTCGTAACACGACCAAATTTTCAACCGGCATGTTCCAACCAGACAGCGACGCGCGACATGACTGGCAGATACTGCTCGAATTGCAAAGCCGGATCGAAGGCGGTTTTTTCAGTGCTGTTAAAAACAAAGTTGTGAAGCAATTTGGAACTCCGGAAAGAATTCTGGATTTCGGGTTGCGGTTTGGACCATATGGCGCCGGGGTTAATCCCTTTTCCAAGGGTTTGACTTTCAGAAGAGTCAGGAAGTCTGTTCACGGTATCGACCTTGGTCCGCTGAAGCCATGCCTCCCCGGCCGGTTACGCACTACTGATAAACGCATTGACCTGGCGCCGGCAATATTGGTTGCGGATGTCGCACGCGTCAGGACCTGGCAACACTTACATCCATCCAACAACGGCAAAGGCAATGGCTACGTCGCCGGCGGACATAGCGCAACGAACGGAAACGGCGAGTTGTTGTTGATTGGCAGGCGACAATTACGCAGTAACAATTCGTGGATGCATAACAGTGAACGGTTAGTTAAAGGAAAACCACAGTGCACAATTCTCATGCATCCTGACGATGCGGCCCATCGTCACCTCACTAAAGGCGAAAACGTCCGGGTGCGATCGAGAGTGGGTTCGATAGTATTGCCAGTTGAGATCTCGGACGAGATGATGAGGGGCGTAGTCAGCATCCCTCATGGATGGGGACATGATCGCGCCGGCAATCAGCTCGATGTGGCCCAGCAACACGCGGGGGCCAGCATCAATGATTTAACAGACGACCTTGCGATCGATGGACTTTGCGGCACCGCCGCGTTCAGTGGAACTCCTGTAGAAGTTGAAGCTGAAAGATAGAAAGCGATCCACGAATTACACGAACTTTCGTGTGTTTCGTGGATCGCTTTTGTTTGGAGTGCCTAGTATTACCGACCAGCGGACGCCGCGATGGGATTCCCGTCGGTGTCGATCAAACGAAGTTCGCCAAGGTTCAGCTCGCGAATTCCCTTCTCGATCTTTTCGCGATCACCCACCACTACCCAAACCAAACTCTCCGGCCGCACGACTTTGGTTGCCGCTTCGTTGAGATTGGTGACAGTAAGCGCCTTAATGTTGCCGGCGTAAGTCGTGTAGTAATCCGGAGTCAGCTTAAACTCAACTATCTCCTTGATTGCCTGGGCCACCGCTGCGTTGGTTTCCCAAATACCCGGCAGCGTGGTGGTCAGGTTGGCCTTGGCCATCGAAAGTTCGTCGGCAGTGATCAACTTATCTTTGAGAATGCCGCGGAGCTCTCTGTTGACTTCGACCATCGATTCCTTCGTCTTGTCCGTTTGCACGGGAGCGTAGGCGAGGAACAGTCGTTGGCCACGGGCCGCCGGAATGAAAGAGCCGGCTCCGTATGACCAGTGCTTGTCCTCGCGCAAGTTTAAGTTGAGCCGGGAAATAAATGCGCCTCCCAGCACAGTATTCATGGATTCAATCGACAACTCATCCGGATTTGCTTTCGGTGGCGCCAACACTCCGGCCAAAATCACCGATTGAATCGCGCCTGGCTTGTCGATTAAATAGACCGTCTGCTTGTTAGGGAGCGAGGTCGTGGCGATGTTCTTTTGAGGAACGGTGCCACTGCGCCAACCTGAAAAGAGTGACTCCAGCTTGGGTTGAATTTCCGCGAGGGTGGTGTCACCTACAACGACCAGAGTCGCGTTGTTTGGTTTGAACCACGTGGAGTGAAATTTTATTAAGTCCTCGCGGGTCAATTTCGCAACTGACTCTTCGGTGCCGGAACCGCTGTAAGGGTTCCCGTAGGCGTGACTCGGTCCGTACAACAGTTTCGGAAACACGCGCAGCGCCATCTGAATCGGTTGCACCTTCTCTCTTTGAATGGCAGCAATCTGCAACTTCTTCAATCGCTCAAAGTCCGATTGAGGAAATGCCGGATTCAACAGCACGTCTGAATACAAGGTGAGCGCGCGGTCGAGATTAGTCTTCAAAGTTGAGAGTGTGACGGTCGAGGTGTCGAGATTTGAACCACTTCCCAGCGTGGCGCCAAGTGCTGCCAGCTCCTTACTGATGTCGATCGAATTCCTGGTTTTCGTTCCCTCGTCGAGCATGTTCATTGCCAGAGCGGCTGTCCCGGGTTGGGCAAACTGATCCGCGGCAAAGCCAGCGTCAACCAACAAGCTCAGGTTGACGACGGGAACGGAACGACGTTCGGCAACGATCACTTCCATCCCGTTCGACAGCTTGCCGCGTTGCATTGCCGGAAACTTTGGTTCGACTCCCGCTCCGGGCGTCGGCATAGTTTTCCGGTCGACGGCAGTTTGTGTGGCGACATGGTTTGGGAACGGATGTATTTCAAGGACATAAGCGCCATCTGACAACCAACGACGTGCGGTTCCCTGAATATCGGCTGGACTAGCGGCGGCGATTCGATCCAGCGACGCTTTGTAGGCATCAGGTCTGCCTTCGTAAACTTCACTGCGCGCCAGAATGTCTGACTTACCACCGAAGCCACCGATTCTTTCAGCGCCTCGCACGAACTGAGCGAACATGCTGGTTCGCACGCGATCCAACTCATCCTGTGCCGGCGGCACTGCAAACAGCTTCTGCATTTCCTCGTTGACCGCTTTTTCAATTGCCACCAAATCACCGGCAGGTTTCGCAGTCACCTGGACAATGAAAAGACTTCCGATCTCGCGCTGGTCCAGAAACGCTCCCACGTCTGTGGCGATCTGTTCGTCGTAAACCAGTCGCTTGTAAAGCCGTGAAGCTTTGTCGGAAACGAGGATGTCGGAAGCGAGATTCAGGTAATCGTTTTCAGCGGTGCCGATACCCGGTATGTTCCAGACTTTATACAGGCGGGCCTGCGGCACTCGATCCTGAGCCACCTGACGCTGCTCGCCCGTTCGCGGTGCTATCCATTTGTCGAAATGAGTTACCGGCGGTCCGGGTGGAATGGAACCAAAATACTTTTCAACTTTAGACAGCGCTGTCTTGGAGTCGATGTCACCGGCGATAACAACCACAGCGTTGGCCGGGCCGTAATAGGTCTTAAACCACTCCTTAACGTCATCCAGAGACGCTGCGGTCAAGTCTTCCATTGAACCGATCACGGTGTGACTGTATGGATGGTTCGCCGGAAAGACAGCCTTGGTAATTAGCTCCTCGCTAAGGCTGTAGGGTTCGTTCTCGCCCTGGCGTTTTTCGTTTTGTACAACGCCGCGCTGCTCATCAAGCTTGGCTTTGTCGATGGCGCCCAGCAGATGGCCCATGCGGTCCGACTCCAACCATAAAACGGTATCCAACGCAGATACGGGCACGTTCTGGAAATAGTTTGTGCGGTCTTCGTTGGTAGTTCCGTTCAGGTCACTGGCTCCAATACGCTCGAGCGCTTGAAAGTAATCCTTATTGAAATTTTCGCTACCGTTGAACATCAAGTGTTCAAACAGGTGCGCGAAGCCGGTCTTGCCTGGTTTTTCATTTTTCGAGCCGACGTGATACCAGACATTAACTGCCACGATCGGTGCTTTATGGTCCTCGTGGACAATCACGGTCAGGCCATTCTTGAGTACAAACTTTTCGTAAGGAATATCGATGCGCGGCGGGGTCGCCCGTGTTGCGGGTGGCGTACGCCTGTTCTGCGGAGTCGTGCGCGCCTGGCCGAATACCAGAACCGGCACGAACTGAATGCAGAGAATAAGACACAGCGTGACTAAAAGATTTCGTTTCATGAGTATCTCCCGATTGTAAAAGGTCTTACGGACAGTGGATTGGCACACATGATAGCTATTGCCGCAAAAGATCTCCAAACGAGGGCCCGCCAAACGGCTTCGCCGTCTGATGTGCGGAAGGGCTCAGCCCTTCCGGACAATTCACTCCCACTTTCGGGGCTATGCCTGGCCGGGGGCGCAGCCCCAGTTAAAAAAATCCTCCACGGAAGGGCGCAGCCCCTTCCGCACATCAGAGGGCGAAGCCCGAGCGGCGTTTAGTTCATGGGTTGATTTCAGATTACCAGGTTTTGGGGAGAAC
>DATEPF010000259.1:0-6720 GCA_035273325.1 Pyrinomonadaceae bacterium | reverse complement strand
GACGCCATACTTGTTTAAAGTCTCCAGACCACCGCGCATGATTTCGCCAAGTATTGCCGGGTCCACGCCTTTCTTCGGAAAACACGTGATGGCGAGGGCGGTCAAAGGCGTTCCCGCCATCGCCCAAACGTCGTTGATCGAGTTGAGCGCGGCGATGCGTCCGTAATCGTATGGATCATCAACTATGGGTGTGAAGAAGTCGACGGTTTGCACAATCGCGAGATCGTCGCGCAGTAGATACACTCCGGCGTCGTCGGCTGTGTCAAAACCAACTAAAACGTTTGAATTCCTGGGCTGTGTTGGTAGCCCGCTCAGCACCTGAGCGAGTAAGCTCGGTGACAGCTTAGCCGCTCAACCAGAGCACGAAACCATCTCAGTGAGACGCATCGCTCCTCCTTTAAACAACGTGAATGGCAAGAACGACATCTTTATAGCAATGAAATGAGGTCAGTACCACCTTTGGTACGGGTCGGTTTTTAGGTCTGGAAAGCAAAACAGGATTTTCCATATATCATTTCAAATTTCTTATTTGTCATCTCAAAACCTGAAAGACGCACCCACCCGCTACCGCAGGTGGTACTGACTTCATCGCGGAGACACCTATGAAAATCAAACAACTTGTCAACCTCGCTTTGGTTGTTGTGATCGTTTGGTCAATTAGCCTTATAGCGAACGCCCAGACACCCGAAATGCTCGCTCATTGGGACTACGACAAAAATGCGCCGCTGGGTATCAAGGAGCTTGGCGTCGAGAAGCGTGGCGACGCGACCATTCATGACATCACTTACGTGAGTCCGAAAGGTGGCGTCGTCCCCGCGTATCTGGTTGTGCCAAAGGGGAAGGGGCCATTTGCAGCGGTGATCTGGGGACACTGGTACTGGACTAATTCTCCGATGCGCAATCGAAAAGAGTTCCTCGACGAAGCGGTTGCTATCGCCCCGGCTGGAGTCGTGTCATTGTTAACTGACGGTCCGATTGCCCGTCCCGGTTACGTGCCTAATACGACGCTCTTGAACGAACAGCAGGTTACAGACATGGTGCAAGCCGTGACAGACATGCGGCGAGGAATTGATTTGTTGGTCGCTCGCAATGATGTTGACCCGAAGCGCATCGCGTTTGTTGGGCACAGTTACAACGCCGCTGTCGGTGCATTTTTGAGCGGAGTTGACCGGCGGGCTAAAGCATATGTGCTGATGGCCGGTCCTTTGGCAGATGAAGTTGACCTGAAAACTCCGGAGTTGCAGAAGTTTCGCGAACAGGTTGGGCCGGAGAAGTTTGACGGTTTTGTGAAGAAGTATTTCTGGTTTGATCAGGGCAAATACATCGCAAACGCCGCGCCGGCGTTTGTGTTTATGCAGTTTGCGACACAGGAAGATTTCCTGAAACCTGACCTCGTCCGTCAGTATGAAAAAATCGTGAGCGCTCCCAGGCGTCTCAAGATTTATGAGACGACGCACGCGTTGAATACAGAGGCGCGGCGCGACCGCATTGCGTTTCTGGTTGAACAGTTGAAATTGAAACCGGTGCCGGATGCTGTGATTATGAAGGTGCCGGAGTTATATCAACCTCCAAGACCGTAGATCTCAGATTTTGAGATCTCAGATCTCAGATTGGAGATTTGAAATTTGAGATTTGAAATTTGAGATATGCCAACAAAATCCGCATCGGCCCCGCCGGCTGGTCTTACAAAGACTGGGAAGGAGTCGTCTATCCGCAGAAACCGGGCCCGAAGTTCGATCCGCTTGAATACCTCTCCCGGTATTTCGACACAATAGAGATCAACAGCAGTTTCTATCGCCCATTCACCAAAACAACTGCGTCTTCATGGATTAGACGCGTTACCGGCGCCAAAGACTTTCTCTTTACCGCGAAACTCCATCGCGTCTTTACACACGAGCGGGGTAAAGCTACCGGAGAAGACGAGACAGCGGTGCGCGAAGGAATGGACATCCTTGCCAATGCCGAAAAACTTGGCGCCGTGCTCGTGCAGTTTCCATGGTCGTTCAAGAACACCGACGAGGACCGCGTCTACCTGTCCAATTTATTGACACGCTTCCGAGACTATCCTTTAGTGCTGGAAGTCCGTCACTCGTCCTGGAATCATCCGCACATCTACGAATGGCTGGAAGAGGTCGGCGTAGGAATCTGCAACATCGATCAGCCGTTATTCAGCAGGTCGATCAAACCGTCAGCTGAAGTTACCTCAGCGGTCGGTTACATCAGATTGCATGGGCGTAATTATCAGGATTGGTTTCGTGAAAAAGCACCACGCGATGATCGTTACAACTACCGTTACAGTCTCGAGGAATTGGAACCTTGGATCACTCGGATTAAGGAAATTGCGGAGAAGACCAGGGAATCTTATGTGATTACAAACAATCACTTCCGCGGGCAGGCTGTCGTGAATGCGCTCGAGATAAAAGCTACGCTGCAGGAAGAGATGGTCGATGCGCCAGCGCCGCTATTTGAGAAGTATCCGGATTTAGCGAACTCAGCTAAGCCTGTCGATCGCGAACCTAAGCTATTTGCTTAGTGAAATTTGGTCGCGCTTTTTTCGTGTAATTCGTGAATCGCTTCTGCGTATCCCAATACTATCCACGAATTACACGAAACAACACGAACAAGAAGAATCTTGCTCACGATTTCTTGCGGGTTTTGCCATCGCCCGTAGCCACGATCGTTTCAAACTCGTCCTTAGTGAGGGGCATTACGGAAAGCTGCGACTGCCGAATCAAAGGCAGCTCGCTTAAACGCTTGTCATAACGAATTGCAGCGAGCGGGACGGGGTTTTTGAGTCTCTTCACCGGTTTCAAATCTACTGCCACCCACTGTTTGTCGTCGGCTGTGGGATCCGCATAGCCGGCCTTCGACACCTCAGCAACGCCAACCACAGCTTTGTCTTTTCCGGAGTGATAAAAAAGCACACGGTCACCAGCCTTCATCGCGCGGAGGTTGTTGCGGGCCTGATAATTGCGGACCCCCGTCCAGTCAGTTTCACCGTCTTTCACGAAATCGTCCCAGGAATACGTTTCAGGTTCCTGCTTCACCAACCAATAACTTCCAGTGCTTCGTTTTTTCATCAGTTGCTCCTGCAAGATTTGGCGAGTGAGTACTGGCGACTTAGAATGCGCTCCGTTATCACAACAAACACTGGAGTTGGATCATGATTAAAGAAGGGACTACCGCGCCTGCGTTCACCGCCACCAACACCGAGGGCGACACAATAAGGCTTAAGGACCTGCGAGGCAAAAAGGTCGTGCTGTACTTCTATCCCAAGGATGATACGCCTGGATGTACCAAAGAAGCTTGTTCATTCCGCGATGCGTTTTCCGAATTCAGAAAACGGGGAATAGAAGTGATTGGTGTTTCGACAGACAGTGAGGCTTCTCACCAGAAGTTTACCGCTAAATACAAACTTCCTTTCACACTGCTGGCCGATACCGATCACTCAATCGCCGACGCTTATGGTGTTTATGGCGAGAAGAAGTTTATGGGACGCACTTATATGGGCGTCAAGCGAATGACGTTTCTGATCGATGAAAAGGGCAAAGTGAAAAAAGTGTTTGAAAAGGTCAAACCTGAAGAACACGCCCGGGAAGTGCTCGAGGCATTTTGAGCACTTCCCGACTAGTGCGCCGCCACGGCGTTTAGGCTGCCACCCAACCGCCGATCTTTGCCGGTTCGCCTTCCGGATTCCTGCCGGGCATTAATCCCTGCAGGGCGCTAAATGAGCTGGGAACGTCGCGCTTGCGTTTTGGCACCGTTGGCGTCTCTTCACGTAAAACGGTCGCGGCCGACTCGTTTAGCGAATACACGCGGGTGTTGTCCACCATTTCGGTCCGGATCTCTCGCGTCCATAACAGCAGGTTAGCAATAGCATCCCCGATTTCATCTTTACCGAGTCTGGTTTCCTGCGCTATCTCCTTTTGTGTCTTCGCGCCTTTGCGAATTGCTTCGCGAACACGTTCGACCGGAGAAAGTTTGCTGAGGATACGCGGATAATTGGCGTCGGAAGAGCCGCTTCCATCACCCATTGGTTGGCTTACGTAACGCTTGCGAGCTGAACGATATTCTTTCAGCGCGCGCCGGCTCTCAGTCACCTTCTTGCGGATACAACTCTTGCAGTAAAGATTGCGGCCGTCTTTCCGAGCTCTGCAAACACCGAATTCTGAGAGAGGTAAATCCTGTGTACAAATAGGGCAGTTTTTAGCAGCAAGAACAATTTCTTCCATCTTTATACGACTCCGATAACCAGGGATTTCTGCTGGAAGAAACACTCCGACCACACTTCGGATCTGAAGGTTACTTTCCTGACTATCGATTTGGCGTTGATGATGCAGCGAAGATACCCGACGGTTCGGGCGATCGCCTGAGATTGCTCGAGCTTCTTCGGCTATCCGAAGGGACTCAACTTACATCCTGACTGGAATCACGTTGCAGGTCAGCGGGGCCAAAAATATTTATAAGAGCGGGTAACCTACGAACGGATTCAACACCAGGATCCGACTCAACGCTTCAACTTTCAGTCATCGCTTCCAGCGAGGGGAGTCGCATTATAGAGATCGAAAAAGTTTTTGCAACTGCTTTTTGGAACCACGATGGTCCATCTAATCGGTACGAAAAAGTTTGTAAAACTTTCGCGATGAATCATCGAAATTCAGAACGCAAACAACTCTAATCGGAGAAGATATTTGATCACATAAAGCAGATTCTCAATCACCGGGTTCTTCGATCAATTCACTTCGGCGCGGTTACAGGAATGAAAAATTGTTAAGGAAATCGTCCACCCCTTTTTATTTTACAAAGCGTTCGCCGTCTGTATCACGCTATACCGTCGATGTGATTAGCATGGTCCCACAATAACTAGTCCAAAAACTTGTGGTCAATTGAAACTGTCGCCACCGTTTTAGTGATCCGTTTTGATCAACGATCTTTGAGACGATAAACAAATTTCAGGCCTGACCAGATTTCATTCACCGCGCAAATCTTCACATCAACCAAACCTGCTTTCAGCCCGGTCTTTTGAACATTGTCGAACAATAGATCGGTTGCCATCCCGGAACTCTTCTTCGGCCACGCCACCCAAATCATTCCATCGCGAGTGATTTTCTGTGCGTACCTGGAAAACTCTTTTTTTAACGCCGACTCGGATTTTACAAAAAGCAGAACAAGGTTAAACGGCTTGCTACCGCGTGGTGACAGATCAACTCCGGGCGGCAGCTCGCCAAGTTCCTTTTCAAAACCGTCCGGTGCATTCACCAGACGCACGCGTGCGTCTTCTTTGATTCCTAGTTTCTTAGCTAAAGGTGTTCCTGAATATCCAGCCATCGAAGAAGGTTCCTTTGGAAGATGAACTGATAAATACTTCGTGTTATTTCGTGTGTTTCGTGGATCAGTTTTAAGCGTTCCACGAATTACACGAATAGACGAAATAACACGAAGGTGTGCAGTCTCGTGAACATGAGAGCGCGAAAGACTACAATACGGAAACAACAATGCTGATTAAGCGGCCAGACGAGATCAAATCAAGTGAGATCACACCTAAAAAGGTGTATCTGAACCGTCGACTGTTCATGCGTACGGCCGCTCTTGCAGCTACGACGGCAACTACGGCGCTCGTTTATCGAAAGTTGAATTCGCCCGCTACCGCAGATTCGCCGAGCGAAACTATTTCAGATGTTACCCCGCAGGACAGCGAGGAATCCGTCCGTCAGGGGTTTAAAGTAAACGAACCACTTACCGCCATCGAAGACATTACCAATTACAACAACTTTTACGAGTTTTCCACCAATAAGCGGTCAGTGGCTATTGAAGCCCGGCAATTTACCACACGTCCCTGGATGGTTGTGGTGGATGGTCTCGTAAACAAACCCACTACATTCGATCTCGATCAAATCAGAGGTTTTCCCCAGGAAGAGCGCGTGTACAGGTTGAGATGTGTAGAGGCGTGGTCGATGGTCATCCCCTGGATTGGATTTCCGTTGGCAAAACTTCTGGAAAAGGTTGAGCCCACGGCGCAGGCGAAGTACGTGGCTTTTCAGACTCTGCACGATCCCCAACGAATGCCCAACCAGTTTACCGGGGTACTGCGCTGGCCGTACGTAGAAGGCTTGCGCCTCGATGAGGCGATGCATCCCCTCACTATCCTGGCTACGGGTCTCTACGGCGAGACTCTGCCCCCACAGAACGGTGCTCCAGTTCGACTGGTGGTGCCGTGGAAGTATGGATTCAAGAGCATCAAGTCGATTGTGAGGATCAGCCTGGTTGCGGAGCAGCCGCCGGCGACGTGGAATCAGCAGGCGCCGCGCGAATACGGATTCTATTCAAATGTGAATCCTGATGTTGATCATCCGCGTTGGAGCCAGGCGCGGGAGCATCGGATTGGAGAATCAATTTTTTCTTCGCGCCCGACGATGCTTTTCAATGGATACGCGGAGCAGGTGGCACACCTTTATGGGGGCATGGACTTACGCCGGGACTTCTGAGTGACGTCCAAAGGAGAAAAACAATTGTCATTGGTCATTTCACATTTGTCATTTGTCATTGCTGGTCGGGTTAAATGCCTCAGCCTGGAGGATGTTCAATCGCAACAGCAAACATCCAGTATTGAAGAGCAATGACAAATGATAAATGTGAAATGACCAATGACAAATCGCTTCCCTAAATGACCAGCCCCCAGTTTTCAAAGCTGCTACTGTTCGTAAATAGCGTGGTGCCGTT
>DATEPF010000258.1:0-25392 GCA_035273325.1 Pyrinomonadaceae bacterium | reverse complement strand
TGTTGTATACATAATCGCGAGGTGTTGTGGACAGCCGTCGGGAAACAGCTACTTTTCAGATTAGGTTAGTATTCTAACGGCGTTTCCGTCCTTAACAAACTCAATAGCGAAGGCGGTGTCCTTATCACTCTCCTTACCCAGCGCGAGATTAACCAAATCCAATATTCGCTGGGCCGGGAAAGCGATTCCATAACCGAGTTTTTGAATATCGCTTTCCGAAACAGGCAGCAAGTGGGTCACGATCCCTACCACTTTTCCGAGACGGTTAATGATTGGCCCCCCACTGTTTCCACCTTTGATAGTAGCGCCGAAGATGATCATCTGCTCGTCTCGGCTTTTTGACACTTCCTTGCTGATGATTTCTCCTTTGCTAGCAATCAGTCCTGACTTGAAGCCCCTCAGCGGTGGATAACCCATAGTAAGGACGTCCTCCAGTGGCGCGTCGGCCCACAGCTTAAATTTAGGAGTATTCGGGAATGGATCTGAATAAAATTCCAGAACCGCAATGTCAACTTTTCCTCTAGTGGGCGTCCCCACCGTCTGATTCCCCAAGCGAAAAATCCTCTTTAACCTTGCCGAGATTGTAGGCGTCCCGGCCGTCTGACTCCCGAAGGTCAAGATCCTCTTTAAACTTGCCGACGTTGTATCACAGCCCGCGATCTCCAGCGACTCACCTAAAGGAACACAATGTTGCGCAGTAATAATCCGGCGATCGTCGATCAAGAAGCCAGTTCCAACGCCACCTCCGCTGAGCTTCACCTTGACGACCGAATTTGAAAAGTGGTCTCGGATTTTCGGAAAACCAAACGCCACAAATTCGTAGGAGCCGTAAACAGCTAGCTCTCTACTAAAGAAGTACGATAAGAATTGCTCGTTGTAAGGAAACCTTTGATTTGGATCAAAACCAACGGAGAACAAGAGGCCTTCCGCGATCAGGTTGTGACAAAAGCGTCGCACCTCTAAGCCGAGATCCGGATATTGTTCATGGTGAAAGTGCTCGCATGCGGTTAGAAAGTCGTAAAGCGTTTTTGGTTTAGGATTATCGCCCTTTTCGTCAAAGCTGAAAGCGGCCCAAAAGAAATGAACAATTTCAGCGGCTAATCCCTCAATCTTTCCACTTCTAACAATGTCATCCGGATAGGCAGATTCCAGCAACATCCGATTAAGGAGCAATGTCTCTTCCGAACTCAGCTGTCGAGTCAGTAGCGGTGCTACCTCGTCACGCAGATGAATATTCTCGAACCGTTTGGCGTCATACAAATCTGTTCGTCCTAAAACCCGGTTTAATTCATTACGTAATGCCTCTATGAGTGGGTTTTGAACGAGACCGGCCAATGGTCCATCTAATTCTTCAAAGAGATTCTTCGTATCATCGCTAAACCCATCCCACAGATACGTAGATACAGGATCATTACGCTTCCAGATCTTAGTTGCGAGTCTCATTCGATTCCGGAAGTCGTTGAGATGGAAGTCCCACTGAATTTCAGCGACTGGGCACCACACATTACTCTTCAGGAACTCGGAAGAAGCAGCATCCGTCTCAGAATCTCCATGAATCATAAAGAAAACGGGCGAGGCCCTCCCACAAGCCCCGCCCCTTAAGGCCACGTGTCCTCACCCCACGCAACCAATTCACCCACCGGGGAGGCGGGCGCAGCCGCATACTATTCAACGCGCACTTGAAAATCAACTAAAGTGGAGTGATGCCGGGCGACAGAGTACGCAAGTGAAGTCTGTTAGCGCATTTGACTCATCACTATTGTTGTAAACCTAGTTGTCGGTATCATGGTGTGCGTGTCTACTCAGACCCCTTCTTCCAGTAATGATCAGCACGGGCAAAAACTTGAGTCAATTCGGTCCCTCCTTAGCCAGTCATACGAACTCGCTCAAAAAGAGAAGTACGATGATGCATTGCCACTTGCCGAACAGGCCTTAGTAATAACTCGAGAACTCTCCGGAGCACAGGACAAAGCACTCACTTCCTGCTTCTATCAACTCGCGATTGTGTACGCGGGGAAGGGCGAGCGGTCTCGAGCAGAGGATTTGTATAAGCAGTCGATACTTTTCGCCGAAAACACAGCTGACGAAGGCATGCTTGCGGCGGCGTCGCAGGGCTTGGCGGATTTGTACTACAAGGAAAAAGCTAACGAAAAGGCGAAACCTCTATACGAAAAGGCTCTGGCACTCTGGGAGAAGCTAGGGGGACAAGACTATGAAGGCGCCATCGCCGCACGGAATCGCCTCTCACATATCTTTCTCGCCCAAGAGAATTTCGAGTTGGCTGAAAGCCTTATTCGGGGCGCCATTGTTTCAGGAGAAAGAATTCTGGGTCCGGAGCACGACGACGTGGCAAGATTCTTGTTCACGTTGTCTCAAATCCTTATCAAGCAGCGAAAGTACGAGCTCGCCGTACAGGAAATTGCCCGTTTGAAACGCATTCTCCAAAGCTCAACTAGCTTGGAGGCGCAAAGCCACCTTGAGGCAGCTTTCGGATACCTTTCAACAGTCTGTTCAGACCAAGGTAAGTTTGACCTGGCTATTGCGCTGGTCCTGCAAGCAATTGAACAATCGGAAAGAGCAGGAAGGTCTACATATCCTGATCTCGCAATGCGCTGGTTGCAGCTCTCCAAGACACATGAAGCGGGCGGTAACTATGAAAAAGCTGAGGTCGCTTACAAGCGTACGCTGAGCCTTACTGAACAAACTCATGGCCCGAATCATCCTTATACGGCATGCGAACTGAATAACCTCGCCGGCATGTACGACCGGAAGCTTGAATATGACAAGTCCGAACCAATCTACTTGCGGTCGCTGAAGATATTCGAACAGACGGAAGGGTCAGAACAGAATCTCGCCTACACGGCCGGCCAACTCGGATGGCTACACCTACAAAAGAGCGAATTCGATAAAGCTGAGCCATTCTTCAAGCGAGCAGTTGATGTTTCCGAGAAAGCTCTGGGCGAAGATAGTCCTATCTACGCCATCCATCTCAACGGATTGGCGGCTCTGTATCAGAGGACGAAGGATTTTTCGCGCGCCGAGTCTCTATACAATAGCTCTCTTGCCATCACAGAAAAGGTCATTAACAGTGACCACCTCGAATCAGTATCGGCTCTGATGGGACTTGGTGAAGTATCTTTGGCGCGAGGAGAGTATCAACAGGCAGAGTCGTTCTATCGGCGTGCTTTGGCAATCCGCGAGAAGGCTCTGGGCCCGCAACACCCAGACGTGACATTTCCACTTGATAGTCTGGGCTGGTTATATGTCGCCGAGGGAGAATATGGAAAAGCTGAACCACTCTTTCGCCGCTCTCTTGAAATCCGGCAAGAGCGTTTCGGAGCTGAGAACATCCAAGTTGTTCCTTCACTTAATAATCTTGCCAACATCTATCGCTCAATTGGCAACTATGAAAACGCCAGGGAACTTTATGAGCGAGCGTTGTCGATAAATGAAAACACTCTTGGACCACGACACCGGTACGTGGGTTTTTCACTAAACAGTCTCGGAAGTCTACTCCTTGACGGTGACGAATACGTTAAAGCGGAGCCACTGGTGAAGCGGTCACTCTCGATTGCGGAGGAAGTGAGCGGACCAGAGCACCCTGACGTTGGCGTTTCACTTGACTTGCTTGGGCTTACCTATCGCGCAATCGGTAACTTTGATAAAGCAGAGTCGTATTACAAGCGAGCACTCGCCATTGACGAAAAGGCGTTCGGTCCAGAGGACACTTCCGTTGCGGTAGACCTTCATCACCTAGCCTTGCTCTATACGGCCCAAGGTTCCTTTGCGAAGGCAGAACCGTTATTCGAACGTACGCTGCAAATTGAAGAAAGAGTAAAAGGTAGTTTACACCCAAGTCTCGCTGAAACTCTGTTGAGCATTACGTACTTCTACGGTGCGAAGGGTGATGTTCCACGAGCGATCCAAGCCCTCACAAGGGGCACTGAAATTAGTGAACGGACGATTAACAGCGTCCTTACTAGTTCGACCGGCACGGAGAATCAGAAAAACGCTTACATGGCAATGGATTCGATTGCTTTCGAAACCAAGGGTGCCGTTACACTGCACGTGCAGTTTGCCCGCGAAAGCGAACAAGCTGCTCGCCTAGCCTTAACTACTTTGTTACGGCGAAAGGGTCGTGTTCTTGATGCGGTGAGCGACACAATCCAAAGACTCCGCCAACATATCAATCCCAAAGACGGCCAGCTTCTTGACGAGTTAACAATCGCCCGCTCTCGATTGGCAGCGTTGGCTCTGAATGGTCCTGGCAGTGTACCTCCAGACCAATACGAAATTGAGCTAGACAAAGCTCAAGCAGAAGCCGATCGCCTGGAGGCAACAATAAGCACCCGAAGTGCTGAATTCAGTGCCGGGATTAAGCCCATAACACTTGAGGAAGTGCAAAGTGCAATTCCTAGTGACGCGGTACTCATTGAGATAGTTTCCTATCAACCGTTTAATCCAAAGTACAAAATGAATAGTGAGATGTGGGGCGAGGCGAAGTATGCTGCTTATGCTCTTCGACACAATGGTTCCCTAAAATGGGTTGATCTCGGCGAGGCAAAGACAATCGACGATCTTGCAAGGGAGTTCAGAATAGCGCTTCGAGATCGAAAGAGCACCAACACGAGAGAGCTGGGCCGAAAGCTTTACGAAAAGCTAATAGGACCCGCTTCCAGTCTTATAGCTGGAGCTTCAAGAGTTCTTTTGTCGCCCGACTCGGAATTGAATCTCATTCCTTTTGGAGCGTTAGTTGATGAACACAACCAATATCTAATTGAGAGGTATTCGTTCACCTACCTGACAAGCGGTCGTGATCTCGTGCGAATGGGGATGGAAATACCTGATCGTGGGACACCTATTCTGATAGGAGATGCGCAATATGACGCAGTTTTCCCGGCGTCGCCTAGCTCACAGAGAGATCAACTCTTCGTTCTCTCGACAGTCAGGTTTACACGACTACCCGGGACCGCTGATGAGGTTCGTAATATTGGTGGGCTCTTACCAGCTGCCAACGTATGGACTGGTGAAGAAGCATCTA
The DNA here is from genome assembly GCA_035273325.1 of Pyrinomonadaceae bacterium. Classification (GTDB taxonomy): domain Bacteria; phylum Acidobacteriota; class Blastocatellia; order Pyrinomonadales; family Pyrinomonadaceae; genus PSRF01. Next base: position 20,351 of record DATEPF010000258.1, on the reverse strand, counting down.
AAACTAATTTAACAAAGGCGACTGCACCTGCAATTCTGCACATAGCCACACACGGATTCTTCTTGCCGGACCAAGAGCAAACGCCAAAGCTGGCTCCCAGCATGACTCGGCAATTAGGCTTAGATGGTGTCTACAGGAATTCGCGGGTCGAACGACGCTTAGCAAATCCCCTCTTGCGATCTGGCTTGGCACTGGCAGGAGCCAATAATCGCCAAGGCGCACCTTCCGACAATGGAATTCTCACTGCACTCGAGGCAGCAGGCTTGGATTTGTGGGGAACAAAACTCGTTGCACTTTCAGCTTGTGAGACGGGCGTGGGCGACGTAAAAGTAGGTGAGGGTGTTTATGGTTTGCGCCGTGCACTTGTTATCGCTGGCGCCGAGAGTCAGATAACAACCCTTTGGCAGGTTGACGATTTGGCTACGCGGGATTTGATGATTGACTTCTATGGACGATTGCAAAATGGCGAAGGGAGAAGTGAAGCGCTGCGGAACGCCCAGGCGAGTATGTTGAAGACTACAAATCGTAACCATCCGTACTATTGGGCCAGTTTTATTCAACTCGGTGATTGGAGACCCTTGTGACTCTCTTGTTTAGATCGTGGTTGTTCCAAGCTAAACCGTAATGGAGAAGAGACCGAAGCGGGCGTCTGCAGGACGCCAAGCTATCGCGTAAGGACTTCATTGTTTAGGTAAGGACTCTGTTAGCTATGTAATAACTTTATTCGGCGCGATCACACATGGTGCCCAAGGAATATCTGTCAACCCAAAAACCCGGAAGTCTCAGGTTACAAATCAATGCCATACATCAAAGACGAACGGCGCAAGTTGGACTTCAACCTGCGCCGCTTGCAAAACATCCGGGTTCAAACCGGTTGTTTCATTTTCCTACTTTAATTCCCATTTTCCGACTTTAATTCGGATTTTCCGACTTTAATTCGGCTACACAAACGCCACTGCTCACCTTTAGTGGCCCGATGACAGCTTACCAATCAGCGAGAACATCGGCATGTACATCGCGATGACGATACCCCCGATGGTCACGCCGAGAAACCCAATCAACGCCGGTTCCATCAAGGTCAACAGGTTCGCAATCGCGGTATCCACTTCCTGCTCGTAGAAATCAGCAATCTTCCCCAGCATTGAATCCAGCGCGCCGGTTTGTTCGCCGATGCCCACCATCTGAGCAACCATGTGCGGAAATAGCTCTGACGCGCGCAACGGCTCAACAAAGCTCTTTCCCTGTTCTACACCGTCGCGGATTTGAACGATAGCGTTTTCAACGACGACGTTTCCCGCCGTGCGTGCGGTAATGTCGAGCGATTGCAAAATTGGAACACCGGACGAAAGGAGAGTCGACAGCGTGCGCGAAAAGCGAGCAATCGCAATCTTCAGAAAGATTGGCCCCAGAATCGGAACTTTCAAGAGAATGGTGTCGATAATCTTCCGTCCCTTCGGCGTCTTGTAGTAGAGCTTCAATCCAACCACCGTCGCGATTATTCCGGCGAGGATGCACAATCCGCCCCAACCCGCGAGGAAGTTACTGAGACCAACTACGATTCGCGTGGGCAGCGGCAGGGGCTCTCCCGGGCCTAACAAGCCGAGGAAGATATTTTGGAATTGCGGAATTACCACGACCATGATGACGGCGATGGCGACGATTGCCAGCAGAATCACGGCGACCGGATAGATAAGCGCCGAAACGACGTCGCGCTTTAACTTCACGATCTTTTCGATGAAGGTCGAAAGGCGCTGAAGAATTAGGTCCAGAATACCGCCCGTCTCGCCGGCTTCGACCATGTTCGAGTAGAGTTGATCGAACACTTTCGGATGACGATTCATTGCGGCAGCCAATGTCGAACCTTCCTCGACGTCCTGGCGGACCTGGGCCAACACCTGCTGAAAATATTTGTTCTGCTGCTGTTGAGACAGAATGTCGAGACACTGAACGAGCGGCAGACCCGCGTCAATCATCACGGAGAATTGCCGCGTAAAGATGGCGAGATCTCTCGACTTCACGCTCTTCCTGCCGGCCAGTTTGGGAATGCCGATCTCGCGGCCCTTTTCTTTCACGGACATGAGCGTGATTTGCTCGCGTCGCAGCGCCTGGCGCAGCGCCTCGCGGTTGTCCGCCACGCGCTCGCCCGAAACAATCTCGTTCAGCCGGTTTTGGCCTTTAAAAACGTAAGTTGGCATTTCCTAATGCTCCGTTCTGAATGGTCGTTATTCCTATCGCCGTGCGGCGGGACGCTGGGCGTTGTAGCCCGCGGGGACGGGTGGCCTCATTGAGCCATTGCCAGTGTTCAGTCCCGCACCTCGGTCGATCAGGTCCCGAAGTTCGTTCGAGTTCGATGAGGCCTGGAAGGCCATGTCCTTCGAGATGGAGCGTTTATGAAACAGAGTGGCGAGGCTTTGGTTGAAGGTCTGCATCCCGTGAATGTCCTGACCTGTCTGCATCATCGAATAGATCTGGTGGACCTTATCTTCGCGAATCAGGTTTCTGATTGCCGAGTTGGGAATCAGAATTTCCATCGCCATCGCCCGGCCGGTGCTATCGGCCCGCGGCAGGAGCGACTGGCAAAGGATGCCTTCGAGCGTTAGCGAAAGCTGGGCCCGAACCTGCGCCTGCTGCATTGCCGGAAACACGTCAATGATGCGGTTGATCGTCGAGGCCGCGGAATTCGTATGCAGGGTGGCAAATGTTAAGTGACCCGTTTCCGCAATTCTCAATGCCGATTCAATCGTCTCGAGATCGCGCATTTCACCGACCAGCACCACGTCAGGATCCTGACGCAACGCGGTACGCAGCGCTTCGGGAAAACCCTTTGTGTCGGCATTGACCTCGCGCTGGTTGACGATGCAACCCTTGTGGTTGTGGAGAAACTCGATCGGATCTTCGATGGTGAGAATGTGCTCGTGACGTTCGCGATTGATCTTGTCGATCATCGCCGCGAGCGTCGTCGATTTGCCGGACCCGGTTGGTCCTGTCACCAGGATCAAACCGCGCGGCTTCTTGCAGAGATCCTTGACGACCGGCGGTAGCCCGAGGTCCTCAAACGATTTAATCTCGTAGGGAATGGCACGGAAGACAGCGCCCACGGCACCTCGCTGATTGAACAAATTCGCGCGGAAACGCGAGAGGCCTTTGACGCCAAAGCTAAAGTCCAGCTCGAGGTTCTCTTCGAACCGGTGCTTCTGCGCATCGGTAAGGACTGAGTAAGCGAGCTGTTTCGTCTCGGACGAGGTCAGCGGCCGGTAGCCGTCCAGGGGGCGGATGGTTCCGTGAACGCGCACCAATGGCGGTGTGCCAGTTGTGACGTGCAGGTCCGAACCGCCCAGTTCAGACAGTTTGCGCAACAGCTCAGAGAGCGAGATTTGCGGAGGATTTTCCATGGGGTTTGTCTTCCTTTCGAAGAATTCGCCTATTTCTTTTTGGCTTGAAGTTCGGCCGGCGAGAAGGCGCTGATGAACTTCTCAGCGTCTGCGGCGACCCTGTCACTGTTACCGGCTGTGCGCGTCGTCAGCGCGTAAACCTTGCCGTCAATTTCTGCAAAGTAAAAGTTCCAAACCTGGTCGGGTTTTCCCTCGGACGAAGGTGTCTGCGCGATTACCTCAAACACACGACGCCCTGAAATCTCGCGCTGACGATCGTTCACGACCCAGCCGCCGGCACTGACCATTCGGTCGATGACACTTCGTCTGAGTTCGGTGTACGAGGCCCCACCAACCATTTTCTTTTGCTCGCGGCCAAAGGGCTGACGGCCCGTTGTCGGTGCGACCAGAGTTAATGTTGCGCTCGCCTCAGACCCAGCGGCTGGATCGATTCGGAAACTCGACCCCGAACCGGTCGAAGCTATACGCGCCCACCCATTCGGCAGCGCGGAATGGTTGGTCATCGCGGGCGCGGTCGGCAGCAGCGTCACTGTCGTGGGAATAGTCGCGTGGTTTCCTGCGACCTTAGGCTCGGTTGGTGCAATTCCAGTTCGGCGGGCCAGCATCACCGCGCGCATCGCGCGACGCCGGGCCAGCATCGCCTGACGGCGCCGCAGCATTGCTCTATGGCGGCGCCACCACGCGCGTGAATGCCGTCGTCGTTGTGACGCAGAGGAAAACTGAGCGCGAAGATTATGCGCGGTTGAGCTGACCAAAGGGATCATCACAACCAGCGTTGCCAACAGACACAAACCAATTGCTATGCGACGTAACATGTGCCTACTCCTTTCACGCCACGGTCTCGCGTACAACCTCTTCAACCGTGGTAACACCACTCTTGATTTTTTGAAGGCCGGATTCACGAAGCGTAATCATTCCGTCCTCAATCGATTTCTTGCGCAATTCAAGCGCGGAAGCCCCGATCAAAATCAGCTCTCTGATCTCGTCGGTAATCTCCATTACTTCGTACAAACCAATGCGGCCTTTGTACCCGGTTTCGTTACAAGTCGAGCAACCGCGGCCCTTGTACGTCTTGACGGTTTTCGCTTCTTCAGGAGAGAAGCCGATTTCCACGAGAGCTTCAACCGGTGTGGGATGTTCTTTCTTGCAGTCTTTGCAGATTCTGCGAATGAGTCGCTGCGCCTGGATAAGATTGACGCTGGTGGCGACGAGGAACGGTTCGATACCCATGTTCATGAGGCGGGAGATAGTTGAGGGGGCATCGTTGGTGTGAAGCGTTGAGAGCACCAAATGGCCGGTGAGCGCGGCCTTGATTGCGATCTCGGCCGTCTCAAAGTCACGGATTTCGCCGACGAGGATGATGTTTGGATCTTGCCGCAGGAACGAACGAAGCGCAGCGGCGAAGTTGAGCCCGATCTGCTCTTTCATCTGCACCTGGTTAATGCCTGGCAGATTGAACTCGACGGGGTCTTCCGCCGTCATGATGTTCGTATCGACCTTGTTCAGTGATTGCAGAGCCGAATACAGAGTGTTTGTTTTTCCGCTTCCCGTTGGCCCGGTCACCAGCACCATGCCATACGGCTTTGAAATGTTTCGCTGGAATTTGACGAGCGATTCCGGCTCAAACCCGAGGTTCGTCATGTCGAGCATCAGCTTCTCTTTATCGAGCAAGCGAAGCACGACTTTTTCGCCGAACAATGTAGGAAGCGTCGAAACGCGAAAATCGAGTTCGCGCGAACGCGACTCGACTTTTACGCGAATCTTGATGCGGCCATCCTGCGGGAGTCGCTTTTCCGAGATGTCCAGCTTGGACATGATCTTGATACGCGAGATGAGGGCATCACGCATCTTCAAAGGCGGATGCATCACGTCGTACAGCACTCCGTCGATGCGGAAGCGTATGCGAAGTTCTTTTTCGTAAGGCTCAACGTGAATGTCCGACGCGCCGCGGCGCAGGGCATCGACGAGCAGAACGTTCACCAGACGAACGACCGGCGCGTCCTCGCTCATCCGAGTCAGGCTCGAAAGGTCGATCTCATCGTTGTCTTCGAAGACTTCGACTTCTTCCGCCATCGAGCTGTGATCGAAGTCGAGAGTATCCAAAGAAACCAGGTCGGCATCCGAAAAGCCATTTCCATTCGGCGCCACTTCGGTCGTTACAGAGGCCAGCTCGATTTCACGCGTCGTGCTGTAATACTTCGAGATTGCGTGCTGCACACTTGCTTCAGCGACAACCACCGGCTCAACGTTCAGACCCGTCATGAACTTGATGTCGTCCATCGCGAAGACATTGGTCGGATCGACCATGGCCAGGGTGAGAGTGGCACCCACGCGGGACAAAGGCAGAACGGAATACTTTTGCGCGACTTCCTGCGGAATCAGTCTGAGGACTGAGTCGTCAATGTCGAACAATTCGAGATTGACGGACGGGATGCCGTATTGTCGCGACAGAATGGCCGTGATGGTGTCGTCTGAAACCAGTCCGAGCTTCACAAGATTGAAGCCTAGCCGTCCGCCATGCTCTCGCTGGTAATCCAGGGCCTGACGTAGGTGCTGGGGACTGATCAGATTCTCACGGACGAGAATTTCGCCGAGTTTGGCTGACATTTTGATGCTTTTGAACTGGGGCTGCTAACGTAACTGGTTGAAATTAGTGAGTTTCCGAACCCGAGAAGGGCGCAGGTTAGGGCAGAGATGCCATGCCGCGGATGCTAAACACCGTTGGCAATGGCAATCTTAACGTTCAACAGTGGGAGTGTCAACGAGTTTCTGACGGGGCAGCCCGAGACTTACATCTGTGCATAGGAATAGCTGAGGGGTATAGCTGGACAAATGTTCGTCGATATTCGACAATATTCGCGTTCATTCAAGCGACGGGAGGGCTCACGATGCCGATCACAGCACGCCAGCGACGAATACTCGATTACATCTCGAACTACTTTGAAGCGAATCAGGAGCCACCCACGATGGTCGAAATCGGACGGCAATTCGGAATGACGTCATTGGCGAGCGTCCATAACGTCTTGTCGATTCTCGAGCGCGAAGGCTTCATTCGCAGGATTCCAAACGTGAGTCGCGGCATCGAACTCGTTAAGCAGGAAACCGACGAAAGTAATTTCGAGATACCTTTGCTGGGCATCGTCGCCGCCGGCGCACCGATAGAAGCAGTACTAAATCAGGAAACGGTTTGCATTCCGCGCGACATGATGAAAAAGGGCCGCATGTTCGCCTTACGTGTGCGCGGCGATTCGATGATTGACGAACAGATTCGCGAAGACGATTTCATTATCTTGCAGTCGCAGCAAACCGCTGACAATGGCCAGACTGTGGTGGCATTGATTGATGGTAATGACGCGACCGTCAAGCGATTTTATAGTGGTAAAAATCACGTGCGGCTTGAAGCTGCAAATCCGCGATACAAACCAATCATCGTTCGGCCTCCTGAGCGACTACAGATTCAAGGAATCGTGGTAGGCGTGATTCGAAAATATCAGCAATAAAAACACTTGCTGTACGCACGAGTCGCGCGTGCTGCACGCCGAGGCGTGCGTACTAAAATCACCTGGTCTTTGAGAGAACATCGGCGACGCGCTTGAGATCATCAATGAATCGTCGCTTCTCAACGTGACGAGTTTCATCGTCAGGCGCGCGTAGGATTGAAGAGGGATGAACTGTCGCCATGATGTAAGGCGCCAGTGTTGATTCAATGAATTGGCCGCGTTGCTTGCTGACTTTGAACTTGGGTCCGAGCAGTGCCTGAGATGCGGTCGCGCCGAGACAAACGATTACGTTCGGTTTAACCAAATTGATTTCGGCTTCCAGCCAGGGGCGGCACGCATAGATCTCGCGCGCATTCGGTTTTTTGTGAATGCGGCGCTTGCCGCGGGGTTCCCATTTGAAATGTTTGACGACATTGGTGACGTAAGTTTTGCGGCGATCGATGCCGGCTTCCGCTAACGCGTCGTTGAACAAGCGGCCGGCGGGGCCGACAAACGGTTGGCCGGTGAGGTCTTCCTCGTTTCCAGGTTGTTCGCCGACGAACAGGACTGCGGCGTGGCGCGCGCCCTCGCCGAAAACAGTTTGCGTGCCGCGTTCCCAAAGGTCACAGCCTTTGCAGTTGGCAGCGGCTTCGCGGAAAGCTTTCAAGCTCTTTCGCTCCGGGAAAAAGTCGGCGGCTGAGGTTTCGGATTTGTCCCTGGCCATAAAAGTTTATTTTGCGACGCAGTTACAGTCGGTGCAAACATGAAAGTCGCGGTTACCAGGAAAGAAATTGAATCGTCGCTGCACGATCGTTTCGGAGATGTTTTTGAACGTCTCGAACGAGTGCTGCCCGAGACACTGCCGACCGAGGTTGTCGAAATCGACAACGCATTAGGCGGATTCCCGCGGGGAGCAATCACAGAGATTCACGGGGCGCCGTCGTCTGGCCGGACCAGCCTGTTGCTTTCGGCGCTTGCGGCAGCAACTGTCCGCGAAGAAACCTGCGCTTTGATTGATTGCAATGACACATTCGATCTTTTATCCGCGGCAAAGGCCGGCATCGATTTCAAGCGGCTGCTTTGGGTCCGCTGTCAAAATAATCTTGAGCGCGCATTTAAAGCTGCGGATCTGATAACTCATGCCGGAGGGTTTGGCTTTGTCGTCCTCAATTTGTGCGATGTGCCGGCGAAAGCCGTGCGCCGGATCATTTCGTCCTGGTGGTTTCGGTTTCGTCGGGCGATTGAGAATACTCCCACCGCGCTGATTGTATTTACTTCGGTGGCGTGCGTACGTTCGTCTGCTGCGGTTGTGTTGGAGTTGAGAAACGAAGTGACTGAGTGGCGAAAAACTGGTTCATTTGTGGATAACGAGCAAAGATATGACGACCAAAGAAGAATTACACGCGGCCTTTCATTGGTTTCCGCCCACCATGCGAAAGGGTTTGACGGTTTATCGTTGAGCCACACGCAGTTCATTCAGGGATTACGCGTGCGAGTAAATCGCGTGAAACCTGTCGAGCAGCCAAATTCAGTTAACTTCAAACCGCAACTTCACATTTCGTGTTGACCGGGTCACCTTCCGACGAGCGACTCAACCCAAGCTGCATTCGATTGCAACAACGGTCTAAAGGCCTCTTTAGGGGCCGTCATTTCGATGTGCATGTTATCGTCCGTATTGATAATTGCGCCCGAAACAGCAGGTGCCAATCGCGATTCGTCACACACAAACCACGCTCTCACATCGGCTTCGCTCTTTATATTTACGCGCGCCAGCTCGGCAGACATGCGCGCGTCGTTAAATCCCAGTGAGAGCTGATCCAGCGTCCTCGGCTTCTTACTCCCTACCAGAAGCAGGTCTTTTCCCTTGTTCACCCCCTCGACCCTAAAGACCAGCACGTGGGGAAATACATGCTGAAAAGTGGCCAACACCGATCGCAAACTGTCAGTCGAAAGCTGGTAAATCTGCACCCACTGGACGAAAAGTCCATTCTCGTTAAGCCTATCCCGGCCCAACGCAAAGAATTCTTTCGTAAATAAGTTGGCGACTCCGGGAACCCAGGGGTGGCTTGGTTCGCTGACGATCACGTCATAGCGATTCGACGTGACCCGCAGGTAACTGCGCGCGTCATCAATAATCAGATTCAACCGCGGATCATTAAGCGGGCGATTATTTACGTGCTCGAAAAAACGTGAGGCGCCGACTGTCGCGGGTTCCAGTTCCACGCATTCAACCGATTCGATCGGCGATTGCAGCATCGAGCCCACGCTGATACCGGATGCAAAGCCGACTATCAAAGCTCTTTTCGCACGGGGTGACAGAAGGAGCGGCAATTGACCTAACATGACCTGGTTTGGCATGTCTTCTCGATCCGAAGCGTTGGTCCGGCCGTTAATTGCCATCGAGATCACATCCCAATCCTTGCGCACTGTCACTGTGGCTGTCGGACCCTCCTCATAGAACAACAACTTGTGCTCTCCCCGTTCCTTTCGTTCGCTGGCGCTATCGGCCGTTGCGCCGCGCGTTTTTGCGAGCACCCGCACCAGACTGTCGTAGGCGCCCACTGAGAGATACGCCAAATCCATGCGCGGAGAGACGAGAAACGCCAGGAGGATCAAGCTAATAGTTGCGCCTGCGGCCAGTGCTTTCCTCACGTCGCGATCGCGCGACCCGGGCTTCGGCTCGTAAGCCATACCGGCAACCACCAGACAAAGAGTGACCGCAAACATAATCGTGAAGCGAGTGCTTGTTTTTGGAATCAGCACAAAGCCCGCAATCAAAGCGCCGGCAATGGCGCCGACGGTGTTGACGGCATAGCTCAAGCCGACCAGTTGAATCGATCTCTGGCCGTGACCATCGGCCCAGCGAAGCACCAGCGGCATGGTGGCTCCCATGAGAAACGCCGGCAGTGGAATAAGCAGCGTGATTAACGCGAGCTGCAACGCGAGCAGTCCGAGCCATGTGCTGATGTTGAGTTTTAGACCCATGGCTATCAGCAGTGACGGCATTTTGTTGATGACGAGAATACTGAGCACCAGGCTAAACGCAGTGACTAGCTCAAATGTCATCAGCACCCGGCGCGGGTTTACCCTCAGTGGCAGACGGGCAACGACGTATGCGCCCAGCGAGAGGCTGAGCAAAAATAGCGCAATGGTGATGCTGAAGGCGTAGGTACTCGAACCAACGATCATTGTGAGCACACGAGTCCACGCCACCTGCGTGCTAAAAGTCACAAAACCGGAAACAAAAGCACAAAAGAGCCAGAACTTTGGCTGATCGATCTCAAATGCTTCGTCTGATCGAACTGACTCGTTGGTTGCACGTGGTCCGCTGGGCTCAGCTAACGTTCCGAATCTCCACTCAGCAATTATTGCCGCGATTCCGATACAGATATTGATGACTGAGGCGACGTAGATAGTTCTTCGAACCCCTAGTGTCGGCAACAGAAAAAATCCAGCAGCGATAGTGCCACAAATCGCGCCGACGAGGTTTCGCGTGTAAAACTTTGTGATAGACGTCGTCGTTGTTTTTTGCGAGCGCAGCAATGCTGCCGAAAGTACGGGCAGGGTAGCGCCCATCAACGTTGTGGGAATGAGTAGCAGCAGGCCGGAAAGAAAGAACCGAAGGAGGCTAAACACAAAGAAGCTGGGACTGAACTTGTTCCAAAGAACAAAATAGAAGTCGTCAACGAGAGCGAAGATGAAAGGAACCGCGAGCGCGTAAATCGCGATTCCAATTTCCAATATGCCGTAAGCGCGAATGGGGCGTGCGATTTTGGCGCCGATTTTTCCAGCTAGCGCGCTCCCGATGGCCAAACCTCCCATGAACGCAGCGAGGACAGTGCTAATCGCAACCGTAGTTGCACCAAATACCAAGCCCAGCATGCGTGCCCAAAGAACTTCATAAATCAAGCCGGTAGCCCCGGAAAGTACGAAGCAAAGCGCAACCAGTCTGAGCGCGGCAGTGGAATAACCCCCGATAGCAATGCGTTGGGTGCTCGTGGTGTCGATGGCAGTCATTCTGATTCCTCAGCATTGGAGGCATAAGCTCTTTTGCTGTCTTCGACGATATTCGGTAATATTCGCCTAGCGATAAATCCTGGATAATCCGACAGAGTGTAAGGAATGTTTGCCTGTATTTACAGCCGAACTGGTAAGTCGCCTGAAAATATCGTCAAGACATCGGTGCTTACCGACTTGGCGTTTAGTTTTTCGCCTTTGATTGAACAAACGAGTGACGACACGGTGGTGTTGGATGTCTCAGGCCAAGACCTGTTGTTTGGTTATGCGCAAATTGTGCAGACGGAGGCTGTCCTGCGAAATATTGCTGATGAAATTGCTCAACGTGCAATGCGTTCGAATCTCAAGATCAATGTGGCCCTGGCTGCAAATCCAGACACGGCCATTCATGCAGCTCGATCGTTTAAAGGGATAACTGTGATCCCCGTTAATGAGGAGGATTTGCGACTGCAAGCTCTATCTATCAAGCGGCTTGATTATTCTCTCGCCCAAATTGACGCGAGACGCGCAGAAGAAATCGAGGAAACGTTCACGCTGTGGGGAATTCGCACGTTTGGTGATTTGGCGCGCTTGCCGTTGCCGGGAATTGCCGAACGTCTGGGGCAGGATGGCGTGCAGCTGCAAAAGCTGGCGCAAGGGAAAACGGATCGTTGTCTGCATCTGGTGCGACCGCCAATCGGTTTCGCGCAGTCCCTCGAATTGGAATATCCAGTCTGTGAGGTGGAACCGCTGTCTTTCATTCTTTCGCGTCTCCTGAATCAGCTTTGCGCGAACCTGCACGAGTATGCGCTGGCCACGAACGAATTGCAGATCGAATTGAAGTTAGAAGACAGGACCCAACATCAAAGCGCAATTACTTTGCCCGTGCCGATGCGGAATCCAAAGACACTCCTGCGGCTGTTGCTGTTTGATATTGAAGCTCGGCCGCCGCAAGCCCCCGTCGTCAGGGTCACAATCACCGCTGAACCGGTAAAACCGCGCGCGGCGCAAACCGGGTTATTTATTCCGCTGGCGCCTGAACCTGAGAAACTGGAAATCACGTTAGCGCGATTGGCAAAACTGGTTGGCCTCGACAAGGTTGGGTCGCCGGAAGTTTTGGATACGCATCGGCCTGATGCATTTCGCATGAACAAATTCAGCCTATCAATCGCGCGCAAGAGCCGTTCAAATCCGCAATCCGCAATCCCGACTCGGCGGGATTCGCTCCCAGTTATGGGCTTCAGAATGTTTCGGCCGGCATGGCGTGCGGAGGTGCAAACAGAATTTGGAAAACCGGCGCGCCTTTGTGCGGTCAGCGAACAACCAGCGGGAAAAGTTCGAGGTGTGGTGATCTGCGCGGGCGGGCCCTGGCGCTCATCGGGAGAGTGGTGGCGTCAAGACGTTTGGGCCAGAGATGAATGGGACTTGGCCGTAATCGATCCGGCTTCACCTGAAAGCGAAATCCTGTGTCGTGTCTATCGTGACTTAGCAAGCGAGCAATGGTTTGTATCCGGAATTTATGACTAGCAGTGAGCAGTGAGCAGTGAGCAGTGAGCAGTGAGCAGTGAGCAGTGAGCAGTGAGCAGTGAGCAGTGAGCAGTGAGCAGTGAGCAGTGAGCAGTGAGCAGTGAGCAGTGAGACCATTACATGCACAAACATATAAACAAAGAATCACAAATGCTGCCCACAGCTCACCGCCCACTGCCCGCTCAGTATGTTGAGCTTCACGCGCGGTCGGCGTTCAGTTTTCTTCGCGGCGCTGCGACGCCTGAAGAATTAATCGCTGCCTGCGCTGAATTGAACATGCCGGCGATGGCGCTGTTGGATAACGATGGCGTTTACGGGGCGGCGCGATTTCATTTGGCGGCGCAGAAGGTTGGGATTAAAGCGCACATTGGGGCGGAAATAACGGTCAGAAATCAGAAGTCAGAAATCAGAAGGCAGAAGGCAGAAGCCAGAAAGCAGAAGGCCGAAAGCCACGTCACACAGGCCTTTGTTCTTCCACTTCTGATTCGCAATCGCACCGGGTATCAAAATCTCTGTCGCCTGATCACTTTGATGAAGATGCGTGTGCCGAAGCATGCAAAGCCGGGTGAATGCGCGGTCACCCTCGATGAGTTGGCAGCATATGCGGATGGATTGGTTTGTTTGACGGGCGCGGAGGATGGGCCGCTCTCTATAAATGGTTTAGGCGCGGACGCCGCCCGCGCGAGAGGCGGGCAACGCCCTCTAAACACCCAAGACGTTCAAATAATGAATGCTGATCGGCTAATCGAGATCTTCGGTCGTGAAAATGTTTATGCCGAGCTGCAGCGGCACTTCAACCGCGCAGAAGAAGCGCGGAATCATGCGGTGATTGAAATTGCGCGCAAGCTGAAACTGCCACTGCTGGCGACGAATGGCGTTGGTTATGCGACCCGCGCGCAAAGGCAAGTTGCTGACGTCTTCACCTGCCTTCGGAATCACGTGCGACTGGAAACGGCCGGGCGGCTGCTTTCGATCAATTCAGAACGGTTCGTGAAATCGCCAAAAGAAATGGCCGAGCTGTTTGCGGATTTGCCGGAAGCAATCGCAAACACGGTTGAGTTGTCTTCACGGTTTGAGTTCACGCTAAAAGATCTCGGCTACGAATTTCCGAAGTATCCCGTGCCGCCGGACGAGACAATGACTTCATTTCTGCGCCAGCGAACTTACGAGGGCGCACACTTGCGATACGGCCGAAACGGCGAATTCGCACGCGCACAAAAACAGATCGAGCACGAATTAAAACTAATAGAGAAGCTAAAGCTTGAAGGTTATTTCCTGATCGTTTGGGACATCGTTGAGTTCTGCAAGCGCCAGGGAATTCTCATTCAGGGCCGCGGGTCGGCGGCGAACAGTGCGGTTTGCTACTCGCTTGGAATCACGGCCGTCGATCCGGTCGGCATGGAGCTTCTGTTCGAACGATTTCTTTCCGAAGAGCGCGGTGAGTGGCCGGATATCGATCTGGATTTGCCGAGTGGCGACCAACGTGAGCGCGCGATTCAATACGTTTACCAGCGCTACGGGCCAGGGGGCGCGGCGATGACCGCGAACGTGATCACTTACCGCGGGCGTTCGGCGGCGCGCGAAGTCGGCAAAGTGCTCGGGTTCGATGATGAGACGCTCGGCCGGCTGTCCGGCCTGGTGCACACATGGGAATGGAAAGATCCGAAGGACACGACTGAGCGGCAGTTCAAAGACGCAGGGCTCGATTTGCGCGATAGGCGCATCAAGAAATTTTTTCAGCTTTATCTGGCGGTGCAGGATTTGCCGCGACACCTGGGCCAGCATTCCGGCGGCATGGTGATTTGTCAGGGGCAGCTTGATTCGGTGGTGCCGCTTGAGCCGGCGGCGATGCCGGGCCGCGTCGTGGTGCAATGGGACAAAGAAGACTGTGCCGACCTGGGCATTATCAAGGTCGATCTGCTCGGCCTCGGCATGATGGCAGTGCTGGAAGAGACGATTGAACTCATCCGCGACGACTATAAAGAAGAAGTAGATCTTGCGCATCTGCCGCCGGACGACGCAGTCGTCTATGCTGCGCTGCAACGCGCCGACACGATTGGCATGTTTCAGATTGAAAGCCGGGCGCAGATGTCTTGTTTGCCGAGACTTAGGCCCCAGAAGTTTTACGACATCGTGGTGCAGGTTGCGATCATTCGGCCCGGCCCAATTGTCGGCAACATGGTCAATCCGTACCTGGAGCGACGGCTCGGCCGCGCGCCAGTGAAGTACGCACATCCTGACCTCGAACCGGTGCTGAAACGTACGTTGGGCGTGCCTCTGTTTCAGGAGCAACTGCTGCGTATGGCGATGATCTGCGCAGATTTTACGGGCGGCGAAGCTGAAGAATTGCGACGCGCGATGGGCTTCAAGCGTTCGGAGCAACGCATGAAAGACATTGAAACTAAACTGCGGCGCGGAATGACGAGGAAGGGAATCAGCGGAAAAGTTCAAGCGGAGATCATCGAACAGATCGCGTCATTCGCTCTGTACGGATTTCCGGAATCGCACGCCGCCAGCTTTGCTTTGATTGCCTACGCCAGCGCTTACCTCAAATGTCACTACCTGGCGGCATTCACCGCAGCGACGCTCAACCATCAGCCGATGGGGTTCTATCAACCGTTCACGATCATTAAGGACGCGCAGCGGCATGGGTTGAAGGTGCTGCCGGTAGATGTGACGAAGTCGAATTGGGAATGCACGCTGGAATGTGTTAGTGGGCAGAGGGCAGTGAGCAGTGAGCAGGCCGGTCAGTGGTCGGAGATCAGAGGTCAGGGATTGTCCGATAGGGAAGAATATGAGATCGCTGGTCGCCTGAGACCGGAGTCCCGTGGGGACGAAATGTTTATAGACAAAAGCGAAGATAAATTTGTCGAAGCCCCTTTAGGGGCGAAAGAATTTCGCTCCTACGGAGCTTCTGATTCATTTCTGAATTCAGATTCTATAAACATTCCGCCGCTCTGCGGCGGTGCTCCAGCTGCGCGTCCCAGTCTCCGGCTCGGCTTGCTTTGCGTGAAAGGTTTGCGCGAAGAAGCCGGTCGCGCGATTGTGCGGGCTCGCGCGGCGCGCCCTTTTACCAGCATCGATGATTTGCATCTGCGCGCTCCGGAACTAAGAAAGGATGAGTTGCGCAAGCTGGCGGCGGTAGGGGCTTTGAATTTCATAAAACAGGAGTCAGGAGTCAGGAGTCAGGAGTCGGAAAAAGATTCGCCACCCCGACTCCTGACCCCCAACTCCCGACTCCCTGCTTCCCATCGTCGCGACACGCTTTGGCAGGTCGAGCGTGTAGCGCGCGAGCCGGGACAGCTCTATAAAAAGTTGGAAGAGACCGGCGGGTCACCGCTGCAAGCGATGACGTTGAATGAAAGATTGAATGCCGACTTGCGCGGCACGGGCATTACGATCGGCCGGCATCCGATGGCGCATCAACGCGCATGGCTCGACAGGATGCAGGTCATTACTGCGGCCCAGTTGCGGACCATGCGTCACGGCAATCGAGTAAAGGTTGCCGGCTGGGTAATCGTGCGTCAGCGTCCGGGGACGGCAAAAGGATTTGTATTTCTAAGCCTGGAAGATGAAACGGGAATCGCAAACGTCATTGTGACCCCGCAACTCTTTGATGGGAACCGACTCGCGCTGGTGAACTATCCGTTTCTGTTGATCGAAGGGGTTTTGCAGCATCAGGACAATGTTATCTCGGTGAAGGCGAGACGCATCGAGCCTTTGCAGATGAAGATCGAAAGTCCGGCATCGCACGACTTTCATTAGGTGCGCACGCCTCCGGCGTGGCCCTGGTCGGCGAAATTAAAAAAGCACGCCAGAGGCGTGCGTCCCTGCGTCACAAAAAAAGAGGCGGGCATTCCCCCGCCTCTTTAAGCAATAGAGATAGCGGGCAGGATGCCCGCGCTCCTCCCTGAACAATTACGGCCGTCGGCGTGGTGGCCTTCCCGCGGGCTTTTCTGCCTGCACGTTCTGTTGACTCTTCAAAGCCTCGAGTACAGCTTTCGCATCGGCTTTGAACTTATGGCCGTCCGGCGCCTTGTCGACGAATTGCTGCAGGTAATTCGCGGCCTGCTGGTACATCGCCTTAGCCTCGTCCTTCTTGCCTTCGCCTTCCTTTAACGCGCCAAAGTTGAAAAGAATCAGACCCATGTTCGACAGCGCCTCAGCGTCGTCCGGCTTTTCCGCGAGAATCTTCTCGTATTCAACCTTCGCTTTGTCGTACGCGCCTGCGTCGAACAGCATTTGGGCCAGATCGTACTGCGACTTGGTTTTCTTTACGGCGTCAGGTTCGACAGCCCAATACTCCTGGTAAGCCACAATCGCTGCATCTGCTTTTGATTGATCAACTTTCACGGTGAACAGACGCATTGCTTCGGCGCGCGCGTTCAGCGCGAAATACTTATTCGTTTCGGCCTGCTTCACCGCGCCAGGATCGGTAGGTGTCGTTAGCTTCTTGAGCAATTCCACTGCCTGATTAGCCGCGTCGGCAGCAGCCTTAAAATCTGCCTTCGCTGCCTCCATGCCGGAAGTCCTGGCCGCTGCATCGGTGGATTGGACCGCCACGTTGAACCGATCGACCCCGCGCAGCCGCAACGCCACGGATTTATTCGTCAGCAACGACGGAGTTCCCGGATGATCAATATCGGCAGCGACGCCCGTGTCGTAGAAGCGAATTGCCTCGTCATAATTCTTTGCGGTAAGAGCGGCATTTCCACTTTTAAACGAATCGGCAATTACTTGATTTGCGTTTTCGATCTTCTTGTTGGACTCGGCGATCTCGGCATTCTGTTTCTCGAGAGCTTCGCGCTTGGCTTTGTCTGCTGCGCTCTCGCCGCTACCGGATCCCGTTGCCTGGGTGCTGCCGCCGCCCGCCTTCGCTTCCGCTTCGGTAAGACGCTGGCCGTTGCCCGGCGTCATGACAATCTCGTAGTCGACGTCGCGGCCGACCTTCACCCCCCCGCGGACAGTGGGGGCCGCATTGGGCGCACTCACCGCGATGACGTAGGTACCGACGAACGGTAAGCCGGCGTAAACGAACTCGCCGCTCTTGTTAGCTTTGCTCGGGAATTTGCCAGGCAGGTCGGTGCGGTAAACATCGACTTGGGCCCCGGCCGCGGGGACTTTTGTGCCGTCAGCCTGTTGGATAAACACATGGCCCCGAAGTTGGCCAACTTGAGCTGACGCGCCAACGGCCGCCATGAGCAAAACCGCCGAAGCGATAATCGAATAAAAATAACGACGCATGTAAGTCCCTCCAAAGAATCTGCTGCTGGTGTGAACAGCCGACGTTAAGATGCCTTTAGTTTGCAACAAGTTGTAGCGGAAACCCGCCCTTACGTTAATTAGCCGCACGCGTACTGTCAAGCATACGGAATTGGATCCTTCACGCCTGCTTCGCTAAAAGCGCGCAGTCGCAAAGCACATGAATCACAACGGCCGCAGGCACGGTCTTCGGCCCGGTAGCAGGACCAGGTAAGGTGCAACGGCGCGTTCAATTCGACGCCACGTCTTACTATCTCGGATTTCCGCAGGTATATCACCGGCGTAACGATCGTGACATGCGTTTTGGGCTTTGTTCCAGCGTCGATGGCGCGCTGAAAAGCCTCGTAAAACTCGGGGCGACAGTCCGGATATCCTGAAGAATCTTCAGCCACGGCGCCAATGTAGATACGTTGCGCGCCGATAACCTCAGCCCAACTTGCGGCAATCGACAGAAAATGTGAATTGCGAAAGGGCACGTAGCTGGTGGGGATCTCGCTCGAAGTCAGATTTGCCTCGCTCACCGGGATGTTTTCATCGGTCAGCGAAGAGCCGCCGATAGACTTCAGATATTCGATCGAGGCAGCGAGCCGTTTCGTTACGTGGTAGCTGTCGGCCAGGTCTTCGAAAGCCTGGCGCTCACGCGCCTCAGTTGGCTGTCCATACGAGACGTGCAGGAACGCTAGTTCGTCGTTATCTTCTTTGGCGATCGCGGCCGTGACACACGAATCCATGCCGCCTGAGACAAGGCAGATCGCTAATCGCAGGGATGAAGGATGAAGGCTAAAGGATGAATCGTTCTCTTCATCGATCGGTTGAATTGTCTCGCTGCTTCCACCCATGCGCACAAATCATTTCAATTTGTCATTTGACATTTCTCATTCGTCATTTTCAATCGCGATTTGTCGTTTTCCTGTGCGCTTCGTATGTTCAATGACAAATGACAAATGAAAATGTCTTTCTTAGCTCATGCGTAGACTGGTTGTCAGACGCCATGAACATCCGCACCCCAAATGTACTTGTGAAGCTGCAATTGCATGCGCACGTTCAAACCGCTCTCCGTAATCCACCTGGCCAAGTCCTGTAAAGAAACTAAACCCCAGGCCGGGGAAATCAGGATTGCTTTCGCTCGAGTCTCAAGCTGATATTGTTCGATGGTCTTCTTCGCGAACTCCCAATCCAATGCGTTGGCAATGACGAATTTGACTTCGTCTTGACTTGCCCGCAAGCGCTCGAGATTTGACCAATCATTCCGTTCAGCTTCACCTGAAGCCGGGCACTTTATATCGAGGATGATCTTCGCGCGATCATCAACATCCGTAGTCGAAACATAGCCGCCGGTTTCAATCAGGACCTCGTGGTCTTCATCGCAAAGCTGCCGAATAAGCTCGAACGCCTCGCGCTGCGCAAGCGGTTCACCGCCGGTGACTTCCACCAGGCGGCAGCCAAAGTCGCGCACCTTTTGCATGATCTGCTCAATCGTGAAATGGTCGCCGCCGGTGAATGTGTACTCGCTGTCGCACCACGTGCAACGCATCGGACAGCCGGTCAGGCGCACGAAAGTGCAGGGCCGGCCGGCGTGCGTTGACTCGCCCTGGATTGAGTGGAAAATCTCGGTAACTCTGAGCATTTCCCAGATTCTAGGTATTAGATTTGTGATTGTCGATTTCGTGGCGGCCAACCGCAGCCGCCTGGCCTCATCAAACTCGCGGGCAAACGAATCGGCCGGACGCGTCTAAAGATCGTGATAGCATGGCGCGAGTCCCCGAAGAAACGCGATTTTGAGTAACAGCCAGACCCGAATTGATGAAGCAATTGACGCCGGCGCACAGCGCCTGGTCGAACGTGCGGACAACCCGCGGCGGCTCGAGGCGTCCGCGCTGATCCAGCGCGTGCGGGCAACCGTCGAGAAATACGTTCTCAAACACGAGCCCGACGCCTCCGCCGAACAAATCGCTTCGTTCATTGACGGCTTGCATGCGGACGATCTGTGTCTGGTCATTGCTTGCCAGCGTGGGGATCAATCCGCTTGGAGTGAACTGGTCGAAGGCTACGGCGTGACAGTGAAATCCGCCGCGCGCGGAGCGAGCCCGAACGCAGAAATGGCTGAGGATTTGGCCCAGTCTATCTGGGCTGAATTGCACGGACTTAAGGTTCGTGCCGACGGGCAACCGGCAGGCAAGTTGGCGTACTACTCTGGCGCCGGCTCGCTCGGCGGGTGGCTGCGCGCGGTCGTCGGGCAGCTTGCAATCGATCGCCATCGACGCGAAGCGCGCCTGGTTCACCCGGAAGAAGATGCCGACCTGGACCGGCTTTCACGCGAGAGTGAAAAGGAATCTCCCGATGGCCGGGTGTTTCATTCGATGACGACACCCGAAGACGAGCTGGCGACGAACCTTGCGTCCGCCGCGGTTGAGAAGGCGTTCGCGCGCGCCCTGGGTGAACTTGACGATGAGGATCGTTTGCTGGTGAAGCTCTATTATTTTGATGGACTGCGCCTGCGTGAAGCCGGCGCAGTGCTGGGCGTGCACGAAGCCACCGCGAGTCGCAGACTGACGCGAATTCACGGCGATGTGCGCAAACGCGTCGAGACGCTTTTGATGAAAGAACATGGTTGGACGCAGACGGAAGCAGCGCGCTCGCTTTCGCAAATCGCCGCCACGCTGCAAATGGACGTCGAGCCGCTGCTCGCCGCACC
>DATEPF010000257.1:0-11817 GCA_035273325.1 Pyrinomonadaceae bacterium | reverse complement strand
TGATCGCAGATCGGACAACCAGAGAAATTCTCGGTTGCCATGTAGTTGGCGAACGTGCTGTCGAGATTACTCAAATAGCCGCCGTAGCGATGGCGGGCAATATGCGCGTGGATGATCTGGCCCAAGTGCCGCTCTCGTTTCCAACATACGCCGGCGTCCTGGGCCGCGTCGCTGCCATGGTCACGCGGCAGCTTAATATTGATTTAGCCTGGCAGGGATAGCTTGTGACGCCGTTTGTGGCATAGCTACAAATAAACTGACCACGCAGGGCCCACCTACAGTTTGCACCGCCACCATCAACTGGTGATCTGGAGCGCAAGACAGGAATACTTTGGCTTTGCCTCAAAAGTTACATTCAACACGTTTCGTGTTATTTCGTGAATAGCTTTTTAGGCAGCAAAAGAACGATCCACGAATTTCACGAAACACACAAAATAAGATGAATCATCCTGGGTACGACTTATGAGCTAAAGCGGAATACTTTACAACCTACCAGGGCGGATGCGACTTGCCCAAGGAAGTGAATTAGTATCCGGCTTTAATGCGTCGGCTGTCGAAGAGCATCATCAGTCTCAAAAGTGGAAGATCAGCGAAGCTCCCAGGGCATTTACATGTGACGGGCTGGAGCGGCTGTCGTTTTGTCGCATCAAGTAGATGTCCAGGTTGACCTGACGTTTGGGTAGCAACATCCTTCGGATCGGTCCACGTCGCAACGATTGGACTACGCCGACAGCATAACGATTCCGGTTCCAGATGCCGAAACGCGTATCAAAAGAAATTTCTCCTGATACGTAAGGAGTAATCGTGCGACGCCTGAGAAGGGGTACGTTCAACTGAAACTCGCGCTCAATCATTACGCGGTTGCGGTAGCGAAACGAAAAGTCTCCGTTAATAAAGCGAAAGTCTTCCCGGTTGCGATCGGTTAAAAGGAGATCACCGGGTAAGAGCTTTCGCACCATCTGCTCGGTCACTAACCGGTGCTCTCTGAAGCCATCGTCGTTGTTCCCAACAGATCTGCCGTAGCGATAACCAGCGCGGAGGATAAAGTGATCGTTTGGTATGTAATCAACGTGCGCACCGATTTGGGCTTCGTAACTCTGAGCGTTAAAAAGCTCTCCATCCTCAATGGACTTGCTGACGGTGCCGAGTAGGTAAAGCCTAACCTTCGGCTTAACGTTGATATAGGCCTCCAGCGAGGGCCAAAACTCGTTACGCGGCGTGGGCTCTTGTGCTCTTATCGTGCAAGGGTCAATGAGAAGCACCAAAAGGAACAGGCCCGAAATCCAAACCAGCGGTTGTTGAATCGCTTTGCGTCGCCGGCCTGGCAGTTTCTCTAACATCGGAATTGAGTTGGGAAGCTACACGACAAACTTTCGGCGGAACTCGCCGTATTGGCGGGCAGGATCAAACCGATCGCGCCGACAATCATCAAGTCCGTATCATCAACTTTCGCATTGTCGTACACTCCTTCGGATCAGATTCGGACAAATTCCAACCCCATTAAAACTTGAAGCCAATCCCCATGATTAGCCCGCGTTGGTTCACGTCGTAAAGAAAATTGTTCCTGTCATAGTTGACGTCCAGAACGCGATAACCACCTACCAGGGCAATCTTCTTGTTGACGTTATAGCCAAGGCCACCAAATACCTGATAGGTGAACTTCGAGCCGCCTCCGCCCACATCAAATCTGCCCATGAAGAAGAATTTCTCTGACAGAGCCGCTTTGCCGCGCAGTCCTACAACCGCGTCTACCCAACTTCGGCTGCTCTTAATCTCGACCGCCGGTAAGACGCCAGCACTAAAATTGAGATTGGTACTGAGGCGCCAGATTCGAGTGCCGCCCAACACTTGAACAAATGAGCCTTTGTCCGGGTCGTCGTAAATGCGGTATCCCACTGCGGGAGCAAAAACGAATGTCTTAATTTTTGCGTTGGCGCTTGAGAACAGTGGACCTGGTGTGGCCTTGTCATCTTCGAGACTTACGAATTCCACGTCTGTTTGTATCGCCCACTTGCCTTTATGAGCCTCAAACACTCCCATAAAGGCGAACTTCAATGACTCAAAGATATCGCTGAAACTCTCATCAACCTGGATCGTGCGGTTTGGACCTCCAGTCGTGCCGTGCAGGCCGGCCATCCAAAAATAAGGACTAAACACAAACTGCCATTCATCATCGGCTGTCGGTTGAGGCCCCGGGCCCGGGGCTTCTGAACCAGTTCTTGCTTCGGAGGGCGCAGCACTAACGACGGTCGCCGCTTTTCGGCTGTCTGCGTCGCGACTCGTCTCGGAAATCTGGTCGGGCCTAATGTTTCTGGAAATTTCAATCGGGGGCGTTGCTGCGTCCACGTTCCTTGGTTCGTTTTGTGATGAGCTATCGGCTACGACTTGAGGCTGAGCTATGACACTGACCACACAACCGATCGTGAGGGCAATCACACCGAGTCCGACAAGTGGTTTGTAAGTGAGCGACATTCTGGGCTTTCCTTTCAGTTTTGAAAGAGGACTTTGGTTTGACAACCACGGCCGAACACTCGCAAACCACTTAATGACCTGGCTGATACGCGCTGTGACAGTGACGGATTTGTGACTTTAGAAATACTGTCAGAATTGACAGGCGGCAGGTAAAGCTTCAGGCAGCTTCGGCGAGGCCCTAAGGTTCTGCGTCACGCACGAGACGAAATCCTAGGTGATTGGTGGCGGTACCTGGTTCACCTTTTCCGCGCGTGCCAACCATGTAGCGAGTGCAGTACTCATCTGTGCAGAGAAACGAGCCGCCGCGATGAACGCGTTTCGGTACGCCGGGCTCGGAAGGATCGTGTGATGATACGGGTCCTTGGGGATTGCGTGCCACGCCGCCGTCCTTCACCAACTGCGCATAATAGTCGGGACGGTACCAATCGCTTACCCATTCCCAAACATTCCCGCCGACGTCATAAAGTCCGTAGCCATTCGCGCCAAATGAAGCCACCGGCGCGATCCCGGCAAAACCATCGCGCCCCGTGTCCTTCACCGGAAACTTTCCCTGATACGTGTTGGCAATCGGCTTTTCATGCGGGCGAAAATCATCACCCCAAGCGTAGAGTTTTCCCGTCAGTCCGCCGCGCGCAGCGAACTCCCATTCTGCTTCAGTCGGCAGACGCTTGCCGGCCCATTTCGCATAGGCCACCGCGTCGCCGTACGCAATCTGAACCACCGGATATTTTTCGCGGCCTTTGATATTGGTTTGAGGCCCTTCGGGATTGCGCCAGCTTGCCCCTCTCTCATACCGCCACCACTGATAATGATTATTTAACCGGACAGGTTCGCGGGTAGATGTAAACACGGTCGAGCCGGCAACCAAATTCTCCGGCGGTGCGGTGGGAAACTCTTCTTTAGTCGGCGTGCGTTGAGCGATGGTTGCGTATCCCGTCGTTTCGACGAACTTGGCGAACTCTTCATTGGTAACTTCAGTGGCATCCATCCAGAAGCCTTCGACGTAAACACGATGAACCGGCAAGGCATCGCGCGTCAGACCTGGCTGGCCACACATCGATTCGCTTTCCGCCGTGCTGCCCATCGAGAATTCGCCACCAGGAATCCAGACCATGCCCTCGGGTGGTGGACCGGGCGGCGATGTCGAATTGCTCGCGGTGGGCACGAAAGTCAGAGCAGCGGCGGAGAAACACGACTCACACACATTCGTCGAAGCAGAATTTGCTGGTTTCGAGCCTTCGGAGGGTCGTGAAGCTCGCATAACGAAATAGGTCAAGGGGAGCGCCGCAACCAGCCCGATCGCCAGCGACCAACGTTTCGGGCTGGCGTTGGTGACCTTCTTGAGTTTTGGATGAACTTTTGTCGCCATACTTCAGGAACGTCAAGTCACGCACCGTTATCCAACTGGAATTACTCTTTCTGAACGGTTATTTACTTTTCAGTCCCATTTCATATCCGCCACGGTTCCAGCCTTGGGGGCTGGCTTCCTTGAGGTCTTTTTCTACGATGCGATTCCGTTCAGCGATCAGTGCTGCGCAGCTTTTCGAAGCGCAGTCCAGACACTCAAAACGCACCAGAGTGCGAGAACAGAATGGAGGACCATTACCGGCCAAAGCAGCCTACTCTGCATCTCTAAGCGAATCCCGGCATACGCCAGCACCGCCGTGGCCGCGACGTTGTAACACAACATTGCGGTGATAACGCTCTTGCGCGTCCCTCCTTGATCGCTATCTCTCGTCTGCCAACAAGCTACGGCCAGCGCAAGGATCGCTGCGCCCGCCAGTCGCGCCGCGACCAGGCCGGCTGGTGTTTCCAGCGAAACACCGAGGAGCAACGAGAACGCGACGCTGGGCAGAAAGAGCAGCAGAAGACCGGTCGGCCCCTCGAGCGCGGCGGAGATAATCAGCAAAAACTTTATGCCCATTGCGTTGGGGCATGAAGCTTGAAAACGATCACGCCCTCCCAAAGGCCAATTAGCCAAAACTACTTCAGTTCGAGCGTCACCTTTTGAATCTTGCCGGTGAACTTGAACGGTATCGCATACGCGGAAGAAACAGCCGTGCCTTCGTCCAAACCAACATCGGCGCCCTCGTCCGCTGAAAAAATATTGGCTTGGGTATTATCGATCCTGCCGGTCGCAACTTCTTGCCCGTTGACAAAGATCGTCGCCTTGCCGCCTTTGCCCGGGCCGCCGCCATCGTAAGCGAACTCAAAGCGGATGGTGGCCTTGCCGGCGGGCAACGCCTGCGTCGATGCTACCGTGTAATCCTTCAGGCCAAGCCAGTTATATGTGTAAGTCGGTTTGCCGTCCTTTATGTAGAGACTCCAACCGCCAAATCGCCCGGCCTGTGCCAGCACGACGCCGTTCGCGTTGCCGCCCGCGGTCTCAACCTCAGCGGTGATCGTGTGCGATCGGTTCTTGGCGTTGATGAAAACGTTCTCCGACATTCCCTTCATACCCTGATAGACCGTCAGGCTGGTCCGGCCGCCCATTAAATCGGGCCGCCCGGCTAACACTGAATTCGTTCGCTCAACGACCCGGTCGTCAATCGGCAGAGCGTGGTTCTTTGCCGCTTCGGCCATAAAAAGATCCTGCATCTCTTTCAGTTTTGCCGGGTTTTGCGCGGCAATATTGTTTGCCATGCTGAAATCATTGCCCGTGTCGTACAACTCCCAAATGTCGTCTTTTAACGGACGCCGCGGTTTCATCTCCCACGCAGCTCGATGGATCGTGCCGGCAAACCAGCCGTCGTAATAAATCCCGCGGTTGCCGAAGATCTCGAAGTACTGCGTCTTGTGAGTACTGAGAGCCGCCTTGTTGTCGAATGAGTAAACCATGCTCACGCCTTCGATCGGAGTTTGCACGGTCCCGTTCACGCTCTTTGGTTGGGGCAGGCTCGCCGCCTCGAGTACGGTCGGCACAACATCGATTACGTGGTGCCACTGCGAACGAACCTCGTTCTTTGCTTTGATGACTTTGGGCCAGTGGACGATCAAACCGTTTCGGGTGCCGCCGTAGTTCGACGCAACCTGCTTGGTCCATTGAAATGGGGTGTTGCCTGCAACTGCCCAGCCGGCCGCGAAGTGCGGATAGGTTGTGTGGTCGCCCCAATTGTCGTAGTTCTTCAACATATCGGGCACCGTCTCGGGAACGCCGTTGAAATACGTCATCTCGTTATACATCCCGTTCATTCCGCCCTCGGCGCTCGTTCCGTTGTCTCCCAGGATGTAGAAGATCAGAGTGTTGTCGAGATGTCCGGTGGCCTCGATGCCATCGATCAGGCGACCGATCTCGTAATCGGTATGCTCGCCAAATGCTGCATAAACTTCCATCTGGCGGGCAAAGAGTTTCTTTTCATCGGTGGTGAGCTTGTCCCAATCCTTGATCGCTTCCGGTTTGGGAGCGAGCTTCGTTCCCGCCGGCACAACGCCGAGTTTGATCTGGCGGGCAAGTGTTTCCTCACGCATCTGGTCCCAGCCGCCGTCAAACTTGCCTTTGTATTTTTCGATCCATTCCTTCGGCACATGATGCGGCGCGTGGGTCGCGCCAGGAGCGAAGTAGACGTAAAACGGCTTGTCCGGCGTCAGTGATTTCTGTCCCTGAATCCATTGGATGGATTTGTTCGCCATGTCTGTAGTGAAGTGGTAGTTCGGATCTTCTAGAATCTCGACGGGTGTCATCCCGTCATAAATAAATGGCGCCCACTGATTCGTCTCGCCACCCATAAAGCCGTAAAACTTGTCGAATCCGGCACGAGTGGGCCAGCGGTCGGTTGGGCCAGACGGGCTGACTTCCCACGCCGCGGTCTCGTGGTTCTTGCCAAACCAGGCGGTGCTGTAGCCGTTTAGCCGAACCATTTCTGCCCCGTAGGCAACGCTGTCCGGACGGCTGCCGGTGTTTCCGGGGAACGCCGTAGCCGTTTCAGCGATCGAACCGAAATTGTTGACGTGATGATTACGGCCGGACATCAGTGCCGAGCGGGTCGGCGAACACAGTGCGGTTGTATGAAATTGGTTGTATTTGAGCCCGTTCGCGGCAAGTCGCTTTGCCGTGGGCATATTGATCGGCCCGCCGAATGAATCGGACATGCCGAAGCCCATATCATCGATCATGATGATCAAAACATTCGGCGCGCCGTTCGGCGCCTTGATCTCAAACCGATCCGGAGTTTTGACGTCGCGTGCATCCAGGGTGGTGATAGTAAGGGTTCTCGGTTGCGGGATCGGCAGAACAGTGCGATCCGTCGGATAGATGACTTTTGCTGGAGCAGGCTGTTGCGCCGCGACGCGCATTGTCGCTAACGGGGTCAACAACACCATCACCGCAACGCAAGTGCTGATGACCGCTGAAATTCGTTTCATGAATTTCTCCTTCATAATCTCTTGGAGCTTTCTCGACCGGCGCGCAGTAATCGCCGGTCAGGAACAAGCGGCTGGAGTCTATTGGGTTAAGGAGCGGAGCGTACTGTCAATTTTGACAGGTGGTCCTATTTCGATGACAGGCTGGGAGATGAAATCGGCGGTCAACCTGAAACGTTTTTCAATCAGTAGTCCCGTTTAGTGTTGCGGAGTAGCACCCTCCGGGCTTGATTAGATCCCAGGCAATCTCGTACTAGGCTTCAAGATTACTGCGAAGACGAGCAACGTCGCGGTGCGGTGGCGCGCCGAAATGTTTTTTGTAATCGCGGCTGAAATAGGCGGGGTCTTCGTAGCCGACGCGAAAGCCGGCGGTGGCCGCGTCGGCGGCTCCCGCGAGCATCAGGCGGCGCGCTTCCTGGAGGCGTATCTGTTTGAGGTATTGCAGCGGGCTCATCGCTGTAACGCTTTTTGAAGTGATAGTGAAAGCGGGAAACGCTCATTCCCAGAGTGCGGGCCACCTCTTCCATCGCGACCGGTTGGTCGAAATGTTCACGCAGATGGGCGATTGCTTTGGTAACCCGCTCGGTGTCGCCGAACGACAGCAAATGAGCGAGCCGCGGGCCCTGGCCACCTTCGAGTAAGCGGAAGATTATTTCCCGTGTGATCAGCGGCGCCAGCACCCTCTGACCGCCGGGGTTGTCGATCAGCCGCACCAAACGGGTGATCGCGTCGCGCAGGTCCGGGCTGACGGCGTTGACGTTCATCGCCTTGGCTCCTTCACTTCCGTGCTTGATCTTTATGCCCGATTCCACCATCACGGATGCGACCACAGCCGGATCCAGCGTCAGGCTGAAACCGAGATAAGGCCGTTCTGGCGTTGCGTCGGCTATCCGGAAAATCAACGGCAGGTCGACCGTGTAGATCATGTAGTGGTCAGGGTCGAATCGGAAGATCTCCTCACCTAACTGAGCCTCTTTTGCCCCCTGTGCGACAAAGCAAAACGCCGGCTCGTAGACCCCGCGGGCGGACTCTTTGCAGACCGACATACGGCTCACGTTCAAGCCCGGAAACACGACTTTCGCCCCATCGCCGGGTAACGCACTCGACAATCTCTCAACTAATTCGTCATCCATTCCCTTCATACTTTCCTATTAACGCGCCGGCGCCGAATTGCGAACAGTTTTTTCTGCAAGGTAGCAGGATCGTCCAATTATTCGCAAGGTTCGTTCTATCCCCTAACCAAGGCAACACATCAAACTGGCATTACGAATTGAGGAGCTATGAAAATGAATAAGCTATTAAGTAGTGACCGTGAGGGAGGGGCTGTGCGAACCACCGCAGCGACATCTGACCGGCGCGACTTTTTGAAAAATGCCGGTATGGCCGCTGCAGGGGCTTTGTCCATCGGAATGGCGTCGCGAGCAAACTTCGCGGCAACGCAGTCGATCAATCAATCAAACACTATGAAAACCCGCAAACTTGGCAGCCTGGAAGTATCGGAACTGGGCTTCGGAAATATGGGTCTGAGCGGCGGCCACTACGGACCGGGCGTGAGCAAGGCCCAGGGTATCCGCGTGATTCGTGAGGCATTCGAAAGGGGCGTGTCGTTCTTCGACACGGCCGAGGTCTACGGCCCTTACGTTAACGAAGAGCTCGTTGGGGAGGCTCTTGCTCCCGTCCGCGACAAGGTAGCCATCGCCACCAAGTTCGGCTTCAAGATCGACGGCACGAACGGGTTGGACAGCCGGCGGGAGCGTATCCGGAAGGTCGTTGAGGAATCCCTGAAGCGCCTCAGGACCGACCGCATCGACCTGTACTACCAGCATCGGGTGGATCCCAACGTGCCGATCGAGGATGTCGCCGGGACTGTCAAGGACCTGATCAGGGCCGGTAAGGTGAAGCACTTCGGATTATCAGAGCCTAGTGCCAGAACCATTCGACGTGCTCACGCAGTGCAGCCCGTCACTGCCATTCAAACCGAATACTCGCTCATCGAACGGAGCGTGGAGCACAACGGTGTCCTACAAACATGTGAAGAGCTTGGCATCGGCTTCGTTCCCTGGGGGCCGCTGGGCCAAGGCTTCCTCCCCGGGAAAATGAGTGTGAATGTACAGTCCAAAATGGACCCAAAGAACGATCTGCGAGCTACTTTCCCACGCTTCTCCGCTTTGGTCATCATGAACAATCAGCCGATCATCGACTTTCTGACGAAGTTTGGAGCGAAGAAGGGTGGCGCAACCCCTGCGCAGATCGCGCTGGGGTGGTTGATGGCGCAGAAGCCGTGGATTGTGTCGATCCCTGGCACGGGAAACATGGACCATCTAAACGAGAATCTGGGCGCGGTCGACATCAAACTCACGCCGGCGGATCTTCGCGAGATCGAGACCGGCTTCTCCCGGATCGAGATCTATGGCGGCCGAATGGATGCAAGGCAGATGGCTCAGATTGGCCAGGATTGACAACAACACCAGTATGGCCAAAAAGTCATTTCACTCTGAGGAGACGAGGGCGCAATATGAAATTCTTGGTTGTAACTATGCTTTCAGTCGCGTCTCTTTTTGGCGGCTCTGTCGGTTGTAATAGAAACCACTCTGCAACTTTGGTTAATGCAAATACTTACAACTCCAGCAATACCATAGGAACTAAGATGAAGATCAAGATCGGTTCAAAAGTTTTCAGCGCCACACTCTTTGACAACCCAACGGCAGCTGCCTTTAAGGCGAGGCTGCCGTTGACGCTGAATATGGACGAATTGAACGGCAACGAGAAGAAATACGATTTCTCAGAATCCTTTCCTACCAACTCCTCAAATCCGAAAACGATCAACAACGGTGATCTAATGATTTGGGGAGATAAGACTTTGGTGCTTTTTTATAAGACATTTCCGACGTCCTACAGTTACACAAAACTCGGACGCATCGACGATGCTTCAGGGCTTGAAGCCGCAGTAGGCACCGGAAACGTAACGGTTACTTTTGAATTGGATCGATCTCCGCAGGAGTAAGAGTATGAAAATACCAACGATGGTATTGATATTGTGCGTGGCCCTTTTCGTTGGCGCGTGCGGCAGTGAGCAGACGGCCACAACGAACAAAGTAAAAATGGAAAATGCGGAAGACAAAACTGAAAACACGATCTTTCCGAAAGTCGAAAAGGCCCCGGCGGAAACATTTACTGGAACCGTCTATGTTCAGCCGCTTGCTCCAAAGAACGAGAACAATAACTTCTCTGTTGCCAGCGTGACCTTCGAGCCGGGCGCCCGCGCGTTCTGGCATTCGCATCCGGCCGGGCAAACGATCCTCGTGACCGAAGGGAAAGGGCTTTACCAGGAGAACGGCAAAACGATCAGAGCTCTCAGCAAAGGCGATGTGGTTCTTTGCGATCCCGACATAGAACACTGGCACGGCGCCTCGCCCGAGACAGCGATGACGCACATAGTCATTACTAATTACAAAGGCGACAGCCAGGTAAACTGGTTGCGGCCAGTGACGGACGAAGAATACAAGGCCGCCGCGCAGTGATTGATCGTTAAAAGTATGGCGAGAATATTCATCACCGGCTCAGCTGATGGTCTAGGCCAGTTGGCGGCGAAGGCGCTGATCGCCCAGGGTCACCAGGTTGTGCTTCATGCGCGCAATGAAGAGAGGGGACAACAGGCTTTGGACAAAGTGCGCGGCACAGGAGGTGTAGTGACAGCCGACCTCGGCAATATAGATGAGACAAAACAGTTGGCTTCGAAGGTGAATGCCCTCGGGAAGTTCGACGCAGTTATCCATAACGCGGGTGTTTATAACGCTTCGGCAGAAGAGATATTCACCGTTAACACGTTAGCGCCCTATATTCTGACGTGCCTCATACAAAGACCAAAGCGATTGATCTATTTGAGTTCCGACATGCATTTGCAGGGGCACTCCAAACTGGAAAGTTTCAAAATTGAAACTAGCCGTATTACCTATTCCGATTCGAAGTTGCATGTGCTGATGCTGTGCATGGCGGCGGCGCGGAGATGGCCACAGGTTTACGCCAACGCGGTCGACCCCGGCTGGGTACCTACAAAGATGGGCGGGCAGGATGCGCCGGACGATCTACAAAAAGGGGTTGAGACGCAGGTTTGGCTCGCGGTGAGCGACGATACAAGAGCAAAGGTGAGCGGGCGTTATTTTCACCATCAAAAGGAAAGCACCCATAATTCGCAAGCGGACGACGTGGAGCTGCAGGAGAGATTTCTAAGCTTGTGCGAAGAACTTACCGGTGTTCCTTTTCATGAAGGTGAAGTTTCACGCATACGGGATCAAGGATAAGTCGCGCCGTAGATCAGCAGTCGTGAGACTTGGTACGTTTGGCTATTTGTTGGAGTGATGTGAGTTGGTGGAGCAGAGGGGGATCGAACCCCTGACCTCCGCATTGCGAACGCGGCGCTCTGCCAAACTGAGCTACTGCCCCACTAATTTCGCCAAGTTTAGGTAGTGATACCGTTGCTGTCAAACTTCATTACCTTTGAATGGGCCGGACTAAAAAGGCAGATTTACCATTGGTCATTTCACATTTGTCATTTTTTATTTGCTGTTCGCAACCTGAGTCTTTATTCCTGGACATCAACATCACCGTTCGCCCCAATAGAAAATGACAAATGTGAAATGACCAATGGCAAATCATTTCTCTGCTTAATTAAGCCTACTGGCTGCCAGTCGAATAGCTTCTTCCAGACGCGACACCTTTTTGCCGCCGCCTTGTGCCATATCGGGTTTGCCGCCGCCACGGCCGTCGAGCATCTCACAGGCGTCTTTCATCAAGGCGTTCATGTCGCCGGGGGCGTCTGACGATCGGGCGAACACCAAACGCGCTGTATCTTTATCTTTTGAGCCTAACAATGCGATGACACTGTCGTGAGTGATGAGCGCTTGCGCAAGGTGTTTGAGTGACTCGGCGTCGCGATTGTCGAAGACCTTGGTGATGATTTGAGTTGCGTCAGATGCGCCCTCCCTG
>DATEPF010000256.1:0-10457 GCA_035273325.1 Pyrinomonadaceae bacterium | reverse complement strand
TTTATCGAGGAGGTGACCTATGGAGATTCGTTTAGCTTGTATCCGACGCCTCGTACCGTGAGAACGTATCGCGGGTTCTTGGGATCGGCTTCCAACTTCTTGCGCAGACGATTGATGTGGGGATCGATGTTACGTTGATAGCCTTCGTATTCGGTGCTCCAGACGCGATCAAGCAAAGCGTTGCGTGACCATGCGCGTCCGGGTTCCGATGCCAGCAACTCCAGAATTTGAAACTCGAGCGGAGTCAGATCTACCCTTGATCCTTGCCTGATGACTTCATGCCGCCGTTTATCGATAACAAGGTCTCCAACTTCAACCCGTTCGTTATCCTGGCCGGCTTGAACCGGACTCGTGCGGCGTAGCAGCGCTTCGACGCGATACTCAAGTTCTCGCGGGCTGAATGGTTTGGCCAGATAGTCATCAGCGCCGGCTTCGTATCCAGCAACTTTATAATCGAGCGCATCGTGAGCCGTTAAGAACAGCGCCGGCGTTTGCACTCCGCGATCTCTGATGCGCTTCAGCAATTCAAAGCCTGTCATTCCCGGCATTGACACGTCCAGAATGAAGCAGTCGAAGCGTCCGGCGGTTGCTGGTTCAAGCGCCTCGGCGCCGCTCTCCCGTTCCTCAACCTGAAAGCCGAGACGGCGGAAGTACTCCGCCAGGAGAAGACGCATGTCGGCGTCGTCGTCAACGATCAATAGCCGTTTTCCGGCATACTTACTGGTTCCTGATTGCGACTCGGCCACCTGTTTTTCCTGTTGGGGATTTTAAAGAATTTGGATTATAGCCTAGTTCGCGAATTGTGGTCTAAGAATTCCACGTGTAGCGCAAACTGTTGGTTTGCGTCTGTGCGGCCCAAGATTTTTCGAGCTACGCAAATTGCAAAAAAGCGATCCACGAAATAACACGATGGGCTCAGTTCAACTTTGAAGGCAAACACAAAACTAACAGTTTGCGTTACAGGTGGCCGCCTTGACGCCTGAAAGCGCGGGTAAGTATAGTTCCCCTTTAGTTTTACAGCCGTCATTTTCCTTCCCTTCAATCGACTGAACAGGGCAATACGCGAGTAACGATGCGCGACCTCAGAAGACTGCTTGCTTACCTGAAACCTCACTCGGGAACGTTTGCGCTCGCTACTTTCGCGATGCTAATCGTCGGTCTGCTGGAGATTGCGATTGGCGCTCTCATTGTCCCCATCTTTGACCAGGCTTTTGAACAAGACGGGCGCCGCACCGAAACGCTTTTCGGACTGCAGCACGTCATTCCCGAGTCGGGCCTGGCAGCGTGGAAGGCTATTTCAATTCTGCTGCTCACCTTTACTCTGGCGAAAGGTGTTGCCGAATATTTTTCCACATTCCTGATGGCCCGCGTCGGCCAGTCGGCCGTTCTTAAATTACGGCAAGACTTGTACAACCACCTCTTGTCGCAGTCAGCGAGTTTTTTCGAGCGGCATCGCACCAACTATCTTGTCTCGAGATTAGTCACCAGCGCTGCTGCGATTGAAGCCGCCGTCGCCAGCACTCTTCGCGACATGCTGCGCGAGAGTTTTACTCTCATCGCGTTTTTAACTGCGTCGTTCTATTACAGTTGGCGATTGACCTTGGGCTCATTATTGATCGCTCCAATCGTCGCTGTGCTGACCGCAAAATTTGGCACAGCGTTGCGCAATCTTTCCCGTGAGAGCTTCGAAGGAAATAAGGAACTAACAGATACGGCCCAGGAAGCCTTATCGAATCAGACGATCGTGAAGGCTTATCGTGCAGAGGCGCGTGAAGCTGCGCGATTTACCGATGTCGCGAAACGGATCGTTCACGCCAACTTGAGAACTGCGCGGATCTCCGGGACGTCGCCGCCGGTCATTGAAATGATCGGAATGGTATTCATCGTGTTCGTGCTCTATTTCGGCCAACAGCAGATAGCTGTGGGAAACATGGATAAGGCACAGTTTCTGGCTTTCCTGTTTTTCCTGTTTCGCAGTTATGACCCGATGCGGAAGCTTTCACGGCTGCAGAACAACATGGAACAGGCACTCGCGGCCGCTCAGCACGTCTGGGAAATCATGGACGAACACCATGAACTGCTTGAGAAACCCAATGCAGTTGCACTCAAGCCGCTGAAGAGCCAAATCGAGCTGCGCAACGTTTCGTTCGGCTATGACAACGAAGAGCGTTCCGTGCTGCGAGATGTTAGTTTGAAAATTCCGGCAGGGTCTATGGTTGCATTAGTCGGTGAATCAGGCGGTGGGAAGTCAACGCTGACGAAACTACTCCCGCGTTTCCATGATCCTGTGTCCGGCAGTGTCTTATGGGATGGCACAGACCTGCGCGAGGCGCAGATATCGAGTCTCAGGAAACAAATCGCCCTGGTGACGCAAGATACGGTGCTGTTCAACGACAGCGTCAGGAACAACATTGCCTACGGCAAACCGGAGGCGACCGATCGTGAAATCGAAGAAGCGGCGCTAATCGCCTTCGCCCACGATTTTATCAAAGACCTTCCGCTTGGTTACGACACGGTCGTCGGCGAACGCGGCATCTTTCTGTCGGGGGGACAACGACAACGCCTGGCTATTGCGCGGTCCTTGTTAGTGGATGCGCCGGTCTTAATACTCGATGAAGCCACTTCGGCCCTGGACGCTGAGTCAGAGCGCTTCGTGCAGCAGGCGATCGCTAACTTGATCCGCGATCGCACTACTGTAGTGATTGCGCATCGGTTGTCCACCGTTCGTCGCGCAGACATGATCGTGGTGATGGAGGCCGGCAGAATCATTGAGACCGGCACGCACGCCGAGCTACTCGCCAAGGGCGGGAAGTATCGCAAGTTGTACGAACTACAGTTCGCCGACGAAGAAGAACTAGTTAGTCAGTAAAATTAACACGCTATGAAATCAATGACCGGATACGGCCGCGGCACTGCCGACGGCGATGAGTTTTCAGTCTCCGTTGATCTAAAGACGGTAAACAATCGGTTCCTGGACGTGCACTTGCGTTTAGGAAACGAGTTGTCGTCTTTGGAACCTTCTATCAAAAAACAAGTCGGGTCGCGGCTGTCGCGCGGCCGGGTCGACGTCAACATCAACCTGGAAAAGACCGGACAGACTTCTTACGAGCTGAATCGCCCTTTAATCGCCGGCTACGTCAACGCCCTACGCGACATGCAAAGCGAATTCAATATTGCCGGCGATCTCGACATCAATCTGATCGCGCGATTGCCCGGCGCTTTGCAACCGGCGCGTAATGGCTTGAGTGACGAAATGGTTGCCGGAATTGAACAAGCACTGGCGGTAGCACTCGACGAGCTGGAACAGATGCGAAGCGTTGAGGGCGAAGCGCTACGAAAGGAAATGGCGGAACGCATCGAGAGGATTCAATCGCTGGTCCCCACCATCGAGGACGCCGCAGCCGGATTGGTTGACGCTTATCGCGCCCGTTTGCAAAAACGGATTACTGAGTTATTGAGCCGCAATGGACAAATCGTAGAAGTCGATCCTGCGCGGCTCGCCCAGGAAGTCGCTTACCTTTCGGATCGCAGCGACGTTAGTGAAGAGATGGTGCGTTTGCGGAGTCATCTATCGCAGTTTAGCGATGCGTTGAATTCAACCAGCGAATCGGGCAAGATGCTTGACTTCCTGCTACAAGAATTGAACCGTGAAGCCAATACCACCTTGTCGAAATCGACTGATCTGGCTATTAAAGAAGCCGCACTGGCGATAAAAGCCGAAGTAGAGAAACTGCGCGAACAGGTCCAGAATGTTGAGTGATATAGAGGAGCCACAAACTACCGAAAAAACGACGCAGAGCCGCGGCATCCTCTTTGTCGTGAGCTCTCCTTCCGGCGGCGGCAAGGGCACCCTGATCCAGCGCGTGTTGAAGAAGATACCCGACCTTAGCTATTCTGTTTCGTTTACAACGCGCACGCCCAGAAGCGGTGAAGTGAATGGGCGCGAGTATTTCTTTGTTTCACAGGACAAATTCGAGGAGATGGCGGCGGCCAACGAGTTTCTCGAATGGGCGAATGTGCACGGCAAGCTTTACGGCACCAGCAGTAAACAGGTCTTTGATGAGATTGCTGATGGTCGAGACATCATTCTTGAAGTCGACGTTCAGGGAGCAGCCAGCGTCAGATCGTTAGTTCCGGATTCAGTAAGTGTTTTTATTCTGCCTCCCTCGTTTGAAATCTTGAAGCAAAGATTGGAATCCCGCGGTACGGATTCACCTGAAGAGCTGGAAGTCAGATTACGTAACGCGCCGGTGGAGTTGAAAGACTATTCAGCGTACCAGTACCTGATTCTCAACGACGATATGGACCAGGCGGCGCAACAACTGGCGGCGATTGTTTATGCCGAACGAGCCAGGCTGGTGAGGCAAGAGGCAAAAGTTCGCCACGTGGTACAGGCATTTAATAGCAAGGGCACACTTAACTAAAGTTTTTAGCAGGAGCAGGAGTAATAATGGCAACCAAAGAAGAGTTGGAAGCAGTTAGTGAAGAGACTGAGGCGGGTGCGATCGATTCTAAGTATCGTCTCATTATTCTGGCAGCGAAACGAAGCAAGCAGCTACAACGTGGCGCGCATCCGCGAATAGATATTGACGCTTTGAAGCATAAGAACACCCGAGTGGCGCTGGAAGAAGTTATGCGGGGCAGAGTTAAGTTTACCGTTAATAAACCTGACGGTGACGGTGACAGTAACGGAACTGAATGACTAACTGTCGGGTGGGCGCCTCACATTCCCTTGTAATCTGGGCCGCCCCCACCTTCCGGTGTTACCCAGTTGATAATCTGGTAAGGATCCATGATGTCGCAGGTCTTACAGTGAACGCAGTTTGAGAAGTTGATCTGCAACTTGCGCTTGCCTCCGCCGTCCTCGACCATTTCGTAAACCGCAGCCGGACAGAACCGCTGACACGGATTTGCGTACTCCTCTGCGCAGCGCGTCGCGCAAATGTTCGTGTCAAGTACGTGCAGGTGCGGCGGCTGATCTTCGCTGTGGCCCACCGCAGCGTGATAGACGTCGGTCAGCTTATTGAAAGCAATCTTCCCGTCAAACTTCAGCCCGTCATATCTCTGCTCGATATTGTCGCCGTGGTAACCATAGGCGGACAGTTTCTTCATCTCTGTATGGCCTGGTTCTGCCTTGGCCCGATCGAATAGTCCCCAGGAGCGGCCGCCCGTAACGAACTGTAACCCCGCATTGATCATTCCCATCCAGCGGCCATTCTTAAATCCGGCGTGGAAGTTTCTGACTTTGCGGAGTTCGGGAATTATCCAGCTTTCGTTAACCAGTTGCTCATAACGCTGCAACTGTTTCGCTGAGTAGTCGCCCGCGAGCAGCGCTTCGAAGATTGTCTCAGCCGCCAGCATGCCGCTTTTGATCGCGGAGTGAATTCCCTTCAGGCGCTGTGAATTCAGGAAACCCGCACAGTCACCAACCAGCAAAACTCCGTCGGCATAAATTTGCGGCATCGCATAGTAGCCGCCGGCCGCGATCGTTTTTGCTCCATATCGAATCATCTTCCCGCCATCGAGCAGACGCTGAACATAGGGGTGTAACTTAAATTTTTGAAATTCCGCGTGCGGATCCAGAAGTGGATCCTGGTAATCAAGACCGGTTACGTAGCCGATGTTCAGGATCCGATTCTGCATTCCGTAGATCCATCCACCGCCGTACGTGTGTGTATCAGAAGGAAAACCCAGCGTGTGGGTAACTCGCCCGGTGGGATAACGATCGTCCGGCAACTCCCAAAGCTCTTTGACGCCAATACTGTAAACCTGTGGCTCGCGTCCACGGTCGAGATTCAGGCGTTGGATTAATTGCTTCGTCAGGGACCCGCGCGGGCCCTCGCCGAGGACAGTAACCTTGGCCAGTAGGTCAACGCCCGGTTCGAAATTCGGTTTGCGCTTCCCTTCCTTGTCGATCCCCTTGTCGCCGGTGCGAACGCCAAGCACGACGTCCTCCGGAGAGTAGAGCAAGTCGGCTCCGGGAAACTCTGGAAAAATGTTGACGCCGGCTTCTTCACACTTTTCGCCCAGCCATGCAGTTAATCGATTTAGCGAAACGATGTAGTACCCGTGGTTCTTAAGTGGCGGTGGAGTTACCGGCGAACGCAGCGCGTGTTTCCTGGTCAGGTATAGAAAGTAATCGTCGTTCACGGGAGACTCGAGCGGGGCCCCTTGTTCGATGAAGTCGGGCATTAACTCCCTGAGCGCTTTCGGATCCATCACGGCGCCAGAAAGAATGTGCGCACCCACGGCCGCGCCCTTTTCAATTACCCCAATCTCAATCTCACCCAGTGAGACACCTTCGCGTCTGCCGCTTTGGACTTCCTCGTTATGCGTCCTAATCAACCTGGCGAGATGCAGGGCGCCGCTAAGATTTGCCGGTCCCGCGCCAACAAACACGACGTCCATCTCGAGCTTTTCACGTTCCATTAATCTGTCCTGCTCCAAAAATGAATGACCATTCAGTTTTCAGGCAGTATAGCAAATGCGTGCCGCAAACTAACAGTTTGCATATCGCACCTGTAGAATGGAACTAATCCAAAAGACAAAGGTACTAAAGAAGTGGGCGAAGAAACTCATACCAATCGTTTGATCAAAGAGACCAGTCCTTATCTATTGCAGCATGCACATAATCCGGTCGACTGGTATCCCTGGGGCGAAGAGGCATTCGAAGTAGCACGGCGAGACCAGAAGCCGGTGCTTCTGAGCATCGGCTACTCCGCGTGTCACTGGTGTCACGTCATGGAGCATGAGTCATTCGAAAACGAAGCGATTGCACAATTGATGAACGAACACTTCGTTAATATCAAGGTCGATCGTGAAGAACGGCCCGATCTGGATCAGATCTATATGAATGCCGTCCAAATGATGACGCAACATGGCGGTTGGCCCATGACGGTCTTTCTCACGCCGGAAGGTCTTCCTTTTTATGCAGGAACCTATTTTCCGCCCGAAGATCGTTACAACATGCCGGGCTTTCCGCGCGTGCTTGTCAGTCTGGCTGAGGCGTATCAGGAACGGCCGGAGGATATCAAGCAGACGGCTGATTCAGTGCTTGAAGGACTGCGTAAGAGTACGTCCGGTAGCGGAGCAGAAGCGGCGCTTGCGGTGGACCTGCTCGATGTTGCATATCGCGGAACAGTTCGAAATTATGATCCAAACAATGGTGGGTTTGGTTCGGCCCCTAAATTTCCGCCGGCAATGGCGCTCGAGTTTTTACTTCGCCACCATCACCGCACTGCTGATCCTGAAGCTCTCACAATTGTTCAGCACACCGCCAGCATGATGTCGCAGGGTGGAATCTACGACCACCTTGGCGGCGGCTTTCATCGTTACTCCACGGATGCTCGTTGGCTCGTCCCTCATTTTGAAAAAATGCTTTACGACAACGCTCTGCTGTCGCGGTTCTACCTTCACTACTATCAATTAACTGGCGACGACTCTGCGCGACGCGTGGCAGAAGGTATCCTTGACTACGTCGTTCGCGAAATGACCGATGCCGCAGGCGGCTTTTATTCGACGCAGGATGCAGACTCGGAAGGTGAAGAAGGTAAGTTTTTCGTCTGGGACTTAAGCGAGGTCAAACAAATACTTGGCGACCCTGACGCGGAACACTTTGCGGCTTATTACAACATCACCGAAGCAGGGAATTTTGAAGGTAAGAACATTTTGAATGTGACCCGTGGGGTATCCGAGGTAGCGCGAGACCGCAATATCACTCCGGAGCAACTCAGCGATATCCTCCGGAGCGGCCGTCACAAGTTGTTCGCAGTGCGCGAAAAAAGAGTTAAACCCGCGCGCGATGAAAAGATACTTACGGCCTGGAACGGTCTGATGTTGGCAAGCTTTGCCGAGGCTTCGGTGATCCTTGGGCGCGCTGATTACGCCGATGTCGCAACGCGGAATGCTGAATTTATTCTGAAGCACTTAAGAAGAGACGGCCTGCTGCTGAGAACATACAAGGACGGTCAAGCGAAGCTCAATGCCTATTTGGAGGATTACGCGTTTCTGATCGACGGACTACTGACACTCTTTGAGACCGCTGGTGATATCCAGTGGTTTCAGGAAGCGGTCGGCCTTACAGAAACAATGATTGAGGAATTTTGGGACGATCAGGAGGGTGGCTTCTTCTTCACCGGGAAAAGTCACGAAGAACTGATCGTTCGATCCAAAGACTTCTTTGATAATGCCACACCTTCCGGTAATTCTGTCGCCGCCGACGTGTTACTTCGCCTGACTCTGTTGACCGATAACCAGGATTTTCGACGTCGGGCCACCACCATCCTCCGGTTAACCGCGGAGATGATGCGCCGTTATCCATCGGGCTTTGGACGCATGTTAGGCGCGCTGGATTTCCATTTGTCGCAACCGAGGGAAATAGCGGTAATCGGACCGGCGTCGAGTGTTGAAAAGGAAGCACTGGTAAAACAGATCTGGCAACAATATCTTCCGAATAAGGTGGTAGCTCAGGCTTCTCCCGATCAAACTTTGGGTGTCGCCGCTGTTCCTCTGCTGCGCAATCGACCACAACTCGCGGGAAAAGCTACCGTTTACGTGTGTGAAAATTATACATGTCAGCAGCCGACGACCGACCCCACCGAGCTAGCCAAACAGTTGAAGGCGCGAGCAGCTACCGCACGGTGAATTTCGACTTTCCCCTTAGAAACTTCTAAACAAATCGCGACACCGGCGCCTAGCTAAACCTTGACCGCAAGCTGCTGAAAAGGTTATCTTTACCGACGCTAAACGTTGTTGGTCGTTGATCAACATCATCTTTTCAGAAGTCTCAACCGTCGCGCCCTCCGTAGCACGCCAGCCGGGCCACCACAACTCGGTATCACCAAGGAACAACGAGAAAATGACCGCAACAAAAGACTGGAGAAGTAATCTCCTTTTTATCGCCATCTCAGCCCTTGGCGTAGTCCTATTTTGTTCAGCACTTTTATCAACCGCCGCTCTGCCATTATTAACTTATGCCGGTCTGATAACGTGGGTGGTACTGCTGATCCTTACAGTCGTTGCCAGCCGTTTCACCGTATCTATCACCACATCGATCGGAGACAGTTGCAGCCGAAAATCCGTCGCTGACGCGTTTGTTTTTCTAGCGATCATCCTGTACGCCATTCCTCCTGCGGAAACCGCTGGCCCGGCAACTATACTCGCCGCCATCGTAGGCTTTGTATCAACATACGGTTTATCAAGCCGTCGTGAATCAATTACGGCGACCGCGATCGCGATCATCTCCACTTTCTTTGCCGCATCGTGTTACGGGTTCCTCGCGACGATTTTTGCCAATGGTGAAGCTGGTCGCGGACTTCCAATCAACGTTTTTCTGGTCCCACTGTGTGTGCTAGCTGTTCTCCAATACTTTCTTAGCACGCTGGCGACAGTCCACGTCCTTAATCTGGTTGGTGGGCGACCGCGGGTCCTCCCGTCGCAGGAAAGTCTGGTCTGGACACTAACCACGCAAGTTGCAGGCGCCGCGGCCGCCGTCTTGTTTTACGCCGCGATTGAAGGCGCCGGACTTTCGTCGATGATTCTCGGGCTGCTGATTATCGGCCTGGTCCATCTGCTTTATCGGTTTAATGAGAAACGTTTGAACGAAGTACGTCGCGCCGAAGCGGAACAACGAAAACACGTTGAAGAGATGGCCACGATCCACATGAACACGATCGAGTCGCTGGCCATCGCTATCGACGCCAAGGATCAGACGACCCACGGACACGTTCGCCGCACGCAGATTTACGCCTCTGAGATGGGCAAGGTTTTTAAAGTAGACACTCTGGAACTGAGGGCGTTGTTTGCCGGAGCGCTGTTGCACGACATTGGCAAACTGGCTGTGCCGGAGTACATCCTCAACAAGCCGGGCAAACTCACCGAAGCGGAGTTTGCCAAAATGAAGATTCACCCCACGGTGGGCGGCGACATCCTGCGTCGGGTCAACTTCCCTTATCCGGTTGAAGATATCGTCCGTTACCACCACGAGAAGTGGGATGGCAGCGGCTATCCGAAGGGTTTGAAGGGCGAAGGTATTCCCTTGGTCGCGCGAATAATTTCGGTGGTCGATTTCTACGACGCGACCCGTTGTGACCGGCCCTACCGCAAAGGCATGAAACGGGAAGAGTCGCTCAGTCTGTTGAGAAGTATGTCCGGGAGCGCTTTCGACCCGCGGGTAGTGCAAAAATTCATCGAACACGTGGAAGAATTCGACAAGCTGATTGATGCCGAAGATATTCAGGAGCAGGTAGCTTCAGAAACAGTAGTCCACGACTATCTAACCAAAACCAAACCAGATGCAGGTCTTGCGTCCAACGTGATGGGAACACCGGAAGAGACGGGTTTCAAAACGATCACGGAAGCACAGCGCGAAGTCTTCGCACTTCATGAGATCGCGCAGACAATCGGTTCATCGCTCAACCTTAATGACACGGTCACGCTGGTATCTAACAAGCTAAAAG
>DATEPF010000255.1:0-5720 GCA_035273325.1 Pyrinomonadaceae bacterium | reverse complement strand
GAAAAGAAAACAAGCTGCCGAGGTCGAGGAAGAGCGCACTGGTCCACGTCCATTCTGGTCGGGGACACTGTCATTCGGACTGGTTAGTGTGCCCGTAAATTTGTTTCCGGCGACCAGGACCTTTCGTGCTCCGTTACGCATGCTGGGTCCGGATGGTAGACCGTTGGCACGCCGCTACTACTCGGAAAAAACTGAACGCGATCTGGACGCTGATGAGATCGTGCGGGGATACGAAATCGATGATGGAAAGTATGTGGTCGTCTCTGATGAGGAGCTGGATCGTTTAGCACCTGACAAGACTCGCGACATCGATATCAAACAGTTCGTGCCCGCCGACACGATACCGCCGATCCACTTCGACCGCGGCTACTTTCTAACTCCGACGCCGAATTCTGAGAAAGCGTACAAGCTGCTGGCCGAAACACTAGCCAAAGAAAAGAGGGCGGGCATTGCCACGTTCGTCATGCGCGGCAAGGAATATTTGGTCGCCATATTTGCCGACCACGGCGTGTTGCGCGCGGAGACGATGCGTTTCGAAGACGAATTGCGGACGCCGGACGAAGTCGGATTACCGAAGAAAATGCCGAAAGTTCCGCCCGCTGCGGTCAAGAAGTTTGAGAAACTGATCGGCGCCAAATCAAAGAAACAGATGTCGGCGACGAAACTGAAAGATGAGCAAACCGAAAGGCTTTTGAAGTTAGTAAAGAAGAAAAATTCGCAAAAGAAAAACGTTGTTGAAGTTGAGATCGAGGAGGGTGAACGCGGCGAGCCAAGTAACGTAATAGATCTGGTCGCGGTGTTGAAGAAGAGTTTGGCCGGGAAATCGAAGTAGCTGAAGCCAGAACCAGGCACGTACTTCGCGGGTTTGAAATCTGATCATAAGGGGGACACCATGAAACAAGAACAGGTAAACGAACTTTTATTACAGGCGCTGGAAACTGAACTCGGCGGCGTGCAGGTTTACACAACGGCGATTCAGTGCGCGGTTAATGAAGAGCTCAAAGAAGAGTGGGAAAAGTATTTGGAGGAGACTCAAAACCACGTAGAGATCGTTGAGGAGACAATAGAAGCCCTGGGTCTCGATCCTGAAGCTGAGACGCCCGGACGGCAAGTTGTGCGTCACATCGGGCAGTCGTTGGTTCAGGCGATGGAGATGGCTCTTCAAGCCGGCAATCCGGCGGCAGCTCAGTTGGTCGCGGCCGAGTGCGTAACTCATGC
This sequence comes from Pyrinomonadaceae bacterium, assembly GCA_035273325.1. Taxonomy (GTDB): domain Bacteria; phylum Acidobacteriota; class Blastocatellia; order Pyrinomonadales; family Pyrinomonadaceae; genus PSRF01. Next base: position 4,502 of record DATEPF010000255.1, on the reverse strand, counting down.
CGAAACTAAGGACCACCTTAACTGGGAACTGATCGGCGAGCTCTCAAAGAAGCTAAAAGGAGACGACGGCAAAGCTCTCAAGGAAGCTTACGAAGAGGTGGAAGAGCAGGAAGACGAGCACCTGTATCACACGATGGGATGGACCAGAGAACTATGGATTGAATCGCTGGGTATGCCAGCGGTGTTGCCGCCTCCCGAAGAGGAGAAAGACGTTAAGACAGCGATTGGTGCTGCGCGAGCGAAACATGCAAGGACAGGCATGCTGTAATTGCCGTTTACAGAAGTGAACTTTAGGGGCGCGCCGCGACAACCGACGCGCCCATTTTATTTTGCCTAATGCTCGATCTTTCTCTTAGTGTCCGTGGCCCCGGCCAGCACACCCGTAACCTCCGGCGGCGCCGTTCGGCCGGTGTCCGAAAGATCGTCCAGGTCCCATGGTGTGAGTTCGCCGTCAACGAGAAGTCGACCTTCGGTATCAAACGTATATTGGGCTGACTCTGCAGCACTGAGGCTATATAGAATCGCTTTGTCATCTTTCGTTATTCGCACGAACACTTCGCGCCCATTGGGCAACTGGTAAACGGTACGCTCTTTTAGGTCCATCTCTTGAATCCCCCTTGTATTTTTTCGTGTAATTCGTGGATCCCTTTTTGGTGGCGTAAAAATACGATCCACGAAATACACGAAACACCCGAACTTCCGAAAGCGATGTTCTTACGTTAAACGTCACATGAAAGTTGATCCGTACGGAACCGTACGGACGTTCCCTGGATCAGTTAGTAAGGTCATTCATTCCCCTCAACACTTCGTTTCGGACTGGTCCATGTTTGGCATCATCGTTGCTAAACAGAAGGCAAGTCTTAGCAATGCCAGGGGGATTCGCACGATAAAACGACGAGCAGGGTGGGCGTTGTACTAATACGACCCAGTTATCAGCTGAAGCACCGGGAACAAGGGCCAATCAACACCTCATATCCTGTTCAACTAAGCGAAACACAGCTAACGAGTGATTGAGTAACGCTTTCACGTCGTGGTGCGCATTTTAAAGAATAATCGTGGAACAGCCGCAGAAATCAAACCAGCATCAGCTTGCGATGGCAGTCGTGCATGCCAACAAGACCGACCTGTCATCGTCTCCGCAGCTGAAATTGTCTGACCCGGGTGAGTACGTGTTCAAAGCTATCACGCGGGGAGTCTCGAAGAATTTGGGTGCGTGTGAACTCACGTATCGTACGCGCGAGCAAATCGATTTGGAGAAAGCAGTTTATCAGTTAGATCAGTACTGCAGTCTGCTTCGAAGATGGGACGTTGAACTACTGACGATTCCCGGCAACGATGCATATCCTGACTGTTGCTTTGTCCAGGACACCGGCGTGGTGCTCGACGAACTGTGCGTAATTGCCAGCATGGGCGCCACCTCGCGGGTGGGGGAAGTGTCGGACGTTGAGAGGATTGTGTCACCGTTTCGGAAAGTTAAACGAATACTGCCGCCGGCCACGCTCGATGGTGGCGATGTAGTTCAGATCGGAAAGCGAATCTTTGCCGGGCTTTCCAAACGCACCAACGCCCGCGGCATCGCGGCATTAAGCAGGATTGTAGAGCCGTTCGGTTATTCAGTTGTGCCGGTGACTGTTGATGGCGGACTTCACCTGACCACCGGCTGCGGGGTTATTAACGACGATACAGTCTTGTTGAATCCGCGTTGGCTTGATGCCGAGGCCTTCAAGGGACTTAGGCGAATTTATGTACCCGACGAAGAACCGTGGGCCGCCAATACAATCCGTATCAATGATTTTGTTTGTCTGGAAGACGGGGCGGACCGGACGATTGAGTTGGTCCAACCCTACACACGCGACATTGAGACACTGGACATCTCAGAGTTTCGGAAGGCTGAGGCCAGTTTGTCGTGTTTGAGTTTGATTTTTAGAGAGCCGGCAGAGTTGATTTGTGCAAGCGAACAAGGGGGTTTGTGATGGAACCAAGTGAAGATCAGATCGCAGGAGCGCGCCTGGCAAAGCTTTTCACGACGGCATCCGAAGAGTTTGAATCCTTACTGGCGACGAACGACTTGGATCAAAAGATTGAATCCGGTGCGCTGCCGGCCCGCAACTTTGGACGCGCCCTGGATTATGCAATCGCGTCGGCCTATGGCGATGGTCAAACAGAAGATGAGGCCCATCTATTTTTGCAACGTGTCCTTTATCGTATTAACAGACTGAAGTTTTTCTGGTACGACGACCTGGACCACTACAAAAATGAACGCTCAGATTATTTGCGCGGGGTCCGGGATCGGATTGAATTGCGTTGGGAACCATGGGAACTCAGGCAGTGCGGCTGCGCAATACATGCGAAGGACGTTACCAGGGCACTGCGAGAGCGCGCGGCCGAAGACGTCGCACCTTCGCCTGCGCCGGAAGGTATTTATTTCCGCGACGAAATGGGGGTGGCGGGTTATCGACGGTTGCTGGAAATCGCCTCTCTGGACGGCCTGGTAGAAGCCAGTCAACTGTCACGCACGCTTGGCGGTGTCGCGAACGAAATTCACGCGATGATGACGCGGCTACTCGTGGAGGAATATGGCGGAGGACGGCTGAGCCGCAAACATTCTTCGTTCTTTACTCACATGTTGGAGGAGCTCGGTATCGACGCGACGCCAGAAGCCCATTTTGATGTACTTCCATGGCAGGTGCTGGCGACGATCAATCATAGTTTTTTGCTGTCTGAGCGGAAGCGTTTCTATCTGCGTTACGTCGGCGGATTGCTATACACCGAAGTTTCGGTGCCGGCGGCGTTCGAGAACTATCGACGTGCGGCGGAGCGCCTGGGAATGTCGGAAAAGGCCAGGGGCTATTGGGATTTGCACATTAAGGAAGATGAACGTCACGGACGCTGGATGCTAAACGATGTTGCCTTACCGCTTGCCGCGCGCTATCCACGCCACGCGATGGAGATAGTAGTTGGTTACGATCAACAAAAGTTCATGAGCAGCCGCGCCGGGCGCGCAACTGCCGACGCTGTGAAACGTGTAGACCAGAGAGAGCGAATGGTATCGGTTCGTCACACGCCGAGCTTCGAGGCGGCTGCATGAGTATGAAATTTCAGTGCTCGTTCCTCGTCCCGATCCGCAGGGTTATTTTCGGCCAGGTGGAAGCGGAGTTTTTCGCCGGTTATTTCAAAATGCTGGGCTCTGCCGGATGCGAAGTTTTAGTTATCGATGGTTCTCCGTCAGCAGTCTTCGAACAACATCACGAGCTTTGGTCTGCGGTCGTAACCAGACACGTCGCACCTGATCCGCAGTACAAGTATCTGAACGGCAAGGTCAATGGGGTTCACACCGGTGTAGATCTGGCTTCATGCGAACGGATCATCGTTGCTGACGACGACATCCGTTTCACCGCGGCGAATATTAAAAGGATGTGTGAGCTGCTGGACGACCATGAGATGGTCCGGCCGCAAAATTACATTCAACCGCTGCCGTGGTGGGCACGGCTCGAGACGGCACGAATACTGATAAACCGTGGCGTGCTGCGTGCGGGTGATTATCCGGGGACGTGCGGTTTCCGTCGTTCTACCATGCGCCGTGTCGGTCCATATGACGGCGATGTGCTGTTCGACAACGAGGAGATCGTGCGGCACTTCGCGCTTCAGGGCGCTGACATCGCCTACGCCCGCGACTTTTTTATTCTTAAGCGGCCGCCTACCTTCAAAAAGTGGGTGGAACAACGACCGCGGCAGGCTTATGAGGACTTCGTGATGCGAGCTAAGACGTTCGCATTTCTTGCCGTACTGCCTCTTGTTTTCGGTCTTGGTTTACTAATTGGTTCTGCCGCCGCGTTGCTTTTGATCGTCGCGATTTCCTTACTGGCAGTGTTGCTTAGCGCACTGGGGCTAGCGCGGGACGGAGCTTACAAATTCTTTCCGCTGAGTTCGCCCCTGTTTGCTCCATTGTGGATCCTGGAACGCTCGATAAGCGTTTATTGGGCCGTCTACTGGCGAGTCCGTTTTGGGGGTTATCCGTTCGGGGCACGGCTGCTTTCGAAGGGCACCGGCGATGCGTGGATAGCAGGCGGGAAAGTTCAGAGCAGGACCTTAGCCAAGCTCTAGGCGTTCGCTATGTCAAAACCGATTCCCACCAGAAGCGAAGAATCACCTGGAGACCTCCCGGCCGAAGAATTCCGCAAGTTGCTTCATCAAGCTGCAGACTGGGTCGCGGACTATCGCCTCAACATTGAGCAACAGGCAATCTCTCCGCAAGTTAGACCAGGAGAAGTCACGAACAGTTTACCGTCGCAGATGCCGGAATGGCCGCAGCCGGTGGAAATGATTATGGCGGACTTCGAACGGCTGATCGTTCCTAACCTCGTGCATTGGGGCCATCCGGCGTTCGTTGGTTACTTCGGTTCAACCACCACGGGGCCCGGCATTCTTGGCGAACTGATGGCCGCGACTCTTAACGTCAGTGCCATGACGTGGGCCACTTCACCTGCTGCCACGGAGTTAGA
>DATEPF010000254.1:0-3538 GCA_035273325.1 Pyrinomonadaceae bacterium | reverse complement strand
CTGATGGCCCAACTCCTTAGCCCGCTTCTCCACCAGATCCTTATCCCGTTGCCAACGTTCCTCCTTGAGCGTGTCCATCGAAAAGCCAATACTAATTGGCTCGTTGGGCCCTTTCTTTTTGCGGGCCGTGGATGTGTCGCCGCTATTTGAATTCGAACCCGAAACGCAGGCGCCGGCGATTAGCGCAAGGATGATGAGACACAACAGAACCGTTACACGTCGCATGAAGATTGTTTCCCTTCTCGGTATAGGAATAGACCAATGGCGTTTGCGACGAGAAATTACCATAGAAATGGAAATCGAGCATTAGTCATCCGCACACCTGGTCCAATTTGAATAGAGAGCGCGCAGGCTTAACCTCAGGACCGACCGTTCGATGAAGTGCTTGGGATAAAAGTCAAAGTCGGAGCTCAGGAGCTGCCGTGGAGGGACATCAACGCGTGAGCCATGGTGAGTTGCAGCAACTTCAAAAATGGCAAAATTGCGAACGCTGCGTGAACAAGTGTGCTGCGAGGATGTAAAAATTCTGAAGGAGAGTGAGAGGTTGAGGAAAGGCAAAAGGAAGCAGAAAACCCAATAAAAATGGTAGGCGCGTGGGGATTTGAACCCCAGACCCCTACCGTGTCAAGGTAGTGCTCTACCCCTGAGCTACGCGCCTATAGTTGTTTTCCAAGTCCTGCCCATTGCGCAGTTGCGCGCGTTGATCTGTCGTGAGCTTCAACTTCAAGAACAGGAAATCGGAAAGTAACAAAGCGGTGATCCGGTGTCAAGCGAGGCGTTAACGACAATAAATGCTCGCGTAGTAACATCGGATGCGCGAACGAGAGCTGGCCACAAAGGCACTACAGACCGCAGCATTGCCATTTAGCGCAGCATTCCGTTTTGCCATCTTTCCAAGTACAACAGATATAGTTCGTCACACACTTCGAAGCACCCGAGGCCGACGATGCCATTTGATGCGTCTCAGTATCTTCGTGCAGCGATGCCGCTTCAACCTCATGCGGGACGTCAATATAGAAACGCAACTCGCCCACGTGTTCACCGCCTTTGGTAATAACATCGAGGTATTTCTCGTGGCCGTGGAGTAGACGGCTGACGAGAGCCTGGCGCTTGGAATCCGTATCGGCCCCTGTCATTTGGACCACATTAGGAGAGATCCAAGCCTGGACTGCTACGTAGTGGTTTTTATCTTTGATTTTGACCATCGCATCCGGAAGGTCTGCCTTCATCGGCGCAGGAGCAGCAACTGTAGCTTTAGCGGTTGCCTTCTCCTGATTATTTGAATCAGGCAGAGCGTAGGTCAGTTGCACCAGGCTTCCCGTTACAGCAGCTGAACCCAGTATGGCTGCGGAGTCTTTGAGAAAGCGTCGACGTGCTAATTGTGTAAACACAATGTCACCTCCTATTGGCCTGCGTTTGTGGGAACAGGCTGAGTTTGGTTGAGCGAGGATAAGCGCGGTGTTTATATAACCTAACGGTTTGTGGTGCAAGTCGTTCCGCCAGCGGCTCTAAAGATCACTCCGGCTGTGACATCGCTGTTGATTGGTCCCAGTCTTCGTAAAGGACCGCCAGGCGCGCCGCTACCTGTTTATATTCGCTGTCCAACTTAACCAGTTCCGTGGCGTCGCGCGCGATGTCCGGTTGCGACATCCGCTCGGATATATCATTGAGCTTCTTTTCGGCCTGGGCGATTTCTGCTTCCAGCGCTTCCGGTGTGACCTGTGGTTTCTTCTTCTTGATCACTTTAACGACTGGCGATTTCGTAGCACTGTCTTTTTTCGCTTTGGCGGACTTCTTTGGTTGAAGTACCTCACGCGATTTTTCAGTAACAGAATCGCCTTCCTGTGTTCGCGCCCGATCGACATCGTAGACCCGCTCTTCAATTAACGGTAACCCTTGCGCGATTCTGGCGGCCCGCCAGTCGTGATACTCGGTGTAGTCGCCATTGTAATGAACCGCCAGTTCGTCTGTGTCGAGTGCGAGAATCTGCGTGGCCACTCGATCGAGGAAGTAACGATCGTGGCTGATGGTGATGATGGTTCCTTCATAAGCGTCCAGAGCTTCTTCAAGAGCCTCGCGAGATGGAATGTCGAGGTGGTTAGTCGGCTCGTCCAGCACCAGGACATTCACACGCGAATAGATCAACTTCGCAAGCGCCAGCCTTCCCTTCTCGCCGCCGGAAAGATCGCGAACATGTTTGTAAACGTCATCCCCGGTGAACAGGAACTTTGCGAGAAACGTACGCAACTCGCCGGCTGTCGCTGTTGAAGGTGCCACCCGGCGCAATTCCATGATGATTTCATTTCGCTCATCGAGGTCGTCCAGTTGTTGCGCGTAGTAACCAACCTGTACTTTCGTTCCCCATCGAACCTCTCCGGAAAGGGCCGGAATCTTCTTCAGGATGGTTTTGAGGAACGTGGTCTTGCCTGAACCATTTGGGCCAATGATGCCCAGGCACTCGCCGCGACGAAGTATGAAAGAGATGTCGCGCGCCAGTACCTTGTCGGCATAACCAATTGTCACGTCTTCCACCATCAAGACGTGGTTGCCGGTGCGCTCTATTTTTTGTAAACGGAAATCGCCCGACGCTCGATCAGCGCGCACGGCGTCAACTCGTTCGAGTTTTGCCAGCATGGTGCGGCGGGATTTTGCCTGCTTGGTTTTTTGGCCGGCTAGATTGCGGCGAATGAACTCCTCGGTCTTGGCGATTAGTTGTTGCTGGTTGTCATACGCGCGCTGCTGAATCTCACGGCGCTCTTCCCGTTCAACTAAATAGTCAGAATAGTTTCCGGTGTAACTGGAAGCCCGGCCGTTCTCGAGCTCGACTATCCTGCGGCAACAGCGATCCAAAAAATAACGATCGTGGCTGATAATTACGAAACCGGCCGCCGAGGCCTGCAGAAATTCTTCCAACCATTCGACCGCATTCACATCGAGATGATTGGTGGGTTCGTCGAGTAACAACACGTCCGGTTCCGCTAATAGCAAACGGGCCAGACCGAGCCTGTTCTGCTGGCCACCTGAGAGTGTCGTAGTGTCCATGGCCCATGTGTCGCGATCAAAACCGAGCCCCTGGAGTATGGCTTCCGCTTTTGCGGCGTAGGCGAACCCACCTTCACGTTCAAACTCATGTTGCAGGTTGCTGTACCGCTCCAACACTGCTTCAAGATCATCGGCAGCCTCTGCCATGCGGTGTTCGAGCTCGTGCATCTCATGTTCAATCTGTTGCAGATGACCAAAGGCGGCGAGGGCCGATTCATGAACCGTAGAGCCAGGTTCGAAATGAATGTGCTGGGCCAGAAAGCCGAGCCGGACACCACGCGCGCGTATCACTTCGCCTTTGTCAGGTTGTTCCTCATTTCCGATCAAACGGAACATGGTCGTCTTGCCTGAGCCATTCCGGCCAACGAACCCGACATGTTCGCCGGGGTTGACCTGCATGGACAGACCACGCAGTACATCCTGCGTGCCGTAAGACTTGTACACATCTGAAAGACGAAACAACATCAGATCAATTTGCCGCAGATGAACGCGGATA
>DATEPF010000253.1:0-3087 GCA_035273325.1 Pyrinomonadaceae bacterium | reverse complement strand
ATGGACGAGCTGCTAGTAGATGCGTCAGCGGGTGGTGGCGTCGTAACGGTGCAAATGAAAGGCAATCATGAAATCATCGCGCTCAAAATCGATCCGGAAGCCGTTAAGGACGGCGACGTCGAGATGCTTCAGGACATGATTATGGCTGCCTTGAACGAAGCCAACCGGAAAGTCGACGAAGCGATGAAGGGCAAGCTTGGTGGGATGTTGCCGCCGGGCCTCGGAGGGATGTTCGGTTAAGATCGACAATGCTAGAGTACGCTGAGCCCGTCACCAAACTCATAGACGAACTGAAGCGCCTGCCGAGCATTGGCCATAAGTCAGCACAACGCCTGGCCTTCCACATCATGCGTGCGCCTGAAGCTGATCTCGAGCGACTGATTGCCGCGCTGCGAGAGGTCAAGCAAAAGATCGTTCTTTGTTCGATCTGCAACAACCTCACTGAAGTTGATCCGTGTCGCTTCTGCTCGTCGCCCAGCCGGGACCATTCCGTGATCTGCGTTGTCGAAGAACCTCACAGCCTCGTAGCGGTGGAGAAGACGCGCAGCTTCAAGGGCGTTTACCACGTGCTTCACGGAAGTCTTTCGCCCATTCGTCACATTGGACCAAGTGAATTGCAGTTAGCCAATCTGCTGCCGCGACTGAAACCGGAAAATAATGAGGGCGTGGCGGTGAGGGAAGTTATTCTCGCGACAAACCCAACCACCGAAGGCGAGGCAACCGCAAACTACATCAGCCGCTTACTAAAACCATTGGGACTAAGAGTCACGAGGATTGCGATGGGAATGCCAGTGGGAAGCGACCTCGAATACGTGGACGAAGTCACGATGGACAAAGCGCTTGCTAACCGGCACGAGATTTAACAAGAGGCCATCCACAGATTACACCGATTTCACTGATTGATCTGTGTAATCCGTGGATGGCTTTTCGTCAGAACCGGACCTGCTCGGCGGAGACGCCTTCTTTACACTCACCGCAGGCTTGTTCCTTGTCGTACATGCGCGCGTCAAACTCGATCAGCGACTTGATCGGCACACCTTCAATTTCATTCGGTGCTGAATCAAAACGCACGATTGCGCCACATCCGATTATTCTCGCGCCAAGCGATTTTACGAGGGTCACTGTCTCCTCAATCGCGTGTCCGCTGCGGATGATGTCGTCTACGATGATGCAGGGATTAACCTCGCCCTGATTCACGTACTGGCGAAACATGCGCTGACCGTTCTCCTGTTCCGCCCAATAGATCTGTTCGGCATTGAGCGCATCGCGAACGCCGAACGCCACCGGAATTCCGCCTGAGCTCGGACTGATGATGGCAACTTTCGGCAGTTGGCTCGAGATGTCTTTTTCGAGTCGAAACTTTCTGCTCAGTGCTACTGCCAGAACGCGGGCCGTGTCGTAATAGCGGAATGCCAGCGGCATTTGAAAATAGTGTGGCGAGTGTTTTCCGTTCGGGTAAACAAAGTGGCCCTCACGAAACGCGCCAGTCTTTTTCAAAATCTGCATTACGGTGTCGGGGGAAGGAATCAGCTCAACCATGCGGTTCTCCTCTTAAATTTTCGCGCGAGAGCATACATCACTCGTAGCCTGTTCGACTAGACGCCGCTGATCGCGCGGTAAACCCTCCGGCAAAGACTCCGGAAAAAACCACTCCGCACGTTCGACTTCCATCGTGCGTGGCGTGACAGCGCCATTGGCTCGACAGCGAAACAGCACTTCGACCTGTTGCGGTTTTCTGAAAGATCGAGTCGCAAAAATTTCTACGTCTTCAAGTTCAAGTGCTATCTCTTCACGAAGCTCACGACGCAATGCCTCGAGTGGCTGTTCGCCCTTTTCAAGAAAGCCACCAGGCAGGCCCCAGCCACTGCCGGCTCGAAACCGGTGTTTCAGAAGAAGTATTTCGCCAGAGTCGTTGAAGATGAGTGCACCGGCGGTAACTGTAAAGCGCGGATGCGTGAGCCGCATGCTCCAGCGACGTATGCGCGGCGGCAGAAATCGCCAAAACTTCCCAATGAGACTCTTAAACACTCACCGCGCAGCATACACGTTCTCGGTGCAAATTCGTGTACAATGCGCAACCAACATGTCAGCAACTGAGACGATTGCCGTCCCCAAACGGATCACAAACGCGCAGACCGTTTGCAACGAGAAAAACGAAAAAGGAAAGCTCTGTAACGGGCACTTGAAGCAGTTGCGCACGGCGGGCGAAGCTGCTGAGATTCACCTGCGCGGTGACGACGTGCTGTTCAAATGTCAGACGTGCGGCACCCTCTACATGGGTCCACCGTTAGGGCATGTCCGCGATCCAAATAAGCAGAGGCGCTTTGTAGAAGCTGAGCTGACTGCGTTATTGCAGGCGGCCGGAGGCACGCTGCCGGTTATCAAGAGGGATGAACAACGCGGCGTCTACGTGATGATTGAAACGGAAGTAGGCGATCACGGTGGCTGGAAACCTGCTCCAGCAGCCGCGACGCCCGCCGCGCCAAAAGCGGCCGCGCCCGCAGCCGCCGCCGCCAAACCAGCAGCGCCAGCGGCGCCCGCAAAACCCGCTGAACACAAGGCAGGCGCACAACCAAACCGGCAGCTGTTCAGACGTTCGACGTATGCTGGAGTCAAAGACACTGGACCAGTGGCCGGTGAGACGTTTGAACAAAAGGTCGCGAGGTTGAAAGCAGTGTCGGCTGCGGCGAAGCAACGAGCGGAAGAAGGTGGAGTTTCCGAACCTGCTCCGGCTGCCGCAGTGCCCGAGGTTCTAACATCGTTAGCTCCGGACCAGGAAGTGCCGCCACCTTCAGCGCAACAAGCGGCTGCGCCAGCTCCGTCATCAGCGCCGGCACACAAGCCGACGGGGAACGCCGATCGGACGCTTATGAAACGATCGACTTATTGTGGCGTGGTCGATACCGGCCCTATTCCCGGCGAAACGTTCCAACAAAAAGTCGCACGCCTCGCCGCCGTCGCCGCCGCAGCAAAGCAAAGAGCCGAAGGCGGGTAACACGGGTAACACGGATTTACACGGAAAAAACACGGATCCGTTCAAGAAGCTTTTCTGATCCTGTTTTTCCGTGGCTAGTTTTCGGTGACGAC
>DATEPF010000252.1:0-20697 GCA_035273325.1 Pyrinomonadaceae bacterium | reverse complement strand
CAGCCACACTCCTCGCGTGTCGACTGTCGATAACGCGAGCCAGCCAGAGCCGACGGCGGAAGAATTCGCGGCACTATCAACATTCGAACGTTTCGCTTTCCGGTTGGTGCGTCGAATGAACCGGGGAAGGTGGAAACGTTTTTGGACGGAGTGCCAGCGCATCTTCGGCGCCGGCTGGATCCACCTGTCGACTTATAACCTGATGCAGGTGTACGGGCTGGAGAATGTTGAAGCCGTGTCACACGACCGGCCGGTACTGTTGGTAGCGAACCATCGTTCGTTTTTTGATATGTACACAGTGTCGACGGTGTTGTTTAGAAATACACCATGGCGCAAGCAGCTTTTCTTTCCAGTTCGTGGGCGATTTTTTTACCAGCAGCCATTGGGGCTTTTTGTGAACCTGGTAATGGGATGGTGGTCCATGTACCCGCCGTTCTTCGCCTCTGGTGAAAAACCGTTGATCGAGAAGCGCGCGTTCGACAAATTTTCTTTCCGCTTGTTAACTGACCTGACAACGCGTGGCGCAGGAAACGTGATTGGTTTTCACCCAGAGGGCACACGGAACAAGAGCAGTGATCCGTATTCATTTCTGCCCGCGCAACCCGGAGTAGGGAAGTTAATTAAGGACGCTGCGCCGCAGGTGGTACCAGTGTTCATTGCGGGACTTGGAAACGACCTGCCGAAGCAGGTCCTGGGGAACTGGCGAGGCGGCCAGAAGATCCGCATACACTTTGGCGAGCTAATCGATTTCTCCGATTACCTTACAAAGCCAGACCGTGTTCGAACATACAAAGAGATCTCCGAGTTTGTGATGAGCAAGATTGCTGAGCTGAGTGAGCAGGACCAAAGGATAGTAGGCAGTAGGCAGAATGCAGACGGCGGTGAAAGCTAAGCCCCCTCTATGGCAGTACCGACAGGACAGGTGGAATTTAAGATTGTTGCCTTCTGCCTTCTGCCTTCTGCCTGCTGCGTAGTATTAAATGTCGCTCCCTATCATTATCGTCAATCCACAATCGGCAGGCGGAGCTACGCGCGACGCGTGGCCAAAGATCGCCAGTGATCTGGGACGACACTTCGGCGCGTTCAAACCCGAGTTCACCACCTCTCCAGGAGAAGCTACGCATTTGGCCGCGGAAGCTGCACGCAAAGGAACAAAATTGATCATCGCCTGCGGAGGTGATGGAACTATCTCGGAAGTCGCGAACGGCGTACTTTCCTCAGGGACCAATGCCGAGCTGGGCATCTTGCCAAGCGGAACAGGCGGCGACTTTAGACGGACGCTGAAAATTCCCACCCGGACATCCGAAGCTGCGCGAATTCTGAGAACTGGAAAAACACGACTACTCGACGTCGGCAGCGTTGTGTTTACGAATCGCAGCGGTGGTCACGAAACACGTTACTTTCTTGGCGTCGCCTCCTTTGGTATGAGTGCTGATGTAATCGGCCGGGTGAAAGAAGCAGGCGAGTCACGCCCGATCGCCAACGTCTCGAAGTGGTTGTCCGGTCGTCTCTCATTCGCGACGGCAATGGCGGAGACTGCCTTGAAAAGCAAACCCACTCGCGTCGCAGTGCAGCTTGATGAAGACGCCGAACGGCACATGACTGTGGCAAACCTTTGCATCGCCAACGCTCGTTACTTTGGTGGGGGCATGAAGATCGCGCCGGATGCAAAGCTCGATGACGGCAAGTTTGATGTAGTGAGTATTGGCGACATCGGAGCCGCCCGGATTCTCGCGAATGCCCCGCGCCTATATATAGGTGCGCATTTGAGTATTCCCGAAGTTGGACACGCACTTGCCACTAAAGTTATCGCTCGGCCGGTAAATAGTTCAGAGCAAATCGAAATTGAAGTAGACGGAGAGTTGCCGGGTTATCTCCCGGCTACGTTTCAGATTCTAGGCGGCGCGCTTCGGGTGCGGTGTCCTTAACTGGAAACCAAAACGAGTAACGTTTATGAATTGAAGTTTGCGGATCGGTGACGACGAGCTAATGCTTATCGAACATCAAACTAGAAATTTCTTGCCACCAATTTGCGAAAAAGGTTATAAATACGCGCACCGCGCCCGAATTTATAATTTTGATTGGCCGGCCGTTCTTAATGTATAGAAAAATAACGCGTACTGCGCAGAGAGTAATCCCTGCATGGGGATTTGTATGAACCCGACTCTACTGCAGCGTTGAAGTGTATCTAACCCACTAAAGCCGACGGAGGGTTTTAATAGTGGATACTCCCCCTGAGTCATCCGCCAATAGCACCTCGACCTCGACTCCGAAGCCTGGCGAAACTGTCCCGGCAGGGGCTCCGCCTGCGACGTCGACGCCCGTCAAACAACCTTTGCCGGCCGTCGCCAAAACGCCGCCGGCGGGCAACGTCGTCGTGAGCTCCACTGATCCGCCCGTCAATAAGATGCGGCGCAAGATCGTGTGGGCCAGCATCACCGGCTTCCTGATTACATCCTTTCTGATGTTCGTGCGGTTTTTCCTGCCGCGTTCAATCCTCGAACCACCAAACGTATTCCGCATCGGTTCACCCGGTGATTACGCTATGGGGGTGGACACCAAGTGGCAACAACAATACCGCATTTGGGTGACCCGTACTTCGGATCGGCTGTTTGTGATCTACGCGCGATGCACACACCTGGGATGCACGCCGGACTGGAAAGCAAGCGAGAACAAATTTAAGTGTCCGTGCCATGGCAGTGGCTACGATAGTGAGGGAATTGCTTTTGAAGGACCAGCACCACGCCCGATGGATCGCGCGCACGTCGAGTTAGACGCGGAAGGTCAGATAGTGGTGGATATCGGCAGGCTGTACGACTGGGAAAAAGGCGCAACAAACGAATTCGACGAACCCGGAGCATACATTTCGCTGTAAACGATCCTGGATTGAATTGAAAGCATGGACGAGACTCCGAAGCAGGACGAAACTAAACAACTGACGACTGGCGATAAGACTGACAAGAGTCTTGTGGCGAAAGTACGTGAAGGCGCGGGCACCCTCAAGGAACGCGCTATTGAAGAAGCGAAGACGTACAAAGATCCGCAGGACACGCAGCTTTGGAAGTCTATCTTTCGCGTCTCGCACGATCGTTCTGATCCGCGCAATCGTTCGCTGGCAGTCCTCTCAAACGTATTTCTCCATCTGCATCCCGCTAAGATCAATCGCGACGCGGTGCGCTACCCGTTCACGTGGGGCATGGGCGGGATCACGTTTTACCTGTTCATCGTGCTGACGTTTACCGGCGTTCTTCTGATGTTCTATTACCACCCGACTAAAGCAGACGCATTTAAAGACATTCTGTATCTGGAGCACGACGTACCGTTCGGCAAGCTGCTGCGAAACATGCACCGCTGGGCGGCGCACTTAATGGTGATCACGACCTGGTTACACATGTTTCGCGTTGTGCTGACGGGTTCGTATAAGAGGCCGCGGGAATTCAACTGGTGTGTGGGCGTAGTGCTGTTGGTGTTGACCTTGTTGCTTTCGTTTACCGGATACCTGTTACCAGACGATCAGTTAGGTTTCTGGGCGGTCACTGTCGGTACCAACATGGCGCGCGCTACGCCAATGCTCGGTTCGGAAGGACCATTCGGTGTGCAGTTGGGAATGACGCCTTTTAACGACGTGCGGTTTGGATTACTCGGTGGTTCGATAGTCGACTCGAACGCGTTGTTACGTTCGTACATCTGGCACTGCATCGGTATTCCGTTGGTGGCGTCGATATTTATGGCAGTGCATTTTTGGCGTATTCGAAAAGACGGCGGCATTTCCGGTCCTTCGCCGGTGATGCTCGAATCGGAAATGAAAGCAGTCAAGAAGAAATAACTTAAAACTGAATGGCCAAAGGCAGATTCAACTTCAGTCGAGGCAAACTAATCACACTGGTGGTGATTTTAGTTCTCTTTGGTTTGGCTGCGTGGTCCGTACACGATTGGCATCAGCTTTGGAAGATTTCGTCGGCGCCGGACAACGTCCCGATTGTAGCAATGTTGTTCCTGGTGCCGTTCTTCACCTGGCTCGGCGTGAAGCAGTCTAAAGCGAACGATCAATTAATCGTTGGCCTCGAGCAGGATCCTAAAGCCGCGAAGACCCATCATCGCAAAGTCGAACCGTGGCGTCCGGGTTGGGCCAGGGAAATACACGTTTGGCCGTTTCTGGTGCGCATAGAATTTCTCGCCGCTGTGATCGTTACGGTCATACTTTTCGTTTGGTCCATCACGCTGAACGCGCCGCTGGAAGAGCCCGCCAATCCGAACCTGACAATGAACCCCTCGAAAGCTCCCTGGTACTTTCTGGGGTTGCAGGAAATGCTCGTCTACTTTGATCCATGGATCGCCGGCGTTGTGATGCCGTCCCTGATCATGGTGGGCCTGATGGTGTTTCCATATGTGGACTCAAATCCGCTGGGTAATGGCTATTACACCTGGAGGCAGCGTCGGGTGGCCGTCGGGATGTTTGGGATCGGGTTCCTACAGTGGATTCTGTTGATCGTGATCGGCACCTTTATCCGCGGTCCAGGTTGGATTTGGTTCTGGCCGGGACAAACGTGGGACCACAACGCTGTGGTATACGATCGCAACCGCGACTTGCATGACATAGTCGCCGACATGACGGGCTTTACATTGCTTTCCAGCTCATGGGTGTTGAAAGCTATCTTCGGTTTAATCGTCGTATCGTTGTTCTTTCTGGTGGGAGCCTTGTTGTTCCACTGGCTGCTGTTGCGCGGAGGTTTCGATCGCATCGACAAATCGTTGCGGCTGCATCGGCGGATATGGTTGTGGATGACAACGCCAGACGAATTCGAGAAGAAGCTGCTGGCCCGGACCAGCCTGCTGCAGTACCTGACTTTTCAATTTTTTGCGATCACTGTTTTGCTGGCCATGCCGGTGAAACTTATTCTTCGACTAGTCTTCACTATCAAGTATGTGTGGGTGACTCCCTGGTTCAATATTTGACGTAGAGGGGTATTCCGAGTGGCCGACCCTACTGAGAGCACTGGGCCGTTAGTTAAAAAAGAGGCGGAGGCGCCGGCGAACGATCCAATCGTCAGCCGTTCAACCAGCGGCTGGATGCTGATCTGTGCCTTGCTTCTCACACTATCACTTGCTTGGGCGTTATGGGACGAAGCATTCGGCCAACGGCCGTGGAAAGGCATTCAGCAGGAATTCGTCAGCCGCTATACCCGTTACCTCAAGAGTATTAAACCTCAGGCGGGAAAAACTGAAGCGGAAGTCAAAGAGAGCCCTGAATATCAGGCCCTCGACGTGGAAGCCCAGTCTGCATTGGAGGCGGTAAAACCAGAGACCACCGAGATCGACCAAAACGTTCGGCGTTTGCAGAAGCAACTGGACGCAGTAACTGAACCTTTCCAGAACCAGCGAGGACACCTCACGGTCATCGCATACAACATCGAAACTGCAGAAGGTTCCTCGAAAGAGAGTCATCGTAAAGAAGCCGAGGAGAAGAGGAACGAAAAGGTAGAAGTTGACCTACCGGCTGCGGATGGATCTGGAAAAACAACGACTCAGGAGATGAACTATTATCAACTTGAGAAGTTGTATAACGATCTCCGGGAAGAGAAAGCTCGTCTGCTGGGCCGGAAAGCCGAACTCCTTAAGGAACCTTCTGAAAAAGCAAAGACCCGCGACGACTATCTGCGAAATCACGTAATCGGTTTAGGTCCGGCGCAAATCGACGGCTTGATTCGCAAGATGGATGAATTCGACTACTCCATTCTGGGCCATCAGATCAGTGTTAATAACGTCAATATCGTCGATCGTTGTCAGGTCTGCCACGTCGGTATTCGGGAGCCGCTCAACATCAAGGCTTCGGATCTGGCCCCGGATGGACCAGGTAAGAAGCCGGACGCGCTGGCCCGCGCTTTCATCAGCCATCCCAGCAGGGAGCTGCTACAGATTCACAATCCCGATCGCTTTGGTTGTTCCAGTTGTCACTGGGGTAATGGCCGCGCGACCACCAGCGAAGTTAAAGGACATGGCCGGCACAAATACTGGTTATGGCCACTGTTCGCCCGCGAGAACATCGAGGCAGGCTGTCAGCAGTGCCACGCCGGAGACCGCGTAACGCAGGGCGCCGACACGTTGAACCTGGGCCGCGATCTTTTCTATGAGCGCGGCTGCGTTGGTTGTCACCGCTATGAAGGATTTGACCGCGAAACAGACGCGCTAACGGCTTCGCGTCAAAACACAACGCAACTGGAAGATCAGATCACAGCGAACGAAAAACAGATCCGCGAAGATACCGAGGCAGCGGGTCAGGCCTCCGACGATGCCGAAGCGCAGAAGCTATTGGCGCATGCTGAATCTCTGCGCGTAACGAACAGCCTATTAGCAGCCCGTCGCGATCAATTGAATCTGCAGTCGAAGTATCTGTTGCAGGACCAAAAGAAGATTGGTCCGAACCTGAAAGACGTGCGATTGAAATTGCGAAAAGAGTGGCTGCCTGTCTGGTTGCAGGATCCGCAGGGCTTCCGGCCGGGCACCAAGATGCCCACCTTCTGGCGCTTCGGCAATACCCACAGTGAACACGGCGTTAAGCCTGATGCTGACGCTGAGGACCAGATCAAGGCCATCTCAGCCTATCTATGGCAGGAAAGTTTTGATGGTAAACCTCCACAGCAGGCACGGGGTGATGCGGCTAAAGGCAAGCAGTTGTTCGAGACTCGCGGTTGTTTAGGTTGTCACTCGGTGGGCGAAGGCGACAGCGTGATGGGCGGCACTTTTGCCGCGAACCTCCAGCGCGTCGGGGAAAAGAGCAACTTCGATTACATCGTTCGCTGGGTTCATAATCCGCGTGAACGCTGGGCGCCTTATTGTCCAAAAGAGAAACGCGACCTTACCGCGCAAGACTACACGAAACACAACAAGCCTTACGTGTTTGATACTGAGCTCAACTCGACTTGCCCCAACGACGGCACTGAACTGCAGGTTCAGAACATGACCGTCATGCCAAACTTCCGTCTCAGCGATGCGGATGCACGCGACATTGCGACGTACCTGTTCTCAATCTCTGCGCCACCTTCATACCCCGATGCGTCCTACATGGACGATCCGAATTTGAAGGACAAAGGCTTTGCACTCATTAAGCAATATGGCTGCGCGGGTTGTCATGAGATCAAGGGTTTTGAAGAAGAACAGCGCATCGGTAAAGAGTTAACGGTTGAAGGGGCGACACCAATCGAGCGTCTGGATTTTGCTTTGATGACTCACGACGCCGAGAAGGGACACGATCCGCTGAAACTTCACGGTGAACATTCTGAAAAGCCCTGGTACAACCACAAAGGTTTCTTCGAGCATAAACTCGCCGAACCTTCGCTCTATGACTTAGGTAAGGAGAAGGATCCGAAGGACAAACTACGGATGCCTAAACCTTTCCTCACTGATGAGTGGCGAAACGCGCTGACGACCTTCCTCCTTGGCAGCGTCGGCACGGAAGGTTCAAACGTCCCGCGCACGCTTTTCTACACGCCGGAGGATCAACGCCGCCAGGACATCCAAAACGGATGGTGGGTGATCAAGAAGTACAACTGCGTCGGTTGTCACCAGATCCAGGTGGATCAGCGCTCAGACTTGATGAACGTGCCGCTTTATCAAACGCCGGAAGGAAAAGATTTCCTGCCGCCGCGACTGACGAGCGAAGGCGCGCGCGTTGATCCTAATTGGCTGCTGCGATTTCTGACTGACCCATCGCTTTCTCAACAACGATCCCAAACGGCGCCATCCACGGCTGCTGCGGCCCCGTCGCCGCCTCGTGCAACTGCGACACCTGCTAGTGTTACAACAGCTCCAGGCGCGACCGGTCAACCAAGTGCCACCAATGGCGCCGTGACCGTGGCGAATGGCCGCTTGAAGCCGCAACCCGGTCTGGATCGAAATGGAGTGCGGCCATATCTCCAGGCGCGCATGCCTACGTTTAATTTTTCATCAAACGAGTTACAGATACTGGTGCGCTTCTTCATGGCTTTGTCAGGCCAGCAGGAGCCGTACATCAGGGAGCCGGTTCAACCGTTAACTGAACAAGAGAAATTGGTGGCGCGGCAGATGTTCACCTCTGGGACTCCGTGCTTGAAGTGTCACATCACCGGCGATCCATCCCACGACGCCACCGCGATCGCGCCTAACTTTTTACTTGCAGGCGATCGCTTGAAGCCTGACTGGACTTTCCGCTGGTTGCTCGACCCGGCGCAGATCAGTCCCGGCACCGCTATGCCGACTGGTCTCTTCAAAAAGGAAGGGGAGCGGTGGGTGATCAACGTACCCAATCCACCAGCCAGCGCCAACGAGTATCACCAGGACCACGCGGCGCTCCTGGTGCGGTATATGTTATTGATGACACCGGATGAACAGCGACGGTTGTCAGCGACCGCTCCGGCCGCACCGGCAGGAACTGCAGTGCCGCAGACAACGGGCCGTATTAATTCGCCTGCGAAGAAAAGTCGCAGCAGAACAAATGCCAAGCGGCGTGCGCCACGCAAAGGGAATGTAGTAGCGGGTCTTAACGGAGTGCGCAGCCGTACGCGGGTATGGGGTTTGTGATCGGAAGCTCTGGGCGGTCTACTTCCGGTAAGACTCCGTGTTAAAGTTTACAGGTAAGTTAACAATTCTGGAGGAAAGACTATGCATAAGCAGATGAAGGTCTGGCTTGTCCTTATCGTTATTCTTTCGTTGCTGGCAGTAGCTTCATCATGTAGCAAGGCGCCAACGAATGAAACCGCTGATACGAATACCAGCTCTGCTGGTGAAGCGTACCAAAGTAAGGGTGACGAAGGTACGGTTACCGGAGTGATTGCTTTCAACGGAGCAGCTCCCGCCCCGAAAAAGATTGATGCATCGGCAGACGCCGTGTGCGGTCAAAGAAATCCGAACCTCTCAACCGAAGATACCGTGGTCACCGACGGTAAGTTATCCAACGTCTTCGTCTACATCAAAGACGGCACGATGGCCGATGGCAAGAAGATCACGGCCGTGACTTTTCCGGTACCAACCGAAGCCGCCGCACTCGATCAAAACGGTTGTCAATACAAACCGCACGTGATGGGTTTAATGGCCAACCAGAAGATCCGCATCACCAACAGCGATCCGACGCAACACAACGTCCACCCGACGCCGAAGGTGAATCCGGAGTGGAATCAAACTCAAGCCAACGGCGCGCCGCCAATCGAAAAGACCTTTGCGCGACCGGAAGTGCTCATCCCGGTTAAATGTAACCAGCATCCCTGGATGAAGGCTTACGTTGGCGTTATGAGACATCCGATGTTTGCGGTCAGTGGGGCCGACGGCACCTTCACGATTTCGAAGGTTCCACCAGGCAAGTACACGGTCGCAGCGTGGCATGAAAAGGGCGGAGCGAACGGAACTGAGAAGACGATGGAAGTAACGGTTCCGGCGAACGGTAGCGGTAAAGCAGACTTCGCTTTTGGAGAGGGAGCCACTGTCTCGACAACTCCGGGGTTGAAGATGATGCCGGCTATCGAATTCCCGATGCTCGGCAGACACTAAGTCGAATTCCGGTTGCCGATTTGCCTAACGCTGATCGGCAACCGGTGGTGCGACATGCTCCAGCTTGTCGCCGCGATGGCAGTTACTTAAACCGACAAGCTAAAGCACGTCGGACATTAAAGTTCATGAACAAGGGCGTGTTTCGTTTTGCGTTGCTGGTCGCCGCCGCGACATTCTTTCTGATCATTGCCGGCGCTTTAGTAACGAGTCACGATGCCGGCCTGGCAACCGCAGATTGGCCGTTAACCGACGGGCACTTCCTGCCCAAGGTCACGATCTTTGGAATTACCACCAGCGGCGTGAACATGGTTGGCAATCTCTTCTGGGAGCACGGCCACCGAATGATCGCTACCACGGTCGGCTTTCTGACCATCCTGCTGGTGATCTTTTTGTTTGCACGCGAAAAGCGTCGCTGGGTTCGTCGCCTGGGCGTCGCTGCCCTGATCGGTGTGATCCTGCAAGGGTTACTGGGCGGGTTAACCGTAAAACTAATGTTGCCGCTGGCTGTCTCGAGCGCGCATGCGACACTGGCGCAACTATTTTTTTGCACGACGGTAGCCCTGGCCGTTTTCACGTCGCGAAGTTGGCAGCAAGAGCGGTCAACCATCGAGGAACCGCCTGGTGTGTCGCTGCGGTACCTGTGCGCGATTGCTGCTGGGGCGATCCTGATTCAACTGGTCATTGGAGCAACACTGCGACATTCGGCGACATGGGACAAGCCCTTGCCGGCGTCGCTGCTGCTGACACATATCGCCGGGGCGTTGATAGTAACCGGAATACTTGGCAGCACGGCCTTACGGATCTTGCGCAGGTATAAAGGCGAAGGTTTTCTGACGCGGCCTGCTGTAGTTGCGCTGGCTTTACTGGTACTGCAGTTATCGTTGGGGGTGGGTGCATACCTGGTACGGGCCGCATCGCCAAATGATCCACAACCGTTGAAGTACATGGTTGCGGTAACAGTTGCCCACGTCGCGTGTGGCGCTGCAGTCTTCGCCACGACGATCGTATTGACGCTAAGATGCTTTAAAGTTCTACGACCACGGGCAGTAAAAGAGTTCAGCGTAGAAGCGCTTGCTTAGTTAGACAAAAGTTAAGAGTACAACCTTTAGGTTGCTGCTTGCGGAAAACAGCAAGCTGAAGCTTGTACTCTGAACACTGTCTAAATCGAAACTTAAGGTTAATGGAAGAATTCGCAATAGATCTAAATCAGACGGCTGTCGCACCTTTGGCTCGCCTTAGCGCACGCGAGCGCATAGCGGCGTATGTTGAGCTGACGAAACCGCGCATTACGTTTCTTATCGTCCTGACTTCCGCGGCCGGGTTTGCTCTGGCATCCCCGGGAGCAGTTAATTATTCAGCACTGATCGCGGCGATGGTGGGAATCGCTTTACTGTCCTCCGGTATCGCGACGCTCAATCAATACATAGAACGCGATCTCGATGCGCTGATGCGACGGACCGCCGACCGGCCACTGCCCTCAGGTAAACTCCATCCAAATGAAGCTCTGATTTTCGGGTGGGGCCTAACGATCATCGCAGAGGTCTACCTCGCGCTGCTCGTCAACCCGCTTAGCGCCTTGCTGGGACTCACTGTTATCGCGGGATATCTTTTCGCATACACGCCGCTAAAAACACGGACGACTTTATCAACCATGGTGGGCGCTTTTCCGGGCGCAGTGCCGCCGTTGATCGGCTGGTCCGCAGCGCGCGGGGAGATTGGAATCGAAGCGTGGGTGTTGTTTGCGATCCTATTTCTCTGGCAGTTTCCACACTTCCTGGCAATCGCATGGATGTATCGCGAAGACTATGGCCGCGCGGGAATTTTGATGTTGCCGGTAGTGGAACCGGACGGTCGTGTTACGGCCCAACAGATCATCGTCTATACAGTGTTGCTTCTGCCGGTCAGCCTGTTGCCGACCGTGTTGGGAACGTCAGGAAGGATCTATTTTGTCGGCGCGATAATTTTGGGATTGCTATTTCTCTATAGCAGTATCCGCGCCGCCATCTCCAAGTCTCGACAAGAAGCCAAACGCTTGCTGCTGGCCTCGGTTATCTATTTGCCGCTGTTGTTCATCTTGATGGTGGTAAACCGGTAATAACCAGGGCAGGCATCCTGCCTGACCTGCGGCATTTTTTGTATACCAGTTGATTCGGACGGACGGCACGTCTGTCCTGTTAAAGGAGATCTAACCGATGGGACGAGCTCTTGCGGTTATTATCTGGATCCTGACTCTGGGTTCGGTGAGTCTCTTTTTCGTCAAGAAATGGTGGTTTCCAACCGGCATTTCTTCTCACGCCCCGGCACTCGATCGACAGTTTCTAATAACCATCATCGTCGTTGGCGTAGCTTTCACAGCAGCGCAAGTGGCTCTTGGTTGGATGGTCTGGAAATATCGCGAGCGTGGGCCATCGGACCGCGCCACCTATTCGCACGGCAGTAATCGCCTGGAAGTGATTTGGACGATCGTGACGGCCGTGATCTTTATTGGCCTCGGCGTCATGGGCCAAAGCGTCTGGGCCTCGCTCCACTTCAATCAAGCACCGGCAGGCGCGTTTCAGGTCGAGGTGGTCGCGCAGCAGTTTCAGTGGAACTTCCACTACTCCGGACGCGATGGAGTTTTTGGACGGACTGATCCAAACCTGATCGACGACTCCGCACTAAACTTCATCGGACTTGATGAGGCGGATCCTAATGCCAAAGACGATACGACTCATAGCGTCATCGCCATTCCCGAGGGCCGTCCGGTTGAACTAATTCTTAGATCCCGGGACGTGATTCACAATTTCTGGGTGCCGCAGTTACGGTTTAAACAGGATCTGGTTCCGGGCATGGCGATCCGCGTCCACTTCACAGCAAATCGCCCGGGCAAATATGAACTGGCGTGCGCAGAGCTTTGTGGCCAACTGCACTTCAAGATGCGCAGCAACATGCTGGTGTTGCCGGCCGACGAACATGCCGAGTTAATGTCGCTGCCGCAGGAGCAGTTTCAAACGCGCATCGGCGAACTGTTGAACAAGTACCCGCTGCCGCCTAATAACTGATCGGTTATGTGGTCTGATTAATATTGCTTATTAGCTTTCGCTGAACCACGAGGAGACAAAAGATGTCCGCTGAAACTCACGAAGTACATCGGCACCCCGCGCCGACCGGCTTCATTCGGAAGTACATTTTCAGCCTCGATCATAAAGTGATTGGTATTCAGTACATCATCCTGGCACTGGCCGCGGTGCTGGTGGGAATGACGATGTCCGTACTGATGCGTCTCAATCTTTCGTGGCCGGGCACGAGCTGGCCCATTCTCGAAACACTTTTCCCGGCCGGTGCGCCGGGCGGCGTGATGAGTCCGGAGTTTTACCTTTCGCTGGTAACCATGCACGGAACGATCATGGTGTTCTTCGTGCTGACGACAGCGCCTCAGGGTGGTTTCGGAAACTACTTTCTACCGATTCAGATCGGCGCGGAGGACATGGCATTTCCGGTCCTTAACATGATGTCGTTCTGGGTGACGTTAGTTGGCTTCATCGTTATCCTTGCCGCCATTGTCGTCGAAGGAAACCCCGCCATAGCGGCTTCAATTGGCGCTTCACTCGGCGGCGCCAGCGGCGGCACCGTTGGACCAATCGGCGGCTGGACCGGATATGCACCCTTGAGTGCCGTTGGTCTACCGGCCGGGCCCGGACAAGGCGCCGGGATGAATCTCTGGATCGTAAGTATCGCAATTTTCTGCATCGGCTCGCTGCTGGGTGCGCTGAATTTCATCACCACGTTGCTTAACATGCGCACGCGAGGCATGACTCTAATGCGCATGCCGCTCACGTGCTGGGCGTGGTTTACCACTGCGGTGCTTGCCCTGCTTTCGTTCCCGGTGCTGCTCGGCGGCGGAATCCTGCTGTTACTTGATAGGACAGTTGGCACCAGCTTCTTCGTGCCCGGCGGCCTCGTATTTGGTTCGACGGTCATGAATACGCACACCGGCGGTTCGCCGATCCTGTGGCAGCACCTGTTCTGGTTTTTTGGTCACCCCGAGGTTTATATCGCCATCCTGCCGGGCATGGGAGCGACGTCTCACATTCTTTCGACCTTCGCACGCAAGCCCGTATTCGGTTATCGCGCCATGGTGTTTGCGATTTTCGCCATCGGCTTGCTCGGGTTCTTCGTGTGGGGACATCACATGTTCATTAGTGGCATGAGTCCCTACTCGGCGATGACATTTTCAATTCTGACGCTTTCGATCGGCGTTCCTTCCGCGGTTAAGACATTTAACTGGCTGGGGACGCTGTGGGGCGCCCGAATCCGCTTCACAACTCCGATGCTGTTCGCGATTGGATTTGTATCACTCTTTGTGGCCGGCGGTATCACCGGTCTCGTGCTCGGTCAAAGTTCACTGGACTTGCCGATGCATGACACTTACTTCGTGCCGGCCCACTTCCATCTGGTGATGGGTGTAGCTTCGATCTTCGGCATGTTCGCTGCGCTCTATTTTTGGTTTCCGAAAATGTTTGGCCGGTTTATGCATGAGGGCATGGGCAAATTCCATTTCTGGATAACGTTCATCGGCGTCTACTGCATCTTTGTTCCGATGCACACGATGGGAATGGTCGGCATGCCGCGTCGGTTTGCCCAGTTTACGGAGTATGAGTTTCTGAAGTCATTACATCCACTCGTCGTGTTTGTCTCCATCTCGGCGATCGTCACCGTGCTGGTACAGTTTCTCTTCTACTTCAACGTGATCTGGAGCGTGTTCAAGGGCAAGAAAGCCGATGACAATCCGTGGGAGGCAACAACCCTGGAGTGGACCACCACCAGCCCGCCGCCACACGATAATTTCGCAGGCGTACTGCCGACGGTGTATCGAGGTCCATATGAATTCGCCGTCCCTGGCGCGCCTAAAGATTACTTAATGCAAACAGAACCTGACATCGAAACCGCAGTAGCAGGAGCGGGTAACGGTCACAATGGCCACAAGCACTAAGTCACTACCAAAAACCGGAATGCGCGGCGGCCCGAAGCCCGGCCGGCCGAACGGCAACGGGTCACCGAATGGCAACGGGCACGCGTTTACCCCACGTTTTTCGGCGAGCCGGTACCGCATCGGCATGTGGGTGGCGATGGCTGCGATTCTCATGATGTTTTCCGCGCTCAGTAGCGCCTACATCGTGCGGGCGGCATCGTCGAACGACTGGCGGTCATTGGCCGTTCCCCCGACACTGTGGGTGAGCACCCTGCTGATACTCGTCAGCAGTGTCTCTCTTGAAATTGCCAGACGAAAACTAAAGACCAATCGAACGAACTCGACCAGGCTTTGGTTCTGGATTAGCGCGGCCCTCGGTATTGGATTTCTGGCCTCGCAGATCTTTGCCTGGCGGTCACTGGTCCGGCAGGGAATTTACGTCGCGACCAACCCGCACAGCTCGTTCTTTTACTTGTTGACTGCCACGCACGCCGTCCACCTGTTCGGTGGTCTGCTCGCTCTGTTGTACCTGGCGATGCGCAAGCAGCCGAAGGCCGGCGACGATCTTGCGATGGCCAAAGGTCAGGCCGCCGCAGACGTCACTACGTTGTACTGGCATTTCATGGATGTGCTTTGGATTTACGTGTTTTTTCTGCTGTTCTTTTGGAAGTAAAACAGACACAGGAACGCCTGTGTAATTTTATCAACTCATGCACCAACCTATTGGTGCAGTTACCGATTCTGGAGGTGACAGGTGAGTACTGAAGCACGCGCAGTGCATTTTCCGGCAGCCGATTGGGAGGGTGGCACGCATCCCTACCGCGTCGGTCATCGCAAGCTCGGAATGTGGTTGTTCATTGTTTCCGACTCCTTGACGTTCTCCGCTTTATTGATTGGCTACGCGTATCTGCGCGCGTCAAACGTCTGGCCCACACCGTTTCCGTTTTATCCGAGCATTGTTTTTGCGTCGGTGATGACGTTTTGTCTGCTGTCCTCGAGTTTGACGATGGTGTTTGGAGTCTCGGCGTCAAGCCGGGGAGACAAGGCAGCCGCGCGGAAATGGATACTGGCTACGATGTTTTTCGGCGCCGCTTTCGTCGTGTTGCACTTAATTGAATGGAACCACCTGATGCATGAAGGACTGGGACCATTTCGACTGCCCGATCATTGGGTGCAAGTATTTACGACAACTGACGGTCAGATGCCGTCACCGCTCTTCGGCGCGACTTTCTTCACGATTACCGGCCTGCACATGTTCCACGTCGCCACCGGCTTGATTTATCTTGGGGTGGTAGCGGCGCGTGTGAAAAAGCTGAATCATGAAGACGTTGAGATAAGTGGACTTTACTGGCACTTCGTGGACCTTGTCTGGATGTTTGTGTTCCCGTTGATCTACATCATGTCGGTGGATATTGGCGGCCACCTGGCGAAATAATTCGACCGGAGAATCAATCATGAGCACACACGAACATGTTGAAGAACACTTCGCCGGCACCAACAAGTTGTTCATCTCGGTCTGGATTTGGCTGGTGGTATTGACGGCGATTGAAGTCTTTCTGGCCTATAAACCCATGTCGATCTTCCTGATGCTGACGATCCTATTGGGCTTGTCAATCATCAAGGCAGCCTTGATCGTCGCCTACTTTATGCACCTCCGGTTTGAACGGCTGAGTCTGGTGCTGACCATAGTGCCGATGCTGGTGGTTTGTATTTGCTTGCTGTTTGCGTTCTTCCCTGACAGTTTCAGGTCTCTGGGTCTTCGTTATCAGTTTAAGGAGGCACCACCACCGCCACCCGTGGAACAGGAGCACTGATGAACGTCAGTAGACAGCGCTTGAGTTTGATGTTGATAGTGGCTGTTGCCGCAGCGCTGCTCGTCTGGTCGCCTGTCGAAGCGCAGTGTTCGATGTGCAGGACCGGGCTGATGAACGCCAATAGCGCTTTCGTGCGCAATTTCAATATTGCCGTGCTGGTCCTGCTGATTCCGCCGGTGACGATCTTCTGCGGGATTTTTGTGGCGCTCAGGCGCTATCGCCCGCCGAAGGAATAAAAACAGTTTTTAGTTTCTAGTTTCTAGTCTCGAGTCGTTAGTTCAAGGTTTAACTAGAAACTCAAAACTAGAAACTTGTGTTGTTCATGGCCGAGGAGAATCTACTTCGCATCGACGTCGATAAGCGGACCACGCGTGGCCGCGTGTGCCCGCGTTGTGAAGGAAAGATCATTCCTTCCGATCGCGCCGTTTACCAGAGCACGGCCGATCCCAACGCACTCTTTCCGATGTGGCAATGCGAGCGTTGTGGATATGAGCAGATGTCGGAACGACCAAAGCCGGCAGGCAAGGCTAAACATTAGGAGTCTGTGGCAATGGAAATGGCGGCAGGTGAAATGAAGTCAGCCAGTAGAGAACTGAAACTTCTAAATCTGATCAGCATTGTGGTAGCGGTCGGGTTCATCGCGTTTGCGGTGCTTAACGCTCTCTTTTCTCCGCAGTTGATGACGACTGACAACTTATTTGTCACCGTCGTGTGCCTGGTAATGGCGCTGATGTTCGTGGCCGGTCCGGTGCTGCAACTGAAGTCCGAAGGCAAATTGCCAATTCCATTTCAGAAGCGACTGGCACGCCGGGCGGCCGCGAAGGAGATGGCTGCTTCTAATCCACCGTTGCTTGACGCCAAAGGACGCGCTGTCCCGCCCGATGTACGATCGATGATGAGCCAGATGAAACAGAAGCGCCAATAATTCCGCTCCGAGTTATCTTCCCGTGAACGAAATCGAAAAACGTGTGCTGGCCAGTTTTGATTACTGGGGCCAGGAAACGCTCGACTTGCATCAACTCTTCGAGGCCGGCGGCAATGATCCTGATCAACGCACCGCGGTGTTCTATGCGGTCGAGAAGCTGGTGGAAGAAGGTTTGTTGAACGAGGAAGGTAACGACTTTTACTCGTTGACCGCGGAGGGCAGGGCCAGGGCGAAAGCAGTTTGAAAAAACGATCCACGAATCACACGATTGCCAGCCGTTTAGTGATATTTCGTGTGATTCGTGGATCGTTTTTCCTTCTGATTAGTAAGTATGACTGATTACATCTCCTACCTGCCCCACGTTAATGCGTTTCTGAACTCAACGAGTACGGTGTTTTTGATCATTGGATTCGTCATGATTCGTAAGGGTCGAATCCGAACCCACCTGAAGTTTCAGCTGGCCGCCGTCGTCACATCTACGCTCTTTCTGATTTCATACCTCACGTATCACTACTACCACGGTGATACGCGATTTTTAGGGCAGGGAATAGTGAGACCGTTTTACTTCACAATACTGATTACCCACGTGGTTCTGGCGATGATCATCGTTCCGCTGGTTTTGTTTACCCTTTTTCGCGCGTGGCGATCTGACTTCGTCAAACATAAAAAAATTGCGCGATGGACATTGCCCATCTGGTTGTATGTTTCCGTCACCGGCGTAATCGTGTACGTGATGCTCTACCATATTTACCCGACTCCTTAAGAAGCGATGGAAGGCAACGGCAACAATCCGGAAATTAAAGTGGTAACACCTGCGGCGCAACGTGTGCGCGCCTCCGGACCAATCCTGATTCTGGCGGTGCTCTTTGTAGTCGGCGCGTTTCTTACGTGGTACTTCACCTGGTTTGGCCGCAACCTCTCAGACGCGGACATCTCTCAGTATCTGGTCGACGAAAAACACCCGCGTCGCGTGCAACACGCCTTGCTGCAAATTCAACATCGGATTGAGACTGGTGACGCGAGCGCCAAACAGTGGTATCCGCAGGTCATCAATCTGGCATCGCATTCCGAGACAGAGTTTCGGTTAACCGTTGCCTGGTTGATGGGCTTCGACAACAAGTCGTCCGAGTTTCATCAGGCACTGTTGAAACTGGTAAATGATTCTCAACCAATAGTCAGGAGAAACGCCGCACTGGCGTTGGTTAGGTTTAATGATCGTGCCGGGCGGCAGGAGTTGTTGGCGGTGTTGCGTCCCTATGAACTCAAATCGCCGGCAGGCGGGACGGTGGGAAGTATTCTTCCCGCAGGTTCAGACGTCGGACGAGGTACGCTGGTCGGACGTATTAATGAACCGACGGGACGTCTGGTTGAAGTAAGATCACCGCTGCCTGGTCGCATCGATCGTGTGCTCTCAGCCGTCGGATCAAATGTAAACCCGGACACCACGCTGCTGACATTGATTTCCGACGAGGACAGCATTTGGGAGGTGTTACGCGGGTTGGCGCTGATAGGACAACCAGAAGACCTGCAGTTAATCGATAGCTACGCGGAAGCGGCAACTCAACCGAACCGGATCAAACAGCAAGCTGTGGCCACGGTCGGCGCGATTAAGCGACGCGCTGAGCAAAACGGACAGAATTAAGAAGTAGGCGGAGCTGGAGGCAAGTCTGGTAGTGAGATTCCGTGCACTGCTTCCCAATCGTCAGTCGGCACCATCTCAATTGCATCCCACGGACAGCCGTCGAGGAACGCGCCATCGGGTCCTTTGCTAATACACTTCTGACACCCGATGCAGAGATACGGATCAACTTCAATGCGACCGAAGGGCGGATGATCTTCATCCGGGACCCAAAACATGCACGCCTCGATCGGGCAGTATTCGATGCACGCCGGGGAGCCGGCGCAACCCGTGCAACAGTCTGTCGTGATTGCGAGGATACGCGGTCTCTTTTTGCGAGCCGCTTTTCCGTCACCCTCAGACATGGGCCAGTGCTTTTCTACGATGTCGAACATGATTTGATGGGCTCGGTCTTACAAGAGTGGCGGGCCAAAGTTAAGACCCGCCTGCTTTGAAACACCAGCGTTATACTCGTGACTCTAACATAGCTCTGCCAATTTCCTCAACGATTTGTGTCAGCCGTATCACACGCTTGCTGATATTGCATCAAAGCGTTAAAACAAATCACGGAGGAAAACAAATGGAAACCGTTGCGGGAATTTTTCGATCCAGAGCAGACGCTGAGAAGGCAGTTCAACAACTACATTCAAGTGGTTTACGAAACGATAGGATAGCTTTACTCGCCCCCAACGAAGACGCTGACGACATCGATGACCAAGTGCTGGTTTCTGATACGGAACAACCGGGCATGGGCCAGGCGATGGGTGGCACGGTCGGAGGCGCGATGGGTGCGGCCGGCGGCGCTACTCTAGGTGCAGCAGCGGCCAGCTTGCTCGTGCCTGGTGTCGGTCCGGTTATCGCCGGAACGATTTTAGGCGCTGCAATCCTGGGTGTTGGTGGCGCTGCAGCCGGAGTGGCCGCGGGAGAGGCATTGGAAGAGTCGCTGGTCGAAGGTTTACCACGTGATGAAGTCTACGTTTACGAGGACGCTTTGAAGCGCGGTCGATCAGTGGTCATCGCATTTGCTGAAACTGAAGAAGCAGAAGAGTCGTCGCGAAATGTAATGATGTCTGCCGGCGCGGAAACGGTAGATGCCGCTCGCGAGGACTGGTGGGTCGGACTGAGAGACGCGGAGGAGGAGAATTACTCTGCTACCGGCGGACGGTTTCAAACTGACGAAGTCAACTATCGTCGCGGATTTGAGGCTGCTCTGGCGGCAAACGACGATGCCGCCGGTCCGACTGAGTCCGAAGACGAGGCCTACCAGCGGGGATACGCTCGCGGCCGCGACTATCAGAAAACTGTTCGAGAGAGATATCGTCGTTGAAGGATGTTCTGCTAAACCTGGCAGTATTGATCGGGATACTCGGTTTGAGTTGGTTCATTACTGCCTGGTTTGCGCGGACGATGTATCTACGGTGTGTCGCGTGCGGCACGCTCAACGCGCGGCGACGTACGCTTTGCAGATCCTGCCAGGGTAAGCTGAGAAAAGACGCTTAGTTCACGTTTAACTATCTAACCAGGGTGACAACTCGCGCACACTTCGTTTCGTTACTATTCATTGTCTTAGGAGTTCAACTACTCTTTCAGACCAAAAGCATGTCGCAAAACACAACTCAGGTGCCACCCGAGTGGCAAACCCACGCCGAGAAGACGGATTACCGCGAAACGCCTTCATACGATGACACGATCGCCTATGCGCGTCGTTTGGACCAGGCGTCACCACTAGTTAAGTTTGAATCGTTTGGGAAAAGCGGTGAAGGGCGCGATCTGCCGTTGCTGGTTGCCGCGGAAGGCGAGACGTTTACTCCGGAGTCAGTGAAGCGCGCGCGCAAGCCGTTGATACTGATCCAAGCTTGTATCCATTCCG
>DATEPF010000251.1:0-10439 GCA_035273325.1 Pyrinomonadaceae bacterium | reverse complement strand
CCAACCGTCAAAGAAACTGTTGCCTATCGCAATCACATCGACGAGCAGGTACGGTCGTTCCTACAGTCACTGGAAGACCCAACAGTCCTGTCACTCGTGCGACTCGGTCTCGAGCACGAGATGCAGCACCAGGAATTGCTGGTGTACGACATAAAACACCTGCTAGGCGATCAGTTTGACGCCCCGATTAGAACGGCGCCTGCCGCCGTCGCCAAAGTCGAAGGCATGGCCGAGATTGAAGGCGGTCTTTTTCGATTGGGATTCGAGGACGGGGGCAGTAGCCCGACCGTCAGGGAGGGCTTCCACGACCGGGGCAGTAGCCCGACCGTCAGGGAGGGCTCGCCTGTCAACTACGACTTCGCTTTCGACAACGAGAAGCCCGCGCACCAGGTTTTTCTGCAGGACTACGCACTCGACCGCGCGCTCGTGACCACGGGCGATTATCTGCAGTTCATTCGCGACAATGGTTACAGGGATTTTCGCTGGTGGTTTTCCGAAGGCTGGGAAGTCGTGAATCGCGAAGACTGGCGCGCGCCTCTTTACTGGGAATCGCATGACGGCGAATGGATGATTCGCGATTTCGCAGGTCTGCATTCAGCGAAAGACAAAGTGGATGAGCCGGTTTATCACGTCAGTTTTTTCGAGGCCTCCGCATTTGCGAAGTGGGCAGGTAAACGTTTGCCGACCGAGGCTGAATGGGAGAAGGCTGCCACCATTGATTCGAAATATTTTCCGTGGGGGGTTGATTCACCGACGGAAACAACCGCCAACCTGCTCGAAACCAACTTGTGGTCGCCGTCCGCGGCCGGCTCCTTTCCCGAAGGTGCGAACAGTTACGGCTGTCATCAATTGATTGGCGACGTTTGGGAGTGGACCACTTCAGATTACGTCCCCTACCCCGGTTTCAAATCTGAGTTTGATGAATACAACGATAAGTGGTTTGTAAATCAGAAAGTGCTTCGGGGCGGCTCCTTCGCGACACCAAAAATTCACATTCGCTCGACTTACCGAAATTTCTTTCATGCACACGAACGCTGGATGGTCTCCGGGTTTCGATGCGCGAAAGACTTGTCAGCCACGTAACGCAAACTGTTAGTTTGCGGTTTGTTAGGGCAGTCACCTCTGAGCTGAAACCGGCCGTCCTGACAGCTCCGTAAACTCTTCACCTCTGATTCCATTTCCGACGAACATAACTCCACTTCCAATCTCGCCATTGCTGGCAGTTGCCCGCTTTAACCGGATTATTGAGCACGTAAGCGATTATTCGCCATTCGGGGTAGTTACGAATCCAATGATCGTAGCTCTCATGTGCCCAAAACTCACCTTCGCGACTTAGAATGGCGTTCGCTTGGAAGGCCGTGTACCCCTTTAGCGAATGCATGATGCTAGCTAAAGAATAGTATTCAACATCCTCTGGACTAAGACTGTTCGGTGCTGGCTTTGGCAACGGCTTAAATACGGTATGTACGTGATTGGACATGACGGTGAACGCATCTAGTCGATAAACCCTACCGTCGCGGTGATGTAGACTGTCCGCCACCATAGACGCTATTCGGTCATCTTTTAACCACGTAGGTCCTACGCTGACTTGGTCCAGCAGAGCCTCGAACTTCGCAAACCAGCGACGGTCAAACTCATGCTTAACCCGATCCAATGACTTGGGTTTGTCTCCGCAAGGTGTTTAAGCCATTGACGTTCGAGATTCCACTGCTTCACTACTCCTACAGGCAATGAGCCGGCCAACCGAAAAGTGATGAAAAAGCTGGCTCCGGGCGGTTGGATGTGGGGCAAGTTTCGCCGGTAAGATGGGCGGTACTTTAATCTGCTCACTCGGAGCAGACTCTCGTAAATGACCTCCGTACTGCAACCTCGACCGGCGAAGACCCGGATCTTGCACATGCAAGATTTTAAGCAAACTAACAGGTTGCTTTACGGGTATGCCGAGGTTCCCAAACTAACAACATCGTGCTTACCGAGCGTTCCGCAAACTAACAGTTTGCGTTACGATTGCCGGCGATCAAATAAACGATGACAACAATCCTAACCGACATCGAAATTCGTGTGCTGGGCGCGCTGGTGGAAAAACAGGTGACCACGCCCGAGTACTATCCGCTCACGCTAAATTCTCTGACCGCGGCGTGTAATCAGAAGAACAATCGCAATCCAGTGACTTCATACTCCGAAAGCGAAGTGGCGCACGCGTTGGAAACCTTGCGCGAAAAGAATCTGACCTACGTCTTTCACGGCAGCACGAGTCGCGTTCCGAAGTACAAACACGTGATGCCGGAAGTGATGCACCTGAATCCTGCGGAACTCGCCCTGATGTGTACGCTGATGCTGCGAGGGCCGCAAACCACGGGAGAGCTGCGAGGTAATTCCGCGCGCCTGCACGAATTCTCAGGACTGGAAGAAGTAGACGCGACGATCAATTCGCTGATCACTCATGACCCGGAACCGTTTGCAGTGCGATTACCGCGTCAGCCTGGGCAAAAAGAAGCGCGCTATGCACACCTGCTGTCCGGCGAGGTTCCGGTTGAAGAGACGAGCTCAGAAAGTAGCCCGGCGAGAAGTCGTGGGCGTGAAGACCGAGTTGCGGCGCTTGAAAGTGAGATCGAGACTCTAAAGACTGAAATGGCCCAACTGCGTGAACAGTTCGAAGGCTTCAAAAAACAGTTCGAATAAACATCCACAGATTACGCAGATTACACCGATTTCAATGGACTGACAGAACAGTTGCAGGCAGCGGTCCTGGTCGATTGGCTCATCTGTGTTACCGGAATTTCAAGAACAAATCTGTGTAATCTGCGTAATCTGTGGATATAAAAAGCCATGATTCATAAGTTGCGCTTCCCTCAGTGTCCGCTTTCCCAGTTTGTCGAAAACTTCTGGCTGGTGGAAGGTTTCACTGCCGACTACACGCGGGAAAAGATCCTTCCCGACGGCGCTATCGAACTAATCATCGATCTCGATACGGAACCTAAACACATCTTCGACCATGAAACGTCGGCAAGTTCACGAACTGTGAAGAAAGCATGGATTTCCGGTGAACGAACCCGTTACCTCATTATCGGCGCTCATCAAAACCAGTCGATGGTCGGAATTCGTTTTCGGCCGGGCGGCGCCTACCCGTTCTTTCGTTTTCCCATTTCGGAATTAAGTGAATCGGTCACTGAGCTGGATTTACTCTGGGGCGGTCTGGTCGATGAAATCCGCGAACAACTTCAGAGCATTCCGTCCCACGATGAGAAACTAGCGACCCTTGAGGCATTTCTATTAGCACGGGCACATCGTTCACTTGAAGCGAACCGTTTGATTAGCTTCGCAGTTAATCAACTGCAACAGTCGCCACAGTTCCTGGCTATTCGAGATCTCGCGCAAACTATTGGCATCACACAGAAGCACCTGATTACGCAGTTCGAGAAAGTGGTGGGGCTGCGGCCCAAAACGTTTGCGCGCGTATGTAAGTTTCAAAAGGTCGTTAACCTGATCGAGACGCAGCGCGAGATTGAATGGTCTGGTCTGGCGTACGACTGCGGGTATTACGATCAGGCGCACTTCATCAAAGAATTTCAAAACTTTTCCGGCCTCAACCCAACAGCGTATGTCGCGCAACGCGGCGAGTTCGTTAATTTTATCCCAATTAATTAACTGTTCGTGTTGTTCGTGTAAGTCGTGGATCGTTTTCTCGCCAACACGAAAAACGCTCCACCAATTACACGAACGAACACGAACCTGCAAAGGTTAATTTTTTACAATACAAGCCGATCAGCGTTCATTAGACTTCGGCCGTCATCAATCCCCCGAAGGAGTCGAATATGGACGGTTCTAACATCAACTACCTGGCGGTGCTCGTAGCTGCGCTGTCAACGTTTCTACTCGGCGGTCTGTGGTATTCACCTCTGCTCTTTGGCAAAGCGTGGATGCGCGCCAATAACTTCGACGAGACAGATCTGCAAACGTTTAGCAAGGGGCGTATGTTTGGGTGGTCGTTTGTTTTCTCAGTCGTCATGGCAGTTAATCTGGCGATGTTTCTGGCTGGGCCCGGCACCAACGTCATGTGGGGAATGACTGCCGGCGCTCTCGCCGGTTTCGGTTGGGTGGCCTTGGCAATCGCAATCATCGGCGTATTTGAAAACCGATCCTGGGCCTACATTCTCATCAACGGCGGTTATATGACGGTTGCTTTCGTAGTAATGGGCGCCATCATTGGCGCCTGGCGCTAAGTCATCCACAGATTACACAGATTACGCAGATGGACGTTAAGTCAGCTACGGAACCGTGTCTGCTCTCTCGTTCTTCCTGAATCTGTGTAATCTGCGAAATCTGTGGATAGGAGCGAAGAATGAAATACACACTTAAACCAGAACACCCGGTGACGAATGAGGCCGCAAAAGCGGCGACCGGCAAGACACTCGATCAGTGGTTTGCTGAGTTGGATAAAACTGACGGCTTGAAATTAGGCCGGCGCGAAATTAACAACCGTCTCTACGCCCAGAAGATTGATCCATGGTGGTGCGCGACGATTGCCGTGGAGTATGAAAAACATCACGACGTGCGCAAAAAGGATGGTTTGTTTGAAGGGTATTTTGTTTGTGCGACGAAGACGATTGGGGCATCCCCCGCCGACGTTTATGAAGCGTGGGCGAGCAACAAAGCTCTGAGTAACTGGTTTGGCCCCGGTTCTAAAGCCGATGTAAAAGACGGCGGCAGTTATGAAACTGAAGACGGCGACAAAGGAAAGTTTTTGCGAGTCAGAGAAAACAAAGACATCCGCATGACTTTTGCAGACAAGAATTCCACCGCGCCCACTCAGGTCGATGTCCAATTCCAGGACAAGGGAAAGGGCAAAACGGGCCTGTTGGTGAATCACACGCGCATTCAAACCCGTGCAGAAGCGGACGGCTTGCGGGCAGCGTGGGCGGAAGCTCTCGACAGGCTGAAATCTTACTGCGAAAAATAAACCGCATCCGCAGATTACGCAGATTACGCAGATTTCGTTTTAACAACGGCCGGGGACATGAGCAAATACGTTTGACAGCGGCGGACACGGACACGCCTCCGACGCCTACCCGAATTAGTCTGTGTAATCTGTGTAATCTGCGGATACTCTGTTCAAGTGTTGGGCCGTTGTTTCATCTATGCAATTCGTGGATTCCTGCGGTATAATTTTCCTCACCCATGAACTTAGAAATTTTTCATCCAGCAGTTGCGCGCTGGTTTACCAAGACCTTTCCCTCCGCGACGCCGCCACAGCAGGAAGCCTGGCCGGCAATCAAGCAACAACGAAACACGTTGATTGCTGCACCGACCGGTTCCGGTAAAACTCTGTCTGCTTTTCTCGCTGCCATCGA
The DNA here is from genome assembly GCA_035273325.1 of Pyrinomonadaceae bacterium. Classification (GTDB taxonomy): domain Bacteria; phylum Acidobacteriota; class Blastocatellia; order Pyrinomonadales; family Pyrinomonadaceae; genus PSRF01. The sequence continues at coordinate 5,088 of DATEPF010000251.1, read as the reverse complement.
TGACCTCGTGCGGATCGGCTTGGAAGGTAAACTCGAAGACACTACTCACGTCGTCTACGTGTCTCCACTAAAAGCACTCAGCAACGACATCCAGCGCAATCTCCAGGTTCCGCTTGCCGGTATTGAAGAAGAGCTCAGAGCCATGGGTTTGCCCGAAGTAAACATTCGCACACTCGTGCGTACGGGCGACACTCCGGCGTCGGAACGTACGGCAATGACGAAGCGGCCTCCGCACATTGTTGTTACCACGCCGGAATCTCTGTACATCCTGCTGACGAGCGACGGTGGACGACGCATGCTGCAAACAGCACGCACGTTAATTGTTGACGAAATTCACGCGCTGGTTGGCGACAAACGTGGTTCGCATTTGGCTCTGTCGGTTGAGCGGCTTGAACAGCTTATTGCACAGCATCGCGCGAGTAACCCGGAACTCGAAACTGCAAACTCAAAACTAGTCCGCGTCGGTTTATCCGCAACGCAACGTCCCATCGAAGAAGTTGCACGCTTTTTGGTGGGCACCAAAAACATCGACACCTTAGGCAATCCAAACTGCGTGATTGTCGACAGCGGGCACGCGCGGCGACTGGACATCGCCATTGAGTTGCCCGAATCGCCTTTACAGGCCGTCATGTCCGGTGAAGTTTTCGACGAAGTCTACGACCGTCTGGCGCAGATGATCCGCCAGCACAAGACCACCCTGGTCTTCGTCAACACTCGGCGGCTCGCCGAGCGTGTTGCGCGGCATCTTGGTGAGCGTCTGGGTGATGAAAACATTGCTGCGCATCATGGCAGCCTGGCCCGCGAACAACGGCTGGCCGCCGAACAGCGTTTAAAAAACGGTGAGCTCAGCGCCCTGGTGGCCACCGCATCTTTGGAACTGGGCATCGACATCGGCGACGTGAATCTTGTTTGCCAACTTGGTACGACAAGATCCATCGCCAGCTTCCTGCAGCGGGTCGGGCGTTCAAATCACACAGTTGAAGGTTTTCCCAAAGGGCGAATATTTCCTTTATCGCGTGATGAACTGGTCGAGTGCGTTGCCATCATCGATGCGGTGCGGCGTGGCGAGTTGGATCGTTTGGAAATCCCGGAACAGCCCCTCGACATACTCGCGCAACAGATCGTGGCCGCCTCGGCCCCGGAAGAATGGAGCGAAGATGAACTCTTCGCTATGGTCACGCGCGCCTACCCGTATCGCAAACTCGACCGCGATAAGTTCAATGAAGTGATTCGCATGCTGGCCGAAGGATTCACCACGAAACGTGGACGGCGTTCAACTTATCTGCATCACGACGCCGTGAACCAGCGCATACGAGGACGGCGTAACGCTCGTCTATCTGCGATCACTTCCGGTGGCGCCATTCCCGACAATGCGGATTATGCAGTCGTACTCGAGCCGAGTGAGTTGGTTATTGGTTCAGTTAACGAAGACTTCGCGATCGAGAGTTTGCAGGGTGACATCTTTCAGTTAGGCAATACGTCGTGGCGCATACTTCGCGTTGAACAGGGCAAGGTGCGCGTCGAAGATGCGGCTGGTCAGCCACCATCAATTCCCTTCTGGTTAGGCGAAGCGCCGGCAAGGACTTACGAGCTGTCGCATTCAGTTTCGCGTCTGCGCGAGGAAATTGCCAACCGCGTTGAAGTCCAAAGTCCAAAGTCCAATGTCCAACGTCCGGACACCGAAGTCCAAAGTCCAAAGTCCAATGTCCAATGTCCGGACACCGAAGTCCAAAGTCCAATGTCCAATGTCCAATGTCCTTCTAATGGACATGGCGAGGATGTTGCAAACACCGGGGAGGCGAAAGCTGACTTAACAAGAAGTCTTAACCTGCAGCCGGCATTGGATTATCTGATCAATGAAGTCGGCATCTCGCAGGCGGCCGCCGAGCAGGTTGTTGAATATTTGGCGGGCGCTAAAGTTGTGTTGGGTGTGATGCCAACCCAGGACAACCTGGTTCTGGAACGTTTCTTCGACGACAGTGGCAGCATGCAACTGGTTCTGCATTCGCCGTTTGGCAGCAGGATCAATCGCGCCTGGGGACTGGCCTTGCGTAAACGTTTTTGTCGCAAGTTCAATTTCGAACTGCAGGCGGCCGCGACTGAAGACGCGATTGTGTTGTCACTTGGGCCAACGCACAGTTTTCCACTCGAAGACGTTTTTCACTATCTCAACTCAAAGTCTGTCCGTCAGATACTCTGCCAGGCTCTGCTGGACGCGCCGATGTGGAACATTCGCTGGCGCTGGAACGTCACACGCTCACTCGCCGTACTGCGGCGGCGCGGCGGCAAAAAGATTCCGGCACAGCTGCAGCGCATGGACGCCGACGATCTGTTGACTGCGATCTTCCCGGATCAGGTTGCATGTTTCGAGAACCTCGGTGGCGGTGAGCGTGAGATTCCGCAACACCCACTCGTCGATCAAACGGTAAAGGATTGTCTGGAAGAGGCGATGGACATCGATGGTCTGGAACGTTTGCTGACCTCGATTGAGCGCAATGAGAAAAATCTATTTGCCCGAGACGTAATCGAAGCTTCACCACTAGCACAGGAGATTTTGAACGCACGTCCCTACGCATATCTCGACGACGCGCCATTGGAAGAACGCCGCACTCGCGCCGTCTTTCAACGTCGCTGGCTGGATCCGCAAACAGCTTCAGATATGGGCAAGTTGGATCAAGGGGCAATCGATCGGGTACGCGACGAAGCGTGGCCGCGAGTTGAGAATCCTGATGAGTTACATGATGCCCTCGTTGAACTTGGTTTTGTAACTCAACAAGAAGGCGCGGAGTGGCAACAGTATCTGGGCGAGTTGCAGAGGGATCGACGCGCGGCAGTGATGACTGTTCAGCGTGCCGGAGTTTCGCCGGCTCTTTTATGGGTCGCCGCCGAACGACTCCCACAGATCCAAGCTGTTTACACTGGCGTAGTTCTCGATCCACCAATAGTGGCGCCGGCCAGCCTGGGAGATAAAGCATGGTCGCCGGAAGACGCACTTGTCGAAATCATGCGCGGCCGGCTTGAAGGTCTTGGACCAGTGACGGTGCAAACACTAGCGGACCATGCCGGTCTTGAACCATTACAAGTGGAAGGGGCCCTGCTGAAACTGGAATCGGAAGGCTTTGTAATCCGCGGCAAATTCACCCCCGAAACAGAACAGACTGAATGGTCCGCACGCCGTCTGCTCGCGCGCATTCACAGTTACACGCTCAATCGGCTGCGACAGGAAATTGAGCCGGTTTCGACCAACGATTTCATGCGCTACCTGTTGGCCTGGCAAAAGGTTGCGCCCGAACATCAAATGGAGGGCGCCGAAAGTTTGCGCGGCATCATTGAGCAACTGGAAGGTTTTGAAGCGCCGGCTGCCGCATGGGAAGGCGAGATACTTCCGGCGCGCCTGGTTGAATACGATCCCGCATGGCTCGACGCACTGTGCCTGTCCGGCGAAGTAGTTTGGGCCAGGTTAACTCCGCCGGCGCGCCCGACATCTGAACCGGGTAATGAACGCGCGCGTGGATCGGCGCCGGTACGGAACACACCAATCGCCTTGCTGCTGCGTAGGAACTTCGCGTCGTGGAGTTCCGTATTCCCACAACCTGCCAGCTATGAACTCGAGTTCTCATCTACTACTCAAGCAGTGCTTGAGTTTCTCTCAACGCGCGGGGCTTCGTTTTTCACAGACATCGTTGACAGCACAAAGCTTCTAAAAAGCCAGGTGGAAGAATCTCTGGGTGAACTGGTGGGTGCAGGGTTGGTTATCTCCGACAGCTTCGCCGGACTCCGCGCCTTGTTAACTCCGTCCAGCCGCAAGACGAGCGCGGCCGCTCGCCGCAAACATCGACAACCCGTGTACCAAATGGCAAGCGCCGGACGTTGGTCATTACTAAACCGTGTAGGACAGGCATTCCTGCCGGTCCCTTCTTCCAACGACACTGAAGCGGCAGAGGAAGTCGCGCGCATCCTTCTCAAGCGTTATGGCGTTGTATTCAAGCGTTTGCTCGAACGCGAGGGCATAGCCTTACCGTGGCGTGTATTGTTGCGCATCTATCACCGGCTGGAAGCGCGTGGTGAAATTCGTGGCGGGCGATTTGTTGCCAATATTTCGGGTGAACAATTTGCGTTGCCGGAAGCCGTGGCGATGCTGCGCGCGATTCGAAGAGCTCGCACAGGAGCGATGGATTTCGGTTTTCGATCGGCTGCTGTTATCGAGTCGGCGCCCGGGTCGCTCGCCGTTGGTGTTCAAGGTGCTGTGCCGTCAACGAGTACGGCTGAAGATATGATTTCCGTTAGTGCTGCGGATCCGCTGAACCTGGTGGGCATCATCACGCCCGGCGGGCGCGTGACTGCGTTCACTTCCAACCGCATTCTTTTTAACGCCGGGGAACCTACCGCGGTGATGGAATCGGGCGAGACGAAGTTTTTGATGGAACTGAGTCGTTCAATGGAATGGAAAGCGAAAGCCGCTTTGATGAGGAAAGCCACCCCGCCAACACTGCGGACCTACCTGCGAAGACCTGCTTAGCCTGCTTATTTCGTGTAATTAGTGGATCGTTTTTAGCAGCGGTTAAAAGCGATCCACGAAATACACGAAAATTGGGCCAGCCATAAAAATTAGACAGGATTCAGCGTAACGATCTCAGCGAGCTCGCGGGCGGCGTCGAGGAAAGTGTCTGTGTCTGTCTCGATTTTTGATTCCTGCAACGTGCGCTGAATTTCGTCGCGCGCCTCTTCAAGAGTTGGAACAATTTGACCGGGCGCACGCGCCCGCAGACGCGGCACATAAACGTTGGTGTAGTAGTCTCCGATCTCCTGTTGAGTAATCACCACAAAGTTGCGAAAACGGAAGTCGAGATATTTCTCAATTTTCAGACGCTGATCGAGAATCTCATCCAGCTTTTCAGCAGTTAAACCTACTCGCAGCAGGCGCTGTTGAAACTCGGACGGCGAGGCGAAGTTTTTCACCAGCTCATCGCGCGCAGCTTTTATTTCATCGGCACTAGGCGCAATCGAGGGCAACTTCTCGGCCTGCTGCAGGATCAATCGCTGGTCAATTACCAACCGCAACGCGCGATTTAGATCCGGGGACGTCGG
>DATEPF010000250.1:0-9603 GCA_035273325.1 Pyrinomonadaceae bacterium | reverse complement strand
TTTTCCGACGCGTTCGGCGTGTTCGAGCACCACCACTTTACGACCGCGCTTGGCCGCCTCGATCGCGCAAAAGAGCCCCGCCGCGCCGCCGCCGATTACGATTACATCTACGTCGTTCACAATATGAAGTTTAATTTCGTGTAACTCGTGGTTCGTATTTCAAGCGGCACAAGCGATCCACGAATTACACGAAATAACACGAAGGTGTCCAACAAAAAAGCGGCGAGCACGAAACTCGCCGCCTAAGTTATCCTGCCTACTGCCTACTGCCTACCGTCTACCGTCTACCGTCTACTAGTTCTTAGCGTTCGCGTCCGGTTTGGGCGAAAGGTAAAACTGCCGCGCCTGGATCACCAGTTCTTTATCGTCGTACGTGCCGTCGCCGTCCACATCAACACTTACTTTCAGTTTATGTTGCTTACCGTCGCGTACGTCGCCCGGGTTGAAGGCCAGACTGTATTGACTGCGAAGCAGAGAGTTGATGGAATCCAGGACTTTCGGAACTTCGCCTTCAAACGTCACCGGGTAATAAGCGCCACCTGTTTCTTTGGCAAATGTATTTAGCGTGTTCTGCGCCTGCAGAAAAGTCATTCGGCCGGGATTGCCCAACAGGTCATCGTTAGCGGGCATTCTATCGCTGTACTTTTTGAAGAACAGGTTTCCGGTGCCGATGATGTATACCGGTATGCCCGCGTTCTGCAGGATCTTGCGCGTGTCGCCGTAATTGATTTTGCTGAAGGTGTCGATTCCGGAAGCAACCAGCACAACAGCACGCCTGCGCCCTTGTACGCTGACCAACCCTCCATACTCCGCGGTTCTCGCCTCTGAATTATCGAGCACTACCGAATCTCCGCGTCCGCCGGTAAGCGTAAACTTCAACGCGTCAAAAAGGTTTGTCTCACGAAACGCGGGCGTGTTCATCAGCAGCAGATTTATAACCTGAGTAATGCGCTGCGGATCATTGGTGAAGTCAGTCAAGGGCGTGGGCCGCATATCGAACGCGACCACGGTGACGTAGTCGTCGGGTGGTTTAATAAACCGCGATAGAAACATCGCGACGGGCCGCACCACTTCATACTTGCCCGGGTCGTAACCGCCGCTGCCGTAATAGCCGAGCATCTCTCCAAGCTTGCTGTATTCAACTACCAGCGCCGCAGTGATTGGGGCTTCGGGTGTGGCGAAGTTGGTAATGTTTTGCTTCACGCCGTCAGAGAAAAGTGCGAAGTTCTCCTTCTTAAGTCCAGTGATTATCTGACCGCTTTTCTTGTGATAAACAACCGCGTCTACGTTTACGATTTGCGTCGAAACTGAAATTTTTTCGGCTTCCTGCGGTTTTCCAACTAAATCGGGAGGAGGCGGTTCCTCGGCTTTCTCCCCAGGCTGTGCGGGGTTCGGCCGCTGGTTCTTTTTCTGATTACTGGTGGGCGGTTGACGGCGCGACTGCCCCAGCGCGTGGCTGAAGGACAGGCCGGCGACCAACCCGGAAAGCACTACCAGTGCGAAAAATGTTCGAGCGAAGCTGGAGAGTTTCATGAAAACCACCTGAACTGCTAGGGAAAAACGCGAATTCGACGCACGTCGGTTCCGGTCTTTACTGTTGTTAAGGTCTGATGCGCCGGCGATAAAGCAGGTTTGCCTGTTTACTGCTTATCGCGTCGTACTGCCGCCAGCCTCTGCCTCAATGACGACATCGTAAGTTCCGGTATTGTCGTTGAGGTTGCCTTCATTTACACCCAGGAACAGGACGCCATCGCGCTGTGCGACGAAATCGCGCCGGGTAGAAATCAGTAAAAAGTCGTCGTTGTCGTCACCAATAACAGCAATCAGTGCGCCCGTGGCTTCGCTGCGCATCAACTTGTCATTATCGGGCACGCCCGGAATACCGTTTGGCGTCGCAAACCGGCCGCCACCGAGCGAAACCCGACCCGTCGAACTGATTCTGAGTCGCTGGCCCCTGCGAACGACGAGTCCGGTATTAGTCCAACCATTTGGAGCACACGGGTCGGCCGTGTTCTGGGGTGGACACTGCCTCGCATGAACGCCGATTTTAATCGTAAAGAAAGTAGGCGCCGCGTTTGAAACTGGCTGCGTGGTGCTGGTATTCCTTGGCGGATTCGATCGCACCGGCTGAGTATCGGGGACAGACGTGTCATTGGCGATCGGTTCATTAGCGAGCGTTGAGGCAGCACTGGTTGTGGCTGAGTCAAACTCAATCGACTCGATGTCTTCGACGTAGATGAGGGTGCGACTGCGGCGGCCCTGCGATCCCGAGCCGATCAGGATCGTGAACTGCTGATCCTTGAACCCAATCACCTGTCCTCTAATAACGCTGCCGTCTTTCAAGCGTATGGTATCGGCGAGTACGGGCGTCAAGAGCGCGAGGATTAATGTTAGTGCAAAAACGGGGCGCAGGATCTTTTTCATAGGTGATCTCCCAAAGAGCATTTCAGCAACGAGGTTTAGCAAGAGTCGATTGCTTTTGCAAGCGGGAGAGGAAAGTAGCAGTGCTCGGATGCTTTTTGAGGTTCGAAGGTTTGTTAATTCGTGTGTTTTCGTGTAATTCGTGGATCGTTCTGTTACTGGCTAAAACTATCCACGAATTACACGAAACACACGAATTAACACGAAACGCGAAATCGATGCGTTTGCCATCCGCGAGTGCACGCGATATAGTACGCACAACTAGATGGTTGGTGAATCCTTCCATCCAAGTGGTTGCTGGGGTGAGGACAGTGACCACATTTAGATTAGGCGCGACAGCCCAAAAACTGTCGCGCCTTTTCGCTTTCTTAGTATTCAAATTCCCCTCCGGTGGGAGGGGTTAGGGGAGGGTTTACGCGTTATTACTTCTCTGGTTCTGTAGGAAGCATCAACGTTCGTTTCAAAGACAATCTGTTTTGTTTTCTCGCAGGATCAGATTCAAGGGTGCCGAGTTTAAGAAAACGCTTGACCTTTCCTTTAAAAAAACAAAAACAAATCACCTCGCCTCAAGCCCTGCCCTAACCCCTCCCAAAGAGAGGGGAATCAAAACAACGCAAAGTTTCGCTTGATTTTTGCCGTCCCGTAGGATATTTGCTTGCGGCGAAATTGCACGTCGTTACCCAAACGCACCTTTCCGTAAATATTTCGGTTCCCAAGTCTGTCTTAAAACAACTGCCCGCCTCGCATCGGCCAGTTGTGTAATCCCGCAACCCTGTTAGTTCTATGTCAATCGTTGTTGTAGAAGAACTGAATGGCCAACCACGGGTCGAACGTGCATTCGACTCCGCCGTCGTAGCTGTCGGTCGCGACCGAACGGAATGCCAGATTGTTTTTGAGAGCGAGAAGTGGCCGATGGTGTCTCGCAAACACGCAGAGTTTCGCGTCGAAGGCGGGCGCTGCTTACTTATTGATGCCGGTTCTCGTTATGGCACTTTTCTCGATGGGCGACCTGTCTCGGGTCCGACAGAGGTCAAGGCGGGGGCGCGCGCACAATTCGGACCCGGCGGCCCTGTTCTGCTGATCGCTCAGATTGGACCACTAGCGGCGGGCCATAAGCCAAACGTAAGACAGCCAACCATTGCTCATCCAGTCCGCAGTCAGCCATCGCCTGCGCAGCAGCAGCAGCAGTTTGATCGGACCGGTGAGCAGCCGTTGCGCTTTCATCCACTAGCGGAATCTCAGACACTTTCAATCGGCCGGGCTGCGGAAAACAATATTCGGCTCGACGGTCTCCAAATCTCCAACAACCACGCACGCGCCACGCGGATTCACGGGGCCATCTTCATTGAAGATACACGTTCCACCAACGGCGTTTACGTAAATGGAACACGCATAGCCAACAAGACGCCGATCACCGAACGCGATACGGTGCAGATTGGTCCATTCCTGCTGGTAGTCGATCCAGCGGCCGGACTGGCGGTCTGGGACACTCGAGCGAAGACTCGCATTGATGCGATCGATATTACCAAGATCGTGCGTAACCGTTCAGGTGGTGGAGAGATAAAGCTTCTCGATGACGTGGACCTCGTGGTCCAACCTAACGAGTTCGTGGGATTGCTGGGGCCTTCAGGGGCCGGCAAGTCGACATTGATGGACGCCCTCAACGGTATGCGTCCAGCCAGCAGTGGCCTGGTGCTGGTAAACAGTCTTGATTTATACGAACACCTCGACTCTCTTAAACAATCGATTGGTTACGTTCCGCAGGACGACATTATTCATCGCGAGCTCACCGTATACCGGACGCTCCATTATGTAGCGCGGCTGCGGCTATCCAGCGACATCTCCTCGCAGGAGATGGACCAGATCATCAATGAGGTAATGGATGTTACCGGCCTGGCTGAGCGTCGTGACGTGCCGGTGGGCCAGCTGTCAGGGGGACAACGCAAACGCGTCTCGATCGCTGTCGAGCTGATTACTAAGCCATCCATCATCTTTTTAGACGAACCGACATCAGGACTGGACCCGGCGACCGAAGAGAAGATCATGAAACTCTTCCGTCACATCGCCGAATCCGGCCGGACGGTAATCCTCACGACGCATGCGATGGAGAATGTGAAACTCTTCGACAAGATTGTGGTGCTGATGCGCGGCAAGCTGGTTTTTTACGGTGCTCCTGACGAAGCGTTGGCCCACGTACGCGCTGACAGTTTCAAAGATCTCTACGACAAGCTGGAAGCGCCCATCGAACAAAACCTTGCCCGGTTTCCTCAGATGCCGCCGAACGCTACTGCCGAACAGAAGCGCGCGTACAAACTTCAGAAAGAACAGATCGCTGAGCAGGTCGCCGAAGACTGGAAACAGCGATTCATGCAGACCGAGCAGTATCAGGAAAACATCTTAAAGCCGCTGGGCGCATTGAAAGGTCAAACGCATCCGGCGCCTGCCACCAAACACAGCCACGGGGTATCAGACGCTTTGCGGCAATGGAAAACGCTCGCCCAGCGATACGTGGAAGTGTTGAAATTTGACAAGTTCAACCTGTTGATCCTGTTCGGACAAGCGCCCATCGTAGCGTTTCTTACCTACCTCGTCGTTGATAGTGAAGCTCCGCGAGACTTTCCTTACTTCGTGCTGGCTTTGGTGGCCGTCTGGTTTGGCACTTCGATCGCAGCACGCGAGATTATTCGGGAACGCGCGGTATATAACCGCGAGCGGATGGTCAATCTGGGATTGTTGCCATACGTTGGTTCAAAACTTGTCGTCTTGTCACTAATCGTTGGACTCCAGTGCATCTTGTTGTTTGGATTACTACGACTGTTCCACGTCGCGGGCCTGATGCATTTACCCGGGGACAACTTTGGAATACCACAAATGCTGGTGGTGATTCTTACCGGCATTGTCGGCGTCGCACTCGGCCTTGTCGTTTCTGCCATGGTCAAGACATCAGAGATGGCCACCAGTCTTGTGCCATTGCTGTTGATTCCGCAGATCATCTTTGGAGGACTAGTAGGCGTGCCCAAAGGTGCGGCGAAATATGTGGGTGCGATCATGCCGGCGACGTGGGCGTTTGATGAGATGAAGCTGTTGTCGTCAGAGCTCGGCGTGTTGCGCGGGAAAGATGAAGACGCGCGGCCGTCGCCCAAAGATGAAGGGCGGGGGTTGTACAAGGACATCGAGCATCGCAACGATGCGTTGGTCGAGCAGAAGCAAAAGGAAATTGAGGACTACCGGGCGAGCTCCGAGGAAAAGTTTGACGACTTCGACGAGGAGATGAAGGACTATCAAAAAGACGTCGAGAAATGGAACATGGCAGGGCGGCAAGGCGCGGAACCAAAAAAACCTGCGCAACCCACTTTGGATCCGGTGCCAGCGAAAGTTGAAGTGGTGGAGATTCCGGAAAATCTCAGCAGCTACGTGGATTTTCTTCATCCGTGGGGAAACAAGTGGTTGAACCCGGCGATTCTGTTGCTGATGTTTCTAACCCTGACGGTGGGATCGATACTGGTGTTGCGCTCTCAGGATATTGGCTGAAGAAACATACAACTGATTCGTGTCACTTCGTGTGATTCGTGGATCGATTTTCGTTCAGTTCAAAAACGATCCACGAAATAACACGAAACATGCGGCCGCAAGGAAGCCGAAGATGTCACTCACACCTAAACTAATCGTCGCTTGCGCAGTAAGCACGTTCGCTATGTCCATTGTTGCGCAGTCAAATAACAACCAGTCTCTGCCAAAAGAAGTTCGCGGTTACAAAGTCCATCGTGCAGAGGTTGAACTGAAGAAAACGGAAAGTAAGAAAGACGAGTCCGGCAAATCCGATTCCCGCAAACGGCGCACAACCGATGAGCAGGAGTATCAGCAGGATGAACCCCTCCTTGTTCGTCTCGGCGAACCGAAACTGGTCAGCGTCTCCCCATTGGGCGTCACCTTCGACGTGCCCGTAATTATCGGCGCTATAAAACAAGAAGGTGAGGTCGACCGTCTCGTGTTTGATGACATGCGTGTCAACGACATCGCGGTCACCATCGATGATTACGCACACAAGTTTAAGCTGCCTAACAAAGAACCGCTGACGCTGCAACCTTCGTTACGCATTTTTGTGAGCACGCCACAGGCTGTACTCAGGACGATTGATGAATTATTAAACTCGAAAGAAACCTGGCCCGTGACGGGACGGGTTTACGTCTGTGGACACTTCAAGCGGTTCCTTTTCAAATTTAAGCGTGCTGTTCCTGTTGAGCTGGATACATCAATTAAGAACCCAGTGAATTAAGCAAGAGCGGCTCGGCCGCAACCGGTGCGGAACGGCTTCGCCTTTCCGTTGCGGGCACATCACTTGTTTCCCGAGGCTGCGCCTCGGGAAGCTAAATTAATTTGACGTGTCGGAAAGGCGAAGCCTTTCCGCACCGGACGCGGCCGAGCCGCAGACGAACCCATGCGAACCCTATTCATCTTCACTCTCACTCTTCTCACGTTTGTCTGTAGCTTCGCCCAAAAACCGGAACTGGTGGTCCAGACCGGACACTCGGCCCAGGTAATCGCTCTCGCTTTCACCAGAGACGGCAAACTACTCGCCAGCGGTAGCGTCGATAACACAATCAAATTTTGGGATCCCACGACCGGCAACGAGCTGCGCACGCTGAAAGGTCATGACGGAACAACGCTGGCCGTCGCGTTTAGTCCGGACGACAAGTTAATTGCCAGCGGCAGCGCCGACAACTCGGCGAAGATTTGGGATGTTGCTACTGGACGTGTCAAACAAACCCTGACTGGCCACTCGTTGTACGTTAGCTCGCTCCAATTCAGTCCTGACGGAAAACTACTGGTGACCGGCAGCGCGGACCAACAGGTAAAAATTTGGGACGTAGCGACCGGCCAGGAGTTACGCACGCTCCTGCCTAACATCGATCCTAAATACAGCATCGGCTTGCGCGTGTTGTTTACTCGCGACGGCAAGACACTCATAACTTCCGGCGAGGTAATCAAGTTTTGGGATGTGGCGTCCGGCAAGTTGTTGCGCACGATCAAGATCGAAGAGACGGGCCCGATCCCGGTAATAGCAATTGCACTGAGTCCTGATAACAGGGTGCTCGCGACCGGAAGCCGCAACATAAAGCTTTGGGACGTCGCCACCGGAAATTTGCTGCGAACGATTGCCTCAGGCGCCGACGCACTGTCGTTCAGCGGTGATGGCCAGACACTCGCGGCCACGTCGATGACCAACATCACGACGTTTAACGTCACCAGCGGCGCGGAACTTAAGTCATGGGAAGGTGTGGCGCAGGGAGTCGACTCATTAACGTTCAATCCCGACAGCAAAACAATTGCGACGGGAAACTCCGACAACACAATACGCGTGTGGGACGCTCGTTCCGGTGCACAGCTGAACGTGTTGAAGGGTTATACGGATCGCATCGCTTCGCTGGCACTGAGTGCGAATGGCAAGGTGCTTGCCAGCGGATCCATCGGCACGATTGGACGCGAGGACAGCATACGCCTTTGGGATCCGGTGACCGGGCAATTACTGCGCCCGCTTACCGCCGGGTACGTCACGCATTCCATAGAAGTAAGTTCGGATGGCACTCGATTAGTTGCGTCCGGCGGGGGTAGTTCCCGGATGACAATGTGGAATGTCGGTCAGGGACAGCTTAAGACCATTAAGTTTCCACAATCGGGTCCCAAAGGGTTCTTACCTGCGCAAGTGACAATTAGTCAGGACGGCCGTTTCATCGCGGCCGGTGGGCGGAATGGCTCGGTCAAGTTATTGGAAGCTGAAACGGAGCGCGAGATCTTCACTGAGGCTGGTCACACGAATGACGTGCGGGCCATCACCTTCAGTCCGAAGGGAGACGTGTTTGCCACCTCAGGCTCGGCGCGCGACAAAACGATCAAGATTTGGTCGACAAAGGGCGCACTACTGAAAGCGCTGAAAGCTCATGCGGGAGCAATTACGGCGCTGGCATTTAGTCCCGATGGCAAGAAGCTCGCGAGCGGCAGCCAGGACAAAGCGATCTTGATCTGGGACGTTGCTACTGGAGAAATCGTTGACAGCTTCAGCAGCGGAGGATGGGTAAACGCACTCTCGTTCAGCCGCGACGGGTCGAAGTTAGCGAGCGGCGGCGACGATGGCCTGGTCCAACTCTGGACCATCGCCCAGAGTCGGCTTTTGAAAACGTTGAGCGGGCATCGAGACAACGTTAGCTCCGCGGTTTTTTCCGATGATGACAAACTACTGATCACTTCGAGTTGGGATTCGAGCATAAAACTTTGGGACGTTGCGGAGGGTAAGGAACTGGCAAGCCTGTTTGCGTTGGGGCAACACGATTGGCTCGTGATCACGCCGGAGGGCTTGTTCGATGGTTCGCCCGCGGCCTGGAGCCAGATCCTGTGGCGGTTTTCGCAGAACATGTTTGATGTGGCGCCCGTCGAACTGTTCTTTAACGAATATTACTCGCCCGGTCTGTTGGCCGAACTGTACCGCGGCAAACGACCAGTTCCGCCCAAAAATCTGTCCCAGCGCGACCGCCGTCAGCCACTGCTAAAGCTGAATGTTTCGGACAAGCCAACTGTTGGCCGCAGTGTCGGAGTGAAGATAGAAATTGGATCGGCGCCGGCTGGCGCACAGGACGTACGCTTGTTTCGCAACGGCGCTTTGGTGAAGGCGTGGCGTGGCGACGTATTAAAGGGTCAGGCGCATGCGGTGCTCGACGCCCAGGTTCCGATCGTGGCAGGAGAGAACCGCTTCACGGCTTACGCGTTTAATCGTGACAACGTTAAAAGCAGCGACGCTATGGCAAGCGTTCGCGGCGCCGAGAGTTTGAAGCAACCCGGCACGATGTACATCCTGGCGATCGCGGTTAACAAGTATGCGAACCCGCAGTTTGATTTGAGGTTTGCGGTTGCCGATGCGACCGATTTTGCGGCTGAGCTGCAGCGGCAGGAAGGCAAACTGAAAAACTTTGCGCGAACGGAAGTGACTTCGCTTCATGACACGCAGGCGACCAAGGCAAACATTCTGCGGGCGCTTAGCGAACTCGCCGGTAAGGTGAAACCGGAAGACGCGGTGGTGGTTTATTACGCCGGTCACGGCACAGCTCAGCAGAACCAGTTTTATTTGATTCCGCACGACCTGGGTTATCAGGGTCCGCGTAATCCAGTCGCTGCGGCAGGGTTGGCCTC
>DATEPF010000249.1:0-4831 GCA_035273325.1 Pyrinomonadaceae bacterium | reverse complement strand
AAACCGAACGTCTCGACGATGGTCGGCAATCTTTATCCCGAAGGCAGTCACCTCAAGGACCGCGCTTACAACATTTTTTATATGGGTATTAACGTCGGTGCGTTTCTTGCGCCGATAGTGATGGAGATTGTTCGCCAGAAGTTCGGGTTCCATCCGGCGTTCGCGGTCGCGGCTTTCGGAATGGTCATCTCGGTCGCGATCCTCTGGAAATTCAAGAATCTGGTACTCGCTGCTGACAAGAAGAGAGATGCGCAACAGGCAGCAGACACCGCGGCCACGGCGACCGACGCTCCGCCCCATGGCGTCAGCGATCAGGACGAAGGTGGTCATGCGAAAGGTGCGGGCGGAGACGCCGGCCGGAGCGCTGCCATGTCCGCGGTCCCAAACTGGAAACGCGTCATGGCGCTGATCGTGATATTCCTGATCGTAATCGTCTTTTGGATGGTGTTTCACCAGAACGGTTCAACGCTGACCTATTTTGCAGATGACAATACGGAATGGAATGTCACGGGGACGATCTCGAATTCCATCAACGCGATGTGGGTCCTGATTCTCACCTTCCCGTTGGTTTGGTTTTGGGGATTTCTGGATCGCCGCGGTAAGGAGCCGTCAACTCCGACGAAGATGGCGTTCGGCATGACCCTCACCGGACTTTCGTTCCTCGTGCTCTGGTACGGCGCGTCGATAGGCGAGAAAATGACGAAGACGCCGGAACAGCTTGCGGTAGGTGAGTTTCGCATCAACGAGCGCGTTCTCAACAATCTTGCAGCGTCCGGAGTTTCGAAAGACGTGCTGGACAAGATCCAGAATGCGAAAGCACCCGACGGCAAGAACAGCGTTTTCGGTGTTAAGTTTGCCAGGAAGACGGACGAGGTGACGAACGCGGTCACGTCTGGCGAGCAAGGGTTAATCGACGCGGTCAACGCCGCTGCGCCGGGCGCCGGTGATGCGAACCGCGCGGCCATCCTTCAGAACGCGCACCTGTTCCGGGTGTCTCCGTTCTGGTTGGTTTTTGCTTACATGATCGTGACCCTTGGCGAGCTTATGCTTTCGCCGATGGGTCTGTCGCTGGTATCGAAGGTCGCTCCGATAAGTATCCGCGGCCTTATGATGGGTGGGTGGTTTGTGGCAACAGCCATTGGAAACAAGCTGACGCAGATCGGCGTGTACTGGGACATTTGGCTGCAGTCGACTTTCTTCCTGGTGTTGGCGTTAATGGCACTATTTATGGCAATCGTTCTTGCAGTGCTGTTGAAGCCATTGAAGAAAGCGATGCCGGGAGTCTAGCTCGCCGCAACAAACAAACGATCCACGAGATAACGCGAGTTCGTGTTATCTCGTGGATCGTTTTTAACTGAGGAAGAAATACGATCCACGAATTACACGAATTAACACGGAACCTTTTAATGGAGTATCTCGACAAGTGAAGCCAAAATTTCTGATATCCGCTCTGCTTACATTGTTTGTCGTTCTGCCGGTGGCCGCACAGGACAAGGTCTTAACCATCGATGACATTTTCGATCCGGTTAAGAAGGTCAATTTCGCCGGCACGCTACCCAGTATCCGTTGGATGAAAGACGGCAAGCATTACATTCTCACGAACGAAGCTTCCAATAAATCCGTCCCTCGTCTGCAGAAAGTGAATGCGGTCACCGGTCAAACTACTGCGCTCTTTGACGCCGCGAAGATGGAAGCTGCGTTTGCCGCGTTGGGTCTATCAGCAGCCGACGCAAAACAGATTGCGAATCGCGGATCGTTTGATTTCAATGCCACTGAAACTGCGGTCCTTTTCAATTTCAACGACGACCTGTTTTATTACGAGTTAGGCAGCGACCGGGCGATTCGGATCACCGGTACTCCCGAAGCCGAAGTTGGCGAAACGATTAGTCCGGACGGACGCATGATCGGCTTCGTGAGAAGCAACGACATGTATGTCTTCGATCTTTCAACGCAGAAAGAGCGTCGCTTAACCACTGACGGTGGTCCAAAGATTCTTAACGGACGCTTGGACTGGGTTTACCAGGAAGAACTGTACGGACGCGGAGACTTCCAGGCGTACTGGTGGAGTCCTGACTCAACGATGCTTGCTTACCTGCGGCTCGATGAGAACCCGGTGCATGAGTTTGTGGTGGTGGACCATATCCCTTACCGGCAGACAGTTGAGATCACGCCTTATCCGAAAGCCGGCGATCCGAATCCAACAGTACAGCTCGGAGTTGTAAACGCCTCGGGTGGTCCAACACGGTGGATGGACACATACAAATACCAGCCGAGCGATTTTCTGATCGTGCGGGTGTCGTGGACGCCGGACAGTAAAAAAGTCGCTTATCAGGCCCAGAATCGCGAACAAACCTTCCTCGATCTTAATTTTGCGGACGCCCGCGACGGCAAATCGACAACCGTCGTTCGAGAAACAACGAAGGCCTGGGTGGAGGCGATCGATAATCCCCACTGGCTGGATGACGGATCGTTTCTTTGGGAAAGCGAACGATCGGGATGGCGACACCTGTATCACTACTCCCCGACGGGCTCTTTAATTCGCCAGGTAACTGACGGCAAGTGGGAAGTGCGTTCCGTGGAAGGAATTGATGAAGACAAGGCCGTGGCCTACATCACTACCACGGAGCATAGTCATATCGCGCCGCACCCATATCGAGTGTCTTTGAAAACTGACGGCGTAACACGCCTGGCAACTTCGGAAGGCACGCACCGTTTTTTGGTCAGCCCAAAGTTTAATCACTTCATCGATTTCGTCAGTGACGTCACTATGCCGACCCAAACGCGGCTTTATGACATTAACGGGAAACTGGTGCGAGTGATTGAAGAGAACAAGGTTTTGGCACTGGGGCAGTATCGGCTCGGCAAAGCAGAGCTGATGCAGATCAAAGCGCGCGATGGCTACCCGATGGAGGCGATGATGATTAAGCCACCGGGATTTGATCCGGCAAAGAAATATCCGGTGATGCAGTTTACGTATGCGGGACCGCACGCGCCGCAGGTTAAAAATGCATGGGGTGGTCCAACCTACCTTTGGCACCAGTCACTCGCGCAAAAGGGTTACATCATTTGGATCCTGGATAATCGCACGGCCAGTGGTAAGGGTGCGGAATCCGCCTGGGGCGCGTACAGAAATTTTGGTGAATCAGAGCTGCGAGATATTGAAGATGGAATCACCTGGTTAAAGACCCAACCTTACGTTGACGGTTCGCGGATTGGTATTTGGGGTTGGAGCTATGGTGGTTTTATGACCAGTTATGCGATGACGCACAGCAAGAGTTTCAAGATGGGAATTGCCGGCGGCACGGTAGCGGACTGGCGCGATTACGACACCATCTACACCGAGCGCTACATGTTGACGCCGCAGAATAATCCTGAGGGTTATCGTCGCAGCTCGCCGGTGCACTTCGCAAAAGATCTGCACGGGCGGTTGTTGTTAATTCACGGCGCGATCGACGACAACGTTCACATGCAAAACACGGTGCAGTTCGTGTATGAGCTGCAGAAGGCAGGGAAGCAGTTTGATTTAATGATCTATCCGAAGCAGCGGCATGGTGTTACTGATCCGTTGTTGTTGAAGCACATGCGGCAGATGATGACTGAGTATATCGTTGAGCATTTGTAGACCGTTGCCGCCGTTGAAACATTCGGAAGATTTGTCATTTGTCATTTCAAATTTGTCATTGTTAATAACGTTACGTGTAATTCGTGTAATTCGTGGATCGTCTTTGGAACGCTATAAAGCTATCCACGAATTACACGAAACACACGAATACAGAAATAGCGTTAACCAAATGACAAATGTGAAATGACAAATGACAAATGACAAATCTTCCTATTCCGATATGCAGAAGAGACTCACCTACGTTGGCAGCGCGGGCACCAATACGTTGACCGACCGCCGTGAGTTAGACGTCGAATAGGCGTACCGCATTTGTAGCACGGCTTTCCTTCGCGATCGTAAACCTGCCAAACCTTTCCAAACGCTTCTCCGTACGAAAATCCTCGGGCGCTTTCCAGATTTAACCGGCGACTCGAGTTGCCCGAGATCGCAGCCCGCAACACGTCGCGGATTCCCTGGTGCAGACGCGGAATGTGTCGTAAAGAAAGTTCGTTTGCGATCACGAAGGGATTAATGCCTGCTCGAAACAATGCTTCTGATGCGTAAATATTTCCCAGACCGAGCACGCGTGTTTGGTCCAGCAGCAGTGTTTTCAGGGTCCGGCGTGAGCGCCCGAGTGTTTGTTTCAGGTAGTCGATGCTGAAGTCTTCTGAAAAAGGTTCGGGCGCCAGTTGTTCAATTCCTTTCATCTGCGTAACACGCGACGCGGGTAATAAGCGCATCACGCCAAACTGGCGTTGGTCGTTAAAAATTAATCGTCGTTCGTCATCAAGATAGAAGACGGCGTGCGCGTGTTTCGGCAGCTCGTCATCCGGATGTAACACCATAAACTTGCCGGTCATTCTTAAATGGACCACCAACACCTGCGACTTATCATTTTGTAATTCGATCAGAATGAATTTGCCGCGTCGTGAGATTGCGTTGATGCGTGAATTTTTAATTTTGCGGTTGAATGCGGAGGATGAGGTCGGAGCGACTAGCTTTGGCAGGCGAATCTCCGCTGCCACGATGGTTTGGCCCAGGACAGCTCGCCGTAACGAACGAACGACGTGCTCGACCTCAGGTAATTCAGGCATAGATACCAAAAAGGCCCGAAGGGCCGATAGTCAATAGCCACGGCCGTTAGGCCGTGGAAAGTTGTACGGAGAATGGAGGCCCGAAGGGCCGGTAGTAAGGAACGATCGCGCTGATCTTCGCTGCCCACTGCCGGCC
>DATEPF010000248.1:0-5824 GCA_035273325.1 Pyrinomonadaceae bacterium | reverse complement strand
TCACCAGACCAACAAAGAAGACGAAGAACGGGATAACCAATGGCCCACCCTCGTCCGCGGCAATGGCTACGATCAGGAAAATGACAAATAACACGGCGCTGGCAAACATCACCTTTCCACCCCGCCGGATTCCTTTTTTTCGCGGCGAAGGCTGGAGCGTCTGGGTTTCCGCGATGGCAGCTGGTGGCGGTGCGCCGGCGCGAGCCAGCCAGTCGATTAACCCGCCGGTGGGCAGGCCACAGCGGGAACAGAACCTCATCTCATCGGAAATCTGTTGCTGACCACACCTCGGACAATACATAAAAACCCTCTGTAAACATGACTATAACTGAACCTTAGTCAGTACGGCGAATCTGCACGTTAAGTTCGTGTTATTTCGGGGATCGTTTATAGGCTGCATAAAAAACATCGACAAAACACACGAAACAACACGGGGTCATTCTTCGCGCATGTTGCGGAAGGTGATTGAGTAGCGCAGAGCATCAACACGTGAAATGCTGTGTTCCCACTCGAGCCGCGCCGGTCCGCTAAGGTGGTAAGCAGAACGCGCCTCAGCCAGAACGTTCACTCGCTCCCACTGTTTTTTAGCCGCGACGGTCGCCAATCGTCGCCTGAATCGCAGCGTGCATGAAACTAACAGAGAGATCCCCACCACTTGTCCGAACACTGCCTTGTCGCGATGCCATCCGATGCCTGCACCCGGTCCATACTCAGTGACAAGCACGTGTTGCATCGCCGCCGGCTCCAGTCCGGCGAACGACGCTGCCAGGGTTCGCAACGGCAGAAGGAAGCCCGGGATGTCGTTTGCTTTTTTTAGTTGGCGACCAGAAAAATCGTATTGCCAACCGAAAGACACGACCCGGCGTTTGCCTTTGTAACCGTGAAAATCAAATTCTTGAAATGGTAGTTTGCAGACATGTTTGACTAGATCACTCTCCTGATCCGCGTTAATTAACTCGGGTCGATAGCTAAACCCTTCCAGGGTTCCTTCGAACAATTGAGACTGTAACGCCATAAGCTTTCCGCAGATTACACAGATTACACAGATTCTGTCACAGGCTTACCCAGGCTCAGAGTCCGAGATCTTGACGCAACCGGATTGAACAAATAGAGTTTGCCGCAACCGTACCCAAATATTATTAAAGGACAGCTTTCTTGATTCGAGGAGGTATTGCATGGCTGAGGAAGCGGAAGTTGAAAAGTCTTATTCGAACAAAGAGGTGGTGGCCAAGCTACGTCGTTTGGCTGACGCTTTAGAGAACGGAAAGACTTTTGAGATTCAGATCGCCGGCAACCGTATTTATATTCCTGGCGATGCGACTGTCGAATTTGAGTATGCTCGCGAGGACGATGAGGAAGAAGTAGAAATAGAGTTGAAGTGGAAACGGCGCCAGCACGGCTAAATGAGCATGCACCTGGTATTTGTCTACGGGTCGTTGAGACGCGGCAGCGCCGGTCCAATGTCCGTCAGATTTCCTGATGCTACGTACGTTGGCGACGCTAAGGTTGGTGGTCGCCTTTATGATGTGGGAGCGTATCCTGCGTTGCTGCTTGACGATTCTGGCTCCCTGGTAACCGGCGAGGCCTACGAAGTGACCGATGAGACGTTGAATAAGCTCGATCAGTTTGAATTAACCAGCGATTACCAGCGGCGGAACGTTGACGTTGAGATCGGAACGCAACAAGCGCACTGTTGGATTTATGTTCCCGCGCGGGACATTAGTTTCTTTTCAGGTCTTCCTTTAATCAAATCAGGAGATTGGATTAAACATCTCGGAGCGCGACACGCGTGATCGCTGGTGGAAAAACTATTCCTGTTGTGATTATCGCTGCGTGTTCGGGTTTACGAAATGTCCAAACAAACAAACCAACCACCTACGTTGCTGGCCGCCGTATTTGTGATCTCTGGCGTCGGGATTATCGTCCTCAACATCATCAATTATTTTCAGGACGGGCGAATCGGCACCTTGTCCGTTTTCGGCTTCCTGATAATCCTTTTGGGTCTTTGGTTTTATTTGCAAGGCAGGAAGACCAACCGTGAAGATCATAAAGAGTGACCCACTGTAGCTCCTGGCGCTTTCACGTATTAACCAGCGATCAGGCCTGAACGAAACAAGATGAGTAATTCCACTCATTTTTGTTGTCTTTAAAATTGATAGCCTATAATTCAAGCGTAATTAAGAATTAGCAATTCATAACACTTCTCCGTGATCACTCTCTCCGCACGGGGTCGAACAAGGAGTCAGGGACATTGCAATCAACACCTCGCATTACAGCCGTATTTTGCGTTTTCGCGTTCGCGCTCACTTTTGCAACCACCGCTTCAGGCCAGTCCCGTTTAGAACACATCGATAGCCGAGAAGCATTCGCCGCGGCGTCGTCCAGCGTCTCCACCATCGACTTTGGATCGGTCGCTCCTCAGAAAGGCTTTGGAATGTACCGGCCACCGGCGGGGTTGACCACGAACGGGGTTACGTTTCGCAGCGCGGGCGGCGCAAGATTTGGTTCGGGCATCATCTACGTCCCGAGTGTTCACTATCTCGGCACCAACCCGGCGTATCAGACCGGGACGGGCGAGATGATGACGTGGGGGGCCCCCAATCAGCCGGGTAATGCTTCACTCGACGTCACCTTACCATCGGGGACCACAGCAGTGGGCGTGGACCTTTGGACGCAACAACCGTACGTGTCCACAATTGAAGTGACTGCGACTACGGAAGACGGACAGACTCAAACTGTTGTAGTCAACACTCGCAATCGGCCTGATGCGGCATTCGTCGGTTTCATTGCTGACAAGTCAATCGTCTCCGTCAGTTTTCGTCCACCGAAAGGCCAGACCGGATTACTCCTCGACAACTTCAGCTTTGGTCGCCGGGCGCAGGGAAGAACGGTGCAGACAGCGGCGAAACCGCCGGCGCAACCTGGAACACAGGTCACACAAACAACAACGTCCGCCGATCGGCCAACAACAACAAACGCCGTCGAGAGACCGGCTGGTACTCCTGACGTCACCCCGACAAACACCAATGCGACGCGGCCGTCACAGGGTTCATCAGCTGTTCCGGCAACGGGCACGATTGCCTATGTCCGTCGCGGCACCGAGATTCGGTTAATCGAAGCTAACGGGACCAACGACCGGCGCCTGTGGACTCATGAGTTTGCTAAGGAAGGCTCGCCGATATTTGAACTTGCCTGGAGACCCGACGGAAAGGAGCTCGCATTTTCCAGTGCTCACTTGAACGTGGCATCGCTTTATCACTCGGATATTTATGCTATCGGGACCGACGGCAAGGGTTATCGCAAGATTACCAACAATCCTGACCATGGTGAGCTGGCGCGTTATCGAAAGGGTGTGGTGACTGTCACGGTGCGGAACGATCAACCAGCGTGGCAGCAGTCGCAGGCCAGTAGCGGGGTCTTTTTTGTTTACGTAATTGGTGCCGACGAGCCACAAGCTGTGACGCTTCCGCCGGGCTCGTCGAAAACGCTAACGTTTAAATCCGTGGCAGACTATGGCGATCACGCGCAAGCAGTCGTTGCAATGTACGGAAACTATCGTTGGTTTATTCCCGGATTGGATGTTCGGGCCGGACAGACCACGAAGGCGCCCGACTTCAGTATCACCGGCGATGGCGTCGAGCTCTTTGGTGCTTTCCGGCCAACGTGGCGTGCTGATGGATCGAGGGTGAGTTATCGTTCGGGTTTATGCGTCACCAGCAGCATTGCTTCGCAGCCGAACCCCGGTGAGTTTGTATTTAAACCGCTGTTTGCCGGCGAGACGCCTTCGGGTGCGTGCACCTGGGATTGGGGACCGACCTCGGCGCTTGCCGATCAAATTTTATATACCGACAACTCTCAAGGGTCCCATATCTACCGCATCAAAGAAGGCGGCACGCATCCGGGAACGAAAATTCACACCTTCAGTGAACTCAATCATCAGATACTACTCGACCTGAAGTGGTTACCTGATGGCTCCGGCTTTCTTTATGCTTACCCGGATCTTGCCTATGAGTTTGGAAACATTTTTCGTTATGACTTCGCCACCAGGCGCGTTACGCAACTGACGGATTTCAAAGACATGAACGCGCGCGCGTTTGATGTTTCACCCGACGGGCAATGGATTGTTTTTGAGCTCTCGAAGAAGTGGAATGACGACAAGGGAGTAGACCTTTGGATCATGCGGACCGACGGCAGTGGTTCGCGCTTGTTGGTCCGTGACGGCGCGTCGCCGTCATGGCAGTGAGTGGACCATTCAGTTGCTCAACCTGACCCCCAATGTCTTCGCGTTGTTTTCGTGTAATTAGTGGATGTTTTTTTAGCAGCAGCATAAGAACGATCCAGGAACACACGAAACAGATGAAGGAGTTGACGAATATATGGAGGGTAACGATGCCTATAACCTTTAGAACATTACTCGCACTTACAGCGATTTGTTCGCTGGTCATCCTGCACTACGCACATGCGAAAACTCGTTTACCGCAGACGCCTACAGACAATGCGGAGTTGCTGCGGATGCATAACGAGGATCAGGCTGATCGAAGCCCGGCAGATGGAAAGGCAATCGACTGGTCTACGGTCGCGCCGCGAGATAAAGCCAGGTTGGCGCGGACCAAAGAGCTCTACCATGAAAACCAACTAACCACCGCTAACGACTACTATCACGCGGCCTTGATACTTCAACATGGAACTGTTCCAGAAGACTTCCTGCTGGCACACGAGTTCTGCGTAGTTGCTATAAGTAAGGGAAAAAACGACAAACACACGAGATGGCTAGCCGCTGCCAGCGAAGACCGGTTTCTCATGAACATTGGGCGACCGCAACGCTTCGGCACGCAGTATCTAAGCGCACCCGGCCAACGCGCCGTACAAATTGTATAAAGTAGATGAAACTGTCACGGACGGGCTGCGCCGACAGATGAATACTCCGACGCTCGCCGAAGCTAAGCAGCGTGAAGTCGAACTCAATAAGAAATAACAATTACACCAACCTCACTAGACAACTTTCTTGCGTTATACTGTCGTTACTCTCTCGTAGTTGGCCATTCCTCAATACTGCAAGGATCAAAATGAAGCACAAGTCCTACCTTGCACTTTTGCTGATTATCACCCTGAGCCCGCACCTGCTCGCGCAACAACCTACCACCACGCCTGATGACGACATCGTGCGCATCACTACCAGCCTCGTGCAATTCGATTTTATTGTTACCGACAAGCGCGGCAATCAAATTACCGATCTTAAGACGGAGGATATTGAGGTCTTTCAAGACGGAAACCCTCAAGCGATCAGCAACTTTACGTACATCTCAACTGAGCCCGAGCCGGACGGGGGGACTGAGGGTTCTGCAGGTAAATCAACGCCGCCGCTGCCGGTTAACACGAAACGGAACAACGTGCGGCGGATCATCGCCCTCGTCGTCGATGATCTCGGGATGTCGTTTGAAACGGTGGTGCCGACGCGAAACGCGCTACGCAAGTTTGTAGAACAACAGCTGCGGCCGGGCGACCTCGTGGCATTGCTGCGCACGGGCGGTGAGGTTGGGGCTTTGCAGCAGTTCACCTCTGACAAGCGGCAACTGCTTGCCAATATTCAGCGGTTGCGATGGAACTTCTGCAGTCGCCGCGGCATCCATTCAACTCAACCGCTGACGCAGGACGTTCAGTCCAGGCGGCTTGAGTCGCCACTTGTTCCGCCCTTCTCCCCGATTAACTCTTGCAGTCAAAACTTAGACGTCTCGATCCAATCATTACGTTTCATCATTAACGGAATGCGCGACCTACCCGGCCGCAAGTCAATGATTATTTTGAGTGACAGCCTGCCAACTGC
>DATEPF010000247.1:0-12418 GCA_035273325.1 Pyrinomonadaceae bacterium | reverse complement strand
GACGTTGCGTTCGCCAGATGGCCAAAGGGCCCTGGCACTTTACGGAACGGCTGACACGCCGGGGCACGTGTTTCGTATTGATCTCTATTCGGCCGACGGCAAATTTCTGCGAAACGTCACTCCGCCCGATCTGTCGTGTGTTTTTCCGGAGACTGTTTCATGGTCACCGCAGGGAAACCACATAACTTTTGTAGCGCGAAAAACCCCGTCGCCTTCACCTTCGCCTACCCCCGAGAGTGCGGTCATGCCGGAGACGTTGGAGGCTTCGCCGCTGCCATCCGTCGCGCCCGCCTTTGCCTCTGTGCCGCTCTTCGCGACAGAGCAAATCTACATCTGCGACCGCGACGGCTACGACCTGAAGCCGCTAACGTCGCGTGAAGGACTCATCTATTTTTATTTTGCGTGGGCGCCGGACAACCACGCCGTGGTTGCGATCGCCTGTCGCGAAAGCGAATGGGATGCTCGCGAACGCGAGTTTAGGATGCCTGCGGGCAGGCCACGCTTAATTACATTGGATGGCACGGAAAGGTTACTTGACGACCGTTTGACTGAAGCTCTTCCGGTTTGGTCACCGGATGCTTCCAAGGTCGCTACTGCTTTTGAGACTGAAGTAATGGTTTATGACGCCGCCACGAACCGTCCCACGCAAGGCCGCATTCGTCTTGGCGATCCGCTGCTGGGGGCGTCGAAAGCTTTCGATGCGAAGGAGTCATCGCCCGCCGACAACAATAGCAACGCCGCGGCAGCTGAAACACCCACACCGTCGGACGTGATACCGGCTTCTTATAATCCAATCGTCAAACTGAGATGGGCGTCGCCCGAGAAACTGTATTTACAAACGGCCTACGTCCGCCTGTTTCCTAATGATTACACCTCAACTTTTCAGCGGTGGCATCTGGTAATGCTCAGTCCTCAAGCTGTCGTTCTGAAATAACAGGAGTCGAGTTCGGCATCTTTGTGTTGTTTCGTGTGTTTCGTGGATCGTTCTAAAACCCTGTCAAAACGATCCACGAATTATACGAAATACACGAAGCGAGAGTGGCTGTTAATCAACTACGGTGAAGTCGAGACTGCGCGTCAAAGGCGCTTTCTTGTCAGCCGTGGGATCGGTAATCACCAGCGTCAGCGTGTACCGTCCAGGCTGCATCTTGGAAATGCCAAACTGGCCCACCTTGGCGAGCGGGACCGACGAGTTGGCTGCCGGGGGCAGCGGTTGTTCCGGTTCCCGGAGTAACACCCGGTTCCCCTGGCTGATGATCAACTGGGTGTTGATCTGCGGCTTGCCGTCTCGCATCTTCGCGTTGTGAATTACCACCGCGTAACGCAGATCGTGTTGCCGGCTAATATTGCGGACCGCCAACAAAGGAGTCGCGGTGTTGCTCTTGTCCACTCCAAACAGAAATAAACTACTCGCGGCCAATCGTCCCTTCTTCAAATCGGGGATCTCGAAGTACTTTGAAAACGTCCCGATGTTTCCAGTAGACGCTTCCCGAACTACAGAGCGAAGCTGGTAATAGCCGGGAGGCAGCTGCGACTCGTTTGAGTAGACCAGTCCTTCGTTAATCGCCTGTTGGTAGTTTTCTTTAGTGAGATTGAGATTAACAGTTTCACTAAAGCCTCCGCGCTGTTGGCCCAACTGATCCAGCACGAACCCAACCACATCAAAAGAGGTCCGGTATCTGCCGCCGCTTTCCACGAACTGAAGTTTCTTTGCGTCAATTCGCATGTGAATATCCAGAGATGCTTTATTTTCCGGGAGCAGTTTTACGCCCACGTTTGGAGTGACGTCGATCTCACTTTTCGCCAGCGGCGAACGTGCAGCACTCACTATCAGTTCTTCCTTCGTACGCTCGCTGCGAGGTTTATCTTCTCGTGCCAGGTAACCATGATGGTGATACACCTTGGCGCCGCCCCGCCGAACTTTTACTTCGAGCTTATGAAACTTCTTGTCGAACTTGTTGATCGGCGTGTACGCAAGCACGTAGTAGCCGTTGCTCCGCGCCATTATCTTGTCGAGGCCCGCTGGAAGATCGTTGGTATTCCTGATTGCGACACCGCCAGTCAGGTTTGCCACAGTGGCTAATCCAAGGGTTTCACCGCCGCCCGCGAGCATCGGGCCAAATGCCGCCATGTCGACGGCGCCACCGCGACCGAACCCGGTTCCGCGTCCCAGGATTTCTGACTGGTAGTTTGATCGACCGGGTGTTTCACTGAAACCGACCACGCCCGGCGTCGCTCTCATTCCCCTCGGGTCGAGAGCACTGATAACCACGCCGGCGCGAATGGCCGCATCGCTCAACCGGTTCAACATGTAAGTGGTGTTGGTGAATGCCGACCCAGTGGTACCGGAGGAGAAAATAGGTATACCACCCGAGATGATCACCATGTTTTTGTGCCCCGGAACTTCTTTCAAACTTTCGATCACAAAACTCGCGGTTGCCAGTGACGAGAGTCCTCGGAAAAACTGGTTTATCTCATCAGTGGGGGTATAAGACTCGGTAAGTTGTTCCACTTCTTCTACGAATGCAGGGTCAGGGTTGGCTTCAGGGTCGCCCACCTGGAATGCCTGCGGATCCTCGATTCGCGGCGGATCCGCCTCGTTCCCAATTTTGAACGGATGCGCCACGGGTTTGATGGCCGCAATTGCGCGTCTCAGCATTACGCGGTCGCTGGTAAACTGCTGCAGCAACCCTTTCCCACCGACAACGCGCACTACAGCAACCAGGTCCCCGTCCTTCATCTTGTTGTTTACGAAGTCCAACAACATCTGTCGGACTGCGTTGAGGTCCGTAACGGGGATGGTTAAGTCGTCTATGACAAAGGCCACGATTCGTTTAACGTCTTTGGCGGTAATCTCCTTGCCCTGGTCGATTGCTACCGGCATCGCTTCAGTTGGTGCACCGCTCGGCCGGTTGCCTTCGGTGCGCCGGCCGGTGTCCACGCTCACAAACTCCAGAAACTTAACGTCCTGTTTCTTGCCGTTGTCGTATAACTCAAAATCTTCAATTTTTAGATCAGGAATAATTTGATCTTTGTCGTCTACAACGACGACGTCTGTTTGGACCAGTTCGGTGGTTATACGCAGTACTTCGTCAGGCGTGTCGTCGTCTGGTTTTTGCGGAGCGACGGGCGTTTGTGCGGCAACCAACCCCAGGCAGAGCGCGATCGCCAGCAAGGAAATGAGAAATCTTTTCATAGTAAAAACCCCTTTATGTGAGTAAGCAGGATTGACTGGACCACACAGTTAGAGCGCAAAGTATATGGAAACGTTGGCTGTCATCGCTAGTGCGCGACAGCTATCACGGGATTCGAGGGGGGGAGAGAAAAAAGCGGGGAAGAGTCTGAAACAACTCTTCCCCGGAAAGCAAACTGCTCAATGAGCTGTTTAGCGAATTTAGAAGATAATTCGAAGGCCAACCTGTACCACGCGGTTCGCGAGCGAGATGTCTTTATGCTCTGCGAAACCGGAGCCTGGGAAACCGGCGTCGCCCACGTCGATGCTAGGCAGGTGTCCACCGGCGTTAACACCAAATCCAGGGTTGGGATGGTTCAGTACGTTAAAAGCTTCACCACGTAGCTGAATGGTTAGGTTTTCGAACACCTTGATGTTCTTGAACACGCTTGCGTTCAATTGATTGAAGATCGGGCCCGTCAGGTAATTGCGTGGTGAATCACCAAACGGAGTGCCGATTATCCGGGCGGCGCCAGGATGGTTCATGATGAATCGCACATCGTTCGGGCTCACCGCATTGCATTCGCCGAGCGAGTTGATCTGGTTCATCGAGTAAAACCCGTTAATGTTATTCAACGGACATCCGAAGAGAAGCGCCGCATCCAGTTGACTAACTGCCACCAGGCGTTCATCCGCATTGGGGTTGCCAATAAACGGTCGATCACCGGACGTCAAATAGGTGTTACCCAGACCGAACGCACCATTGAGTGTCTGGCCGGGCGTATATCTCGATCCGCTGGTCAAGATGTACGTTCCGTTAAACTGCCATCCGCCCAGCACATGGCCGATAAACCCACGCTGATCCTTGAACCAGGGAACATCGTAAATGAAGTTGGCCGAGAACGCGTGTGGGCGGTGGAGGTTGGACAAGCTCCGTTCACAGTCTTGAATGCAGAACGGGTTTTGAGCGTTCGGCGAAGCGATATCGGCAAACGCGAAAATTTCGCTCGCGTTGTCCATCGTCTTGCTGAACGTATAGGACAGTCCCATCGTCAGCGAGTTGCTGAGGAAGCGACCGTTATACCGCGACTGTAATGCGTGGTAATCCGACGAGGCTGTGTTTGCGCGATCTGTAATGCCAGCCTGCGGGAATTGTCGTTGGTTGCATGCGCCTTCGTTGTCCAGTGTCCCGGGAACATTCGTACACGTTTGGAACGTGGTTCCAGGAGGTAGTAAGTGCGCGAACGACGGCAAGTTGATGCCCGTTCCGAACCAGTTTGGAAGTCCGGCAACTAAGGGCTTGATAAAGAAGTTAGCGTTGATATTCTGGAACAAGTCGCGACCTTGAGTTCCCACGTAGCGAACTTCGGCAACATGGTTTCGGCCGATTTGTCGCTGCATGCCGAACGAAAATTGTCGCGAGAATGGTGAGTGGAAATCCGGTGTCACGCGCGTCTGGCTCAAAAAGAGCGGGTTCAAGACGCCCAATGGCAGAATGCCTCTGGCCAGGGCATCAGCACGGACCACGGTCCCGATGGGATTGTTAGGTAGTGGCGCGGATGAACCAACAGCCGGCAACAGGTTCTGCGCAACTGTCAATGCCACCGAGAACGGCGCCGCATTCTGAACATTCAGGAGAATGTTATAGAACGCTGGATCGTAAGCCAGCGAGAAGCCACCGCGAAATACTGTCGCATCCTCGCCAAATAGGCCCTTCCAGAATTTGGGTGTATAGGCAAAACCAAGTCGCGGCGCCCAGTTGTTCTTATCCACCGGAACTTTCGGTACCGTGCGGATATCCAGCGGTAGCGCCGGGTTGAAGAACGCCGTGGCGGCATTGCTCTCGCGAGCGACGGTCACGTCGTGCAACTGGTTGATCGGCTGACCCGTGTATTCGTATCTCACGCCGAGGTTCAGCGTTAGGTTTGGCTTGATCTTCCAGTCGTCCTGAACGAAGAAATAGTGATCTCTCTCTTTGAAAGCGAGCAGCGGATCGCCCAACGTAATCGATACTCCGTTGGGAGCGTTATTGCGGATACGCTGTGCTGAGTTGAAGGCGTACGTTCCGTTGAAATTCGGCAGGAACGGCACCAATGTATCCAGGAACTTGTATTCGTAGCCGAAGATAAACGAGTGGCGATCCTTCGCCCAGCTCAGGTTATCAGCAAACTGCCAAACCTTGCCGACGCGGCCCTGAGGAAGGTTGGTTGCCGGACCGATGGTCGGCATGTTGTTGGTCTTAGTGAGACCCAGCGGAACCGGGAAGCTAACATTTGCTAACGCAACATCAATCTCGGCCGGGCCGGGAATGCAACCCGGTGTACCTGTCGAACAGCCTCCTCCGAATTCCACCGCGATCTTTTGAAACGATGCGCGAAATTCGTTAACCAGCGTGTTTGAAATGGTGCGCGTCCAGCTTGCGCCATAGTGTTTACTGCCGGCGGGAATATCACCATTGAATCCGCCCGCAACAGCGGCAAGCGCGTTCTGCGAAGCGCTCTGCTGATTGAGATAACGAAGACTCACGTTATCGCTATCAGTGATACGCATGTCCAGACGAACGGTGTAGTAGTCTTCGTTGAAGCCCGTTGGTACAGTCCGCTCATACTGCGCTGCCTGAAACAAAAGCGGAGCTGCGGCAGTGCCAAGGTTCAAAGTGTCGAAAGGCCCACCTGTCAGGAACGGCTGACCTGTGGACGGGTTGATGAACGTGGTGTAGGCGCCGCAAGCCGGGTTAGGCGTAGTTGTCACAGGTAGTGCTCGCGGACAACCAGTAGGCGGCGCCAGATTAAACTTGCTGGGTACCGGCGTGCCGGGGGTCGAGGAATTTAGCGAAGCGCCGGGAATGGCCCATGGACTGAACTGAGCGATCGTGTTGATAACGGCATTACCCGGGAATGTGGACTGCAGCCGTCCAAACTCGGTGTTCAGGATACCGAGACTGGTCGAGCGACCAAGTGTCGATGCCGGATTGCGAATCCCCTGATAGCCGCCAAAGAAGAAGAACCGATCCTTACCACTGTAGTAGCCGGGACCACCTTCACCAAAGCGCGGCAGCGGGAAGAATCCGCCGAGGGTTCCGCCAAACACGTTATAAAGACTGGGTGGGTTTCTGGTCTCGCCAGCCGCCCTGTCAATATTGTCCAAACTGTTAAGCACCGCGGCGTCCTGGTGATGCCAGAAAGCAGTACCGTGAAAATCATTGGTTCCGCTCTTGCCGACGATATTAATGATGCCGCCCTGATTTCTTCCGTACTGGGCAGAAAAGTTATTCGTGATTACCTGGTATTCCTGCACGGAATCCTGGAAGTCTACGAACAACGCCGGACCGCCGACACTCAGGTCGTTATTGTCCGCACCGTCGATTTGGAAGTTATTTGAACGACCACGGTTACCGTTGATTGAGAGGCCGGCGCCGTTGGTGTTCGTGCCGCCCGTCCGGTTTACAACCACGCCCGGAGCAAGCAGTGCCAGAGTATCAAGACCACCGCCTGCGCCGTTTGACGGCAGATCAGCAATCTTGCGCTCTTCGATGGTGGTGGAAATCTGGGATTGGTCTCGGTTGATAACTTCTTCCGAGCCACTCACAACCGTAACGGTTTCTGTCGGTGACCCGATCGCCATGGCGACCGGTACGTCAGTAGTGACACCGAGGGAGACGGTCACGTCGGTCACAGCCTTTTTGCTGAAACCGGCGTTTTCAACTGTGAGCGTATACAAGCCGGGGGTGAGATTTGGGATGGTAAACAGTCCCGAATCTCCTGAAGTCGTGTTCTGCTCGATTCCTGTAGCCTGGTTTCTGGCTGTTATGGTTGCGCCTTCAATGGCCTGACCATTTGGGTCGAGGACCGTTCCGCGCAACGTGCCGGTGGTGGCCTGACCGAAGGCGGTCAAGCTCATTACACACAACAGCGCTGAAACCGAGAGTGCTGAGAACAGGCCACGAATTAGAGCCTTCACTTCCGGAAATTGATTCGTCATAAGGTGGTTCTCCTAAGGATATTCTGAAGTTCACGTGTTGCTTGCTAGTTGAGCTCAAGCAGTTTTGGGGTCGCGTCTGGAGCCTTTGTGTAGAAGACCCAACCGAGTATTCCCATAGTTCAAACTGTGTAAGTCGACTAACTTCGCAGGTAGGTTTTTATTTCCGAGGCTCAGAACTGCAAGATATATGCCCTAATGGAGGGCATTTCAGAAGGGTTAAAAAATGGCGGTTTCGGCCGCAAGGGAAGGTAGGCGGCCTCCTAAAAATTGCGAATTTTGGATC
Source organism: Pyrinomonadaceae bacterium (assembly GCA_035273325.1). Taxonomy (GTDB): domain Bacteria; phylum Acidobacteriota; class Blastocatellia; order Pyrinomonadales; family Pyrinomonadaceae; genus PSRF01. Next base: position 4,982 of record DATEPF010000247.1, on the reverse strand, counting down.
GTCGTACGAATCCGTGGATGGCGGACATGCGGATTAACGGCGTTACTGCTTCAACAGCGCCAGCGTCTTCCTTACCTCCGGCGCGTTCGCCGCCGAGGGAACTGCTCTTAGATAGGTCTCAAAGGTTTGCACCGCCGCACTCCTGTCACCTTTGCCCATATACAACTGACCGAGGTGGTACAAGGCCAGTGCATATTCGGCGCCGCCAATATCATAGGCAGTTTTGAATTCTTTCTCCGCCGCATCGAGATTGTTCAAACCCACCAGCGCCCGTCCGTAGTAGAGGCGCGCGCTCGCAGAATTCGATTCCAGAGACAACGCCGTACTTAACTCCGTGGAGGCTTCTTCGAACCGATGTTGCTGGACAAGGACCATTCCCATATTCAGACGCGGATTGAAGGCTTTCGGATCGATCTCAATTGCTCGCGCAAGTGATTCCGCCGCTTCGTCTAACTGGCCGGAAACGAGTAGGTGCGCACCAAGATCGTTATGCGCCTTCAGGTAACGAGGATAGATCGTAACAGCCCTTTGCAGATGAGCTATGGCCTTTGCATAATTCTTCTCCCTGGCCGCGGCCGAGGCCAGCTCAAATTCTTTTTTAGCTGGTGATGGAATATTCGGATCAAGCTCGCCGGTGGAAATCGTGTGGCCACCCGGCTTCTCCTCGATCGCATCCTTCTTAACTTTCAGGACAATGGTGACGATCGAAGGCGCGTTGGGAAAAACTTCAACCTTAGTGGAAACTTGATCGAAACGATTCCTGTCAGCCTCGACCACTACTTCATAAATTCCAACCGGAAGGGCCCGAAAACTAAAATTCCCCTGGTTGTCTGTGAAGGCCGTGGAGCGTACGCCACGTAAGCTTTCGAGTCTGATCGACACCGATTCGAAAATAGGAGCATCGTTCGGCAACACCACTCGGCCGCGGATGCTGCCAGTGCTACTCGAGCCCGCCTGCCCCATCGCGGCGCACACACTTAAAGCGATTACAACAATTGCGGAGGAGGCTATTCTTCGCGGATTTTTCATAACGGACATTGCCCTGGATTGTCGGCTAGATTACTACTTAACTACTTCAAATTCGAAGTGTAATTCTTTACCGCGACAAATTGTTGACAGATAGAACTCCCAAAACTTTCGTGTGAAACGAAATGCCGGCCAGCGTTGGTCCAGGTTAGTGACCCATTCTAATCCTATTGCCTTCCACAGGTTTGCAAGAGAGACGTAGGTGCGAACCGGCCGCAGCTCGAGCGTCGTGTAAAACGGAAAAGGTGTGCGCTCCGGAACGAAGCACGTGAACGAATAACTGTTGAAGTGGTTCCGATGAGTTAGGTCAGTGGCCCAATCCGGGTTTGAGTAATGTGGAGTGACAATCTTGATGCGTCCGCCCGGTTTGGTAATGCGATGCATCTCGCTTATGAAGCCCATGACATCCGGCAGATGCTCAATCACATGCCGGCAGATGATTTCGTCAAACTCATTGTCTTTGAAAGGGTAGGGTAGTGAGCCAAGATCGTGAATCACGTCAGCCTGCGTCCGCGGATTCGAATCGATACCAACAGCGCCGGGGAATTTGTTTTGGCCGCAACCGACGTCAAGAACTTTTCGCGCCGGTGACGTCAGTGCTTCAATTCGATCGGGGGCGGACATTGTCGCTGTGGAATCAGTTGAGCAGGAATTGTGTAAACGCCTTGAAGTCACAGGGATAGACTCGCATGCCGAGCTCTCTCTCGAGTTGCTCCAGTTTCATTCCGTCCAGCATGATCTCTTCATCGCTCTTCAAGGTGGTGCGAGGGATGATCGCAAACTTGCCTTGTATGCGTTTACGCGCAGCCAGGAAGTCGCCGCCAGTCAGTAGGCCCGCGACCGAAACATCACCGCCGAAATAGTTGTTCTCGATTCCCTCGACGCGCAGCTTGGTACTGAAGCGTTCATTAAGGTCAGCTATTAGCGGTTTCAACGCCGGTGCAAACAGCGTCCCGGTTACGATCGTTCCGTCAATGTCTTCAGGACGTTCCACTCCTCGCCGTTCCAGAGTTCGCAGTAAGCGATCAAACTCGTTTTGGAACGATCGAACCATTCCTATGCCATCTTCAATCTGAGGATAGTCACCGTAATGTGCTCGGCCTGGGACCTTCTGCCCTGCGCGCAGGTAAATCTCATCGCCAAGAAAAGCGAAGGTGGTACCGAGCCGGGCACGCAAATCTCGTTGTATGGCTGAAACTTCCTTTATTGTTTGCCGGCAAAACTCAGGCGTGACCGCAGTCAACCTTTTGTCCGTGTTGTAGCGGGTCAACCCCAGCGGGACAATGGCGACGCTACTGATTTTCGGAAACTCTGCGGCCAGATCGTCGATCGTTTTTCGCAGCACTTCACCGTCGTTAATGTTTGGGCAAAGCACCACCTGGGCGTGCACATCGATCCCTGCATCCAGTAGACGCCTAAGTTTTCCCGAAATGTCCGCACGCTGCTCGTCGATCCCAAGAAGATAGGCACGCACACTTAGATCAGTTGCATGCACCGAAACATACTGCGGCGTCAGTCGCTGCTCGATGATCCGGCGCATTTCGTCTTCCGTGATCGAAGTGAGGGTCGTGTAGTTTCCGTAAAGAAAAGACAACCGCACGTCCTCGTCTCTCACGAAGAGCGAAGGCCGCGCATCTTCAGGATTACCTTTACAAAAACAGAAGAGACATTCGTTGGCACACTGGCGCGGGACTATTTGCTCGAAGTTAAGCCCGAAGTCTTCGCCTTCGCCACGTTCGATTTGCAACTCCCAATCTTCACCGGTGTTTTTTCGGACTTCGAGAACCAGTTCGGTTTCGCCGGCGGTCTGGAAACGGAAGTCGAGGTAATCTCTGACGGTCCGCCCGTTAACCTTGATAATTCGATCGCCTGACTCCAGCTCTAACTCATGGCCAAGACCGTCAGGTTCGACGCCCGCGATTTCCACACCGCGCCGCCGAATACTGGTTACTGCCGGGGTTACTGCAAATTCATACATGCGCTTGAATAATGTCGGACAAACTTTGCTTTGTCGAGCGGGCTCGAGCGCCGAGACATGCCTTTTATGCAATAAAATCAACTGATTACATTGACAATCAGAGCGCGAATTGTTAGTTATGCAGCGCAAATTTTAGTTCCATCCTGCTCGACCAAGTCTAAACCTAGAGTTGTCCCAGATAACTCCAGTAAGCGAGTACTGATCCGATGAACAACAAACTAAAGCCCGCAATAATCGGCGGCGTTGTTTTAGGTGTGCTGTCGGTAATTCCCTTCGTCAACTTCGTTAATTTCTGTTGTTGCTTATGGGCAATTCTGGGTGGAATGTTAGCGGCGCACCTTTACGTGAAGAGCTCGCCTACCCCAGTCAACGCAGGCGACGGAGCGATTGTCGGCGCGCTGGCCGGGTTAGTGGGTGCTGTCATCGTCATTGTCATCGGTATTCCTATCAGCTTGCTTACCAGTGCGCTGGTCAGCGGTTTTTTTGTCAGCTTGATCTCAGGGATGGATCCTTCCCAGGCTGAAATGATGCGCCAGCAGATTGAAGCTGGTCAGACCGTCGCCGGCGCAATTCTGAATGCGATCATCCTTGCCGTACTGCTCGTAATTTTCTCGACGGTCGGCGGATTGATCGGCGTATCAATCTTCGAAAAACGCAAAGGCGGCAACATGCCTCCCCCGCCACAAGGTTTCGGCGGCGGCGCAGGCGGCTTAGGTTCCGCTTAACACGCGAAATAACTAATCTAAAAACACCCAGGAGAAAATTTTTAATGTCACAAGCTTGGAATCCGCCGCCCCCGCCGGGTGCGCCAACAACTGTTCCCAACTATTTAGTTCCGGCCATCCTTTCCCTCTTTTGTTGCTGGCCGCTGGCGATTGTCGCAATTATTTTTGCGGCGCAGGTTAATGGCAAAGTGCAGTCCGGCGATATAGCAGGAGCCATGGATGCTTCGAAAAAAGCGAAGATGTTCAGCTTCATCGCCATCGGTATCGGGTTGGTTGTCGGCGTCATTTACATGTTAATTACAATTCTCGGCGTCGCCGCAGGCAACATGTAGACATTTTCCCGGCAGCTGCAAGGCCGGGAGTCTTAAACTTAAGTAAGAGCGGAGAACGGAAGTTATGAGTCGATATTGCACAAAATGTGGAGCAGTAAATGATGATACTGCGCAGTACTGCGTGAGCTGTCAGTCACCGCTGAGCGCGGTCAGCGGGTATCAACCGATGCAATCAGTAAATCCCGGAGGACAAGGTTCAATGGAGGATTGGAAACAACAGGGCGCCGACAAAAAGATCATTGCGGGAATCTGCGGGATCCTGCTCGGCGGTTTCGGTGTGCACAAGTTCATTCTCGGTTATACCACCGAAGGAATTATTCAGATCGTCATCACGTTTGTTACGTGCGGCGTCGGCTCAATCGTGGGGTTGGTTGAAGGTATTATCTACCTGACGAAGTCGGATGAAGAGTTTGTGAGGACTTACATTCAGGGCAAGAAGGGTTGGTTTTAGTTTTACTGTTCATCGTTTTGGGGATGCCGGGTTTGTCCCGGCATTCTCGTTTCTGCAGGACCCGCCGCGATTTTTCCTAATCAAACAGGCATGGTAGTTTGGCGGTCTCATGACTGAGGTATTTAATCGGCCATTGACGGTTGCGCTCATTTGGCTTTCATTGGCCCTCGGGGCGATCTACCTTTATCTTTTTGAGCCTGGTAAAACCGGCCTCTTCCTCCGCTGTCCCTTCCGTGCACTCACGGGGTTTACCTGTCCCGGGTGTGGCAGTACGCGTAGCCTGCATCATTTGCTGCACGGAGATTTCAGCGGCGCCTTTCAGTTGAATCCATTGTTTGTAATAGCGCTGCCGTTTCTGCTGTATGCATTGATTAGATATTCCAACTCTGTTATCCGGCAGCGTCCAATAAAGGGCAATCAACTTCAACCTGCATACATTTGGCTGTTGTTCGGAACCGTGCTTTCGTTCT
>DATEPF010000246.1:0-22043 GCA_035273325.1 Pyrinomonadaceae bacterium | reverse complement strand
GGAACGAAGCCATGCGTTTTTCATCCAGGACCAACTGCGGTTCCTGGACAACCGCTTGCAGCTGTCTGCTGCGTTTCGTGCGCAGTTCTTCTCGTTGGGCAGTCCGACATTCACACCAACGAGCGGCGCTCCCTATGTCGGAATCGGCAGTGCGTCGCCGGCTCCCGCCTACACCGGTGATGGATCAATTGCGTATTTGTTTAGCACAGGCACGAAGGTGCGTGGCCACGTCGGTAACGGTTATCGCGCGCCGTCGCTATTTGAACGGTTTGGAACATCATTCTTCGCGGGCTTCTTCTCGCCGCTGGGTGATCCGCGTCTCCGACCTGAACGTTCGATTGCATTTGACGCCGGCATCGACCAATCGTTAGCTGAGAACCGATTACGGTTGTCAGCAACATACTTCTATACACGTTTACAGGAAGTGGTCGGATTCGATTTCAGCGGAGTCATCAACCCCGTAACAGATCCCTTCGGACGCTTCTTCGGATTTCTAAATACAGGTGGCGGATTAGCTCGAGGGGTGGAACTCTCAGCCACGGCCTCGCCGAACCGGATGCTCGATTTATTCGTTAGCTATACTTTCACGAATAGCGATCAAAGAACGCCACAAGTCGCCGACAGCGGCATCATCACCTCACTCGTTATTCCGGACCACCAATTGGCAGCCGTCGTAACTCAACGAATTGGTCGCCGCGTTCTTATTAACTTTGACCTTACCGCGACCAACAATTACCTCGCGCCAGTCTTTGACTCAATCACCTTCGCCAGTCGCATTTATAGATTTCGCGGATTGGTCAAAGCCGACATCGGCGCCAGTTATGAGTTTCCGATGACTGAACGTCGTAAGCTGCGTCTCTTCGGTTATTTGGATAATCTCTTCGATCGGGAAAATTTCGAGAGTGGTTTTCAAACCCCGGGGCGAACAGCGCGCGCGGGTGCGTCATTTAGTTTTTGAGAGATTGAGAATAGAGAAATGCAACAAATCGTTTCATTTTTACCGTCCGCCACTGAGATGGCGTGCGCGTTGGGCTTGAGTGATCAATTGGTGGGTGTCACACACGAGTGTGACTATCCGCCGGAAGTGAAGGCCAAGGCTGTGGTAGTTCGTGCGGCCCTGCCCATCGCGCAAATGACTCAATTGGAAATTGACGTAGCTGTCACCGAGCGAATGCGCGATGGACGGAGCTTGTACCAGATAGACGAACTACTTCTTGAGCAGTTGGCTCCGGACCTGATTCTTACGCAGGATTTATGTCAGATTTGCGCGCCATCCGGGAACGAGGTGTCGCATGCGCTGAACCTGCTTTCCAAAAAACCAGAAGTGCTATGGCTGACTCCCAACACTCTTGCTCAGATCTTCGCTAACGCAGAGCAGTTGGGGGAAGCAACCGGACGTCAGACCGAAGCCCGCGAACTGGTTGTCAACGGACGCGCTCGCCTGGAACGGGTCGAGAATGGGACCAGTGACCTCGGTCGAAGGCCGAGAGTGTTTTGCATGGAATGGCTCGACCCGGTTTATTGCAGCGGTCATTGGGTTCCGGAGATGGTCCATATCGCCGGTGGCGTGGACCAATTGTCCCGAGAAGGGAGCGATTCGGTTCGAGTGTCGTGGGATGAAGTGCTGGATTGGGATCCGGAAGTCCTGATAGTTACTCCGTGCGGATACGACCTTGCCAAAACGATCGAAGAATGCCAGCGGCTGCCGCGGTATCCCGGTTGGTCCAGCGTCTCTGCTGTCCGCGACGGGCGCGTGTTCGCTGTTGACGCGAACTCCTACTTTGCCAGGCCGGGCCCGCGCGTCGTAGATGGGACGGAGCTGCTGGCCCATTTAATTCATCCGGATAGATTTTCATGGGATGGTCCGCAAACAGCCTATCAGCGTCTGGAGTTATGACAGGGATCACTCAAAAAATCTGTGCTAATTGCGGTCAGGGTTTCGGCTGCGGTGTCGAAAGCGCGGAAGGTTGTTGGTGCGCCTCATTGCCGCAAGTCTTCGCTGAACCAGATCCCGCATACGACTGTTTCTGTCCCACATGTCTTTCCGATCAGTTGCGAAAGGACAAACCCACAGACGCCACGGAGGGCGTAGATTACTATTTTGAGAATGGGCTGCTGGTGATGACGGCCGCTTATCATATTAAGCGGGGGAGTTGCTGCGGGAACGGATGTATTTGGTGTCCGTATGAGCCGCGTCACGAGCTGGGTGCCACGAAACTTGCGGCGAAGGCCGTTGCAAAATGAATCAGGTTGCAAGGTATTCCGATTCACGGGCGCATGTGCGCCACCTACTGAATCAGACCTTGCAACCTGAAGCTTGTGGAGTTGTTACCAACTCTAGCTAAGGTCTTTTCGTAAATAGACCGCCTGCCAGGAACACAACGCCGAGCAGGATGTGTAGCCCGTGATCTCTGGTAGCCAGTTGGAGTGGGCCGAGCACTAACTCCCGATCCGCACCAGTGCCCATCGCCATCCCTAAAATTCCCAGTCCTAAATAAACGATTCCAAAGATCAGGCAAAACATTCTGGCTGCTGATAGGGAACCTGCAAATCCGAAATATAACGCAGCCACCCCTGACAGAATGTGAACCAGATTATGCGCCGCTCCTAAATGGAAACCCATTAAGTTAGCAGAAGCAAAACCGGCTAAGCCGACCAGCAGAAACACAACCCCCAGGATCTTGCAGACAGTTTTGGCCATTGTTCCTTCTACTCCTTTTCAGCGATCACTGAACAAAAGCGTAAGCAGGAAAAGTGCTGCTGGATTTCAATGTGCGAGGGGGTTATCGGAAGCGCATGTATATCAGAGTCACTGGCGGATGGCAAAGGTTTTTTGCCACGGGCAGTTTTACTTGCGCACCGCTGTACCGGTGCTATAATTCGGCTCCCCAAAAAAACCTGAGAGAGTGCCGACTCAAAGGAGTGGATATCATGCTGTTCTACCACCGGTTGAAGTGTGGCATCAGGCGCAGTTTCTTGGCGATTATCTTCGTATTGCTGGTGGCGATTAGCGCCAGCGCGTATACGGTGGTAATGCGCAATGGACGACGCGTAGAAATCCCTGAACAATTCACTGTGACTCGGACCACCTTGACCTACGAAGTGTCGCCGGGGATGCAGATCACGCTGCAAATGCAAGCGATAAATATCGGAGCAACCGAACGCGCAAATGGCGAACAGCCTGGCGCACTGCTTCGGCGCGCGCAACCGTCGGTCACCAGCTTGATGCCTGCACCTACAACCTACTCAATGGGGGCCGCGCGCACGATCACTAATCGCGATCTTCAGGCCGCGAAGGAGCGCCGGATACGCAGTGAAGTGGCGTACGAGAAACGCGTCAAACAGTTGGGGTTGCCGTCACTGGACGAGTCGCGCCAGCAGGCCGCTGCGGAATCCGCAGTCATAGGCGCTGAGCTTCGAGAGATTCGCGCCACTCATAATGAAGCCGAACAGTACTGGCGTTCACGTGCTTCTGATCTGCGTACTGAGATGGCAGCAGTCGACGCCGAGATTGAATATGTAGGCGCTCGCATAGATGAATATCCGAACCCGAACAACACTAATTCGATTCCCTCGGTCACCACCATTTACCCGTACGGGTATGGCGATTTCGGACGCCGCCGCCGTGACCGGAGAAATGGTTCAGGTGTGTTTGACCCGTGGGGACGCCGCGATGGCGGCTACTACGATCCGCGTTACCGCGGGCCATACGGGTGGGGAAACGTCAGCGGGATACCTCCCATCATCAATGGACCATACGGTCAGGGATACGATTACAGTTATGAACGAAGCCAGTTGGCAGCGCGGTTCAACGAGCTCGCAGGAAAGCGCGCGGCTTTGCGAGCGCGTTGGCGAGATCTTGAAAACGAAGCGAGACGCGCTGGCGCGTCGCCGGGATGGCTGCGGGAATAGCAGAAGAAACGAATCCACTCCGAGGTGCGCGCCGGCCGGCGCGGCGCTGATTAGGCTGCGACTTGGTCGCAGCCTTATTATTGATTACACACTTATTTATGAATAACGGTTGGGAGACAATTATTGGGATGGAGGTTCATGCTCAGTTGAGCACTGAATCGAAAATCTTTTGTGGGTGTTCGACCCGCTTTGGCGACGAGCCAAATTCGAATACCTGTCCCGTGTGCCTTGGTCTGCCTGGCGCGCTGCCAGTGTTGAATCGCCGCGCAGTCGAACTGGGCGCCCGCGCAGCTCTTGCACTCGGACTCCAAATTAGGAACCGCTCGGTTTTTGCGCGTAAGAATTATTTCTATCCAGACCTTCCGAAGGGCTACCAGATTTCACAATACGATCAACCGTTTTCCGTCAACGGTGTGCTTGAGATCATGACCACGGAGCGAGACGAGGCAGGGCATCCGGTCGAATGGCTTCCGAAACAGATCAAGATCACGCGTCTCCACCTCGAGGAAGACGCGGGTAAGAACGTTCATGAAGGATTGCCTGACGTGGATCGTTATTCGTATATCGATTTGAATCGGGCGGGCACACCTTTGGCAGAAATCGTCACTGAGCCTGACTTTCGTTCGTCCTGGGAAGCGTACGACTACGTCAACCACATTCGCCGCGCGTTGCAATGGGTGCAGGCGTCTGATGCGGACATGGAGAAAGGCAATCTGCGCTGCGAAGCTAATGTTTCCGTTAGACGCCAGGGCGACAACAAGTTCGGCACGAAGGTCGAGTTAAAGAACCTCAACTCAGTGCGGTTCATGCAACGAGCTATCGAGTTTGAAATTGATCGGCAGATCAAGGTGTTGGAATCTGGCGGACATCTGACGCAGGAAACGCGGCTCTGGGACGAAAAGGCTGCGGAAACGCGCGTCATGCGTTCCAAGGAAGAAGCGCACGATTATCGTTATTTTCCCGAACCCGATTTGTCGCCGCTGGTAGTTTCGGATGAGTTTGTACAACGTATGAAGAGTGAGATGCCCGAGCTGCCAGACGCGCGTCGGCGGAGGTTTATGGACCAGTACGCGCTTTCATTCAGCGATGCCTCGCAACTCACGGGAGAACGTTCGCTGGCAGACTACTACGAGAAAGCGGCGGAAGTGTCGGGTAACCCGCGCGGGGCCGCCAACTGGATCCGGTCTGAAGTGCTCCGTGAATTTGAAAACCTTGGAACCGGCGCTTCTGAGTCCCCCGTCAGCGCCCAAAACCTCGGAGCGCTGGTGCGAATGATTGACGAAGGCCAGATTAGCGGGAAGCAGGGTAAAGAAGTAATGGTACAAATGTTCCGTACCGGAAAAACTGCTGCCACGATCGTTGATGAGCAGGGGATGGTGCAGTTGAGCGACACGAACGAGATAGACGTGATCATAGACCAGGTCCTCGGAGCGAACCAGCAACAGCTTGAAAGTTATCGCGGCGGTAAAGAGACGCTTTTCGGATTTTTCGTGGGCCAGGTGATGAAAGCATCGAAAGGAAAGGCCAATCCGAAAGTGGTTAACGACCGGTTGAAGACGAAGCTGTCTGGCTGAGGCACTGCGACATGGAACTTAAGGGAAAAGTTGCGATTGTAACGGGTGGTACCAAAGGCATCGGCCGCGGTATTGCAGAGGCCCTTGTGAGTAAGGGTGTGAATGTTTGCATCAGTGCTCGCAGCCGAAATGAGATTGACCAAACACTGGAAGCGTTATGCGCGCTAAAAGCAGGCAATGCTACCGGCATAGTTTCTGACGTCTGTAACTATTCGCAGGTGAAGCCGCTGTTTGAGTCGACCGTTTCCCAATTTGGCGGGCTTGATATTTTAATAAACAACGCCGGCATCGGGCTTTTTCAAACGGTTGAAGAGATGACTCCGGAAGACTTTCGTTCTGTCATCGAAACGAATTTGTTTGGCGTCTTCTATTGCTGTCATGAAGCGATTCCTCTGATGAAGCAACGCGGTGGTGGCTACATCATTAATATGTCATCACTGGCCGGGGTGAACGCGCATCCGAAGATGGCCGCTTACAACGCATCAAAGTTTGGATTAAACGGGTTCAGCGAGGCCCTGATGCAGGAAATAAGGCACGACAACATCAAGGTCAGTTACATCATGCCGGGTTCGGTGAACACAGAGTTTGGTGGTGACGAACCGACTGCGGACCAGGCTTGGCAGCTGCAACCTGCTGACATTGCAAAAGTAGTTCTAGATCTGCTCCAAAATGAATCACGCGCGTTGGCCAGTCGAGTGGAAATACGACCAAGTAAACCTCCAAAGAAATAGATGCGTGCTGTTGTGCAGCGCGTGACGCGCGCTAAAGTTTCAGTTGCTGACGAAGTGACCGGCGAGATCAAAAAAGGTCTCGTCGTTTTGTTAGGTGTGGCACGCGATGACACCACCACTGACGTTGAATACCTGGCGGCAAAGATCGCGGCGCTCCGCATCTTCGACGACGAGGAAGACAAGATGAACCTGTCGGTGCGCGATGTGAGCGGGGGGTTGCTCGTAGTTTCGCAGTTTACGTTGCATGGTGACGTGCGGCGGGGACTGCGCCCATCATGGATCGGCGCGGCTGCGCCTGAGGTAGCCGAACCGCTTTATGAGATGTTCATCGCGGAGTGTCGTAGAGTATTGAAAACAGTCGAGTGTGGAAAATTTGGAGCGATGATGGAAGTAGAACTGGTAAACGATGGCCCGGTAACCATTCTGCTCGACAGCCGGAAACTATTCTAGGTTCGTGATGGTATCGACACTCCTGCCTCATTACCTAATCACTACCAAGGAACCAAGCACGTATTTACTGGGACCGCGGGCGTCCCCGCCCGCACTGAGCGAAGCGAACACTTATTTGCCCAACCTAATCATTCCGAGAAAATCAGACACCTCGCTTACTGAGACCGCGGGCGTCCCCGCCCGCACTGAGCGAAGCGAACACTTAGTTACCCAACCTAAACACTTCCAAGAAACCAGGCAACGCGTCCACTGGGATCGCGGGCGTCCCCGCCCGCACGGAGCGAAGCGAACAGGTTATCGCCATCCGTGAGCTTTAAAGTAGGCGCTGCTAAATGGCCAGTCTGAAGCTTTCTTACATAGTTTCGCTTTCACAGGATTCTGTTCGATGTAACGGACGGTAGCAGCAAAATGCTTCTCATTTCGGATATGCCTGTCAAAATATTCATCCATCCAAAACTTGCCGTGTCGCCCTAGCATCTTGTTCGCAGTGTGTGCTGTGTAGGATTTAAATGATTGCAGAAGGTCTTCGAGCTTTAAGTCTTCCGCCCGCGTCATTAACCAGTGCATATGATTCGGCATTACGACCCAAGCGAACAATTGATAACGAGACCCGTCATACTTAAGCAATGAGTCTTGGACCATTGTTGCTATTTCCGGCTGCCTCAGAAAGGCACTGCCGTAACCCATGTCCAGGTATTTTTCGATCCGTCTCTGAAGCAGAATTCGTTCTTGCTCGTAAGGCACCTTCCGAAGTTCGTTCTTCCATCGTTCGATCACTGTCGCCGGAATTGAATCACCCAGGTGGAGCGTGATGAACTGCGGTTTAGCGACTCCATCGAAGTGAGGCAGATAGCCTCGACTGTGCCAACCCGCAGCACGCAACTCCGCTTGATGGCGATCTTGATAGAGTCCCATCGTAGCCGAGAAGCTAACAACAAACTTAGCCGGGGAACAGCGCGGTTCGTTTAGGGCTCATTTTCTTGATTGCAAGATTTTTGTTAACGACTGGGTGTGGTGTTCAGTTCCGACCAAGAGAGCAGTGACCCGTTGAAGGATTTCAAATTGCAAAAAAAGGTTTTCGCTTCGCTCAGTGCGGGCGGGACGCCCGCCGTCCCAGTAAGCGAGGTGTCTGATTTTCTCGGAATGATTAGGTTGGGTAACTACGTTTTCGCTTCGCTCAGTGCGGGCGGGGACGCCCGCGGTCCCAGTAAGCGAGGTGCCTGGTTTTCTCGGAATGATTAGGTTGGGGAACTAAGTGTTCGCTTCGCTCAGTGCGGGCGGTACTCCCGCGATCCAGTAGACAGCAGCGCGTTTACCGCAAAGTCACGGCAAAGGCAAAGGTGTTGTTTGACTAAATTGTATTGTCGTCGGCCTTGGAGCTTTCCTCCAGTTCAAACCGATCGCGGTCGCGGCGTTCGATCTTGCCGAGAAAATCCAGTTCCTCGTTGTCTTCAAAGTTCACTCCCATTGCATTCGCATTTTCTTCGGCTATCGATTGGTCCGGAGTTGGATTGTGCCCGGAAACGGATTCAGAACCGCTGTCGTTAACGTCTTCCCATGATGCGTCGAGGTCGCCCCCGGCGTCTCTCGGCGATGCTGCCGTATTTTCGCGCAGACGATGCGCTAATTGTTCAGGGTCCTTCGGCGCCCGCGAGATTTCTTCCTCCATGAACTCCTCAATCTCCGGATTCGGAACATAGTCCGGATTGTTGCTCAGATAGAATTCGTCTGCGGGTTTCTTGGCCATAACCTCTCCTTGAACATTCGACTGCAGCACGCGCACTCTGCGCTCGCCGATTACTTACTAAGTTGCGGGGGAATTGTTTAAGACTATATCAGAACACTAGAAATGCGAGCAACGCAGTACAAATCTTTAAGTTGCGACACAAAGATGAACCAGCGATTAACCAACCGGACACCTGCTTGACGATCAGCGACACGGTCTTTAAACTGAGGATATCTACTAAACAACAAGCATTTTTCGCGATCGAGCATCGCAAGCCGCGCTTCGCTTTCTATGTCACAAAGCCGATTCAATTCTCTGCAAACGTTCGCACCGGGTCCAGGCAAGTCCGCACAGTTTTATTCGCTTCCACAACTCGAAAAAGACGGTGTCGCACCAGTTTCAAAACTGCCTGTCAGCATTCGCATTGTCCTTGAATCGGTCCTGAGAAACTGCGACGGCAACCGGATCAACGACGACGACGTCATCTCAATCGCAAACTGGCAACCCAAAGGCGAGCGAACTGAAGAAGTTCCATTTGTAGTCGCGCGCGTTCTGCTTCAGGACTTCACCGGCGTGCCCCTGTTGGTGGATCTTGCCGCCATGCGTTCGGCCGTAAAAAGACTCGGAAAAAATCCTGGCGTGATTGAGCCACTTGCTCCCGCTGATCTGGTGATTGACCACTCGGTCCAGGTGGACTTTGCGAGCACCAAAGATGCGTTTGAAAAGAACATGGCGATGGAGTTCAAACGCAATACGTCCCGGTATCAGTTCCTCAAGTGGGGCACTCAGGCGTTTGACGGTTTCGCCGTGATTCCTCCTGGCATCGGTATTTGCCATCAGGTGAATCTCGAGTTTCTGGGAAAGAACGTTTGGGAAAAGAATGGCGTCTACTATCCAGACACGTTAGTTGGCACTGATTCACATACGACCATGATTAACGGTCTCGGTATCGTCGGCTGGGGCGTTGGTGGTATCGAAGCCGAGGCCGCGATGTTGGGCCAGCCTGTTTACTTTTTGACTCCAGACGTGATCGGTGTGCACATGAGCGGCACACTTAAAGAAGGGGTTACTGCGACCGATCTCGTGTTGCGCGTAACCGAAATGTTGCGTCAGGCGAAGGTGGTCGGGAAGTTTGTCGAGTTTCACGGCGAAGGCGCGACTAATCTTTCAGTTCCTGATCGGGCCACCATTGCCAACATGTCTCCCGAGTATGGCGCAACGATGGGCTTCTTTCCGGTTGATGAAGAAACTTGTAGGTACCTCGAGGCCACTGGGCGTCCTGCTAAACACATTGAGGCAGTTCGTAATTACTACCAAGCACAAGGGCTGTTCGGAATTCCGCAGAAGGATGAATGCGAATACACGCAAGTACTCGAGTTGGATCTCGGTTCAATCGTTCCGAGTGTCGCCGGTCCCAAGCGCCCGCAGGACCGGATCGAGCTGCCAAACATCAAGGAACAGTTCCTTAGTCTCTTGCAGAAGCCGGTTAATGAAGGCGGGTATGGAAAAACTTCTGATGAGGTCAACTCGCGTTACTTTGCACGTATCGGAACCGTCGACATCGACCGGCGTTTAGTGGCGGGCGGCGGCGAGCAGCGCCCTGAGACTATTCCGGTGGCTGCATTGGGGGCCGAATCGCGACAAGCTACGAGTGTTTGGACCGAAACGGAGATGGTAAACAACCGTCCGACACCCGACCGTGTCGAAGAAGTTGATCCGGAAGAGTTTCCGGCGGCGGAAGTCGACCTGGGCCACGGCGATGTTTTGATCGCGGCGATTACTTCGTGTACCAACACTTCGAATCCAAGCGTGATGTTGGCTGCCGGCTTGCTCGCCAAAAAGGCTGTCGAGCGGGGCCTAAAAGTGCGCGCGGCGGTTAAGAATTCTCTGGCGCCTGGCTCCCGCGTAGTGACTGAATACTTGCAGCGTACCGGACTGCAGCAGTATTTGGACCAGCTCGGTTTCAATTTGGTTGGTTATGGTTGCACCACCTGCATCGGCAACTCCGGTCCACTCGATCCAAACATCGAAAACGTACTAAGTGATCACGATCTCGTCGCCGCCAGCGTGCTGTCAGGTAATCGTAATTTTGAAGCGCGTGTGCATCAGAGTATCAAGGCCAATTTTCTGATGAGCCCGCCGCTAGTAGTGGCCTTTGCACTTGCTGGCCGAATCGACATTGATCTTTCGAAGGAGCCCATCGGCAAAGGCTCAGACGGCAACGACGTTTATTTGCGCGATTTGTGGCCCACCATGCAGGAAGTGGCTGACATGTTGCGCAGCGCGCTCGATGCTGAAACCTATCGCAAGCTTTACAGCGACTTCGCAAATAAGAACCCGATGTGGAACGATATTCCCACGTCGAGCGGCATGGTTTACGAGTGGGAACCGGAATCAACGTATATTCAGGAGCCGCCTTACTTCGAAAACTTTAGCAACGCTGTCGGTGACTTTGCAGATGTGGTTGGCGCCCGCCCCCTGGCGATTTTCGGCGACTCTGTTACCACGGACCACATCAGCCCGGCAGGCGCTATCAAGCCACACTCTCCGGCGGGCCTCTACCTACAGTCAAAAGGCGTGTCCGTCGCGGACTTCAATAGTTACGGCGCGCGTCGCGGCAATCATGAGGTCATGGTGCGCGGAACATTTGCCAACGTTCGCATCAAGAACCTAATGGTTCCCGGTGTCGAAGGTGGCGTCACCATGTTCCAACCGGATGGCGAACGGATGAGTATTTACGACGCCGCGATGAAGTATCAGGAGGCCGGCACACCACTCATTGTTGTTGCCGGACAGGAGTATGGAACCGGAAGTTCGCGAGACTGGGCCGCAAAGGGCACGCGCCTGCTCGGCGTGAAAGCGGTCATTGCGCAGAGTTTTGAGCGCATCCATCGCAGCAACCTCGTTGGTATGGGTGTGTTGCCATGCCAGTTCCTCGATGGCGCAAGCGCATCGTCTTTAAAGTTGGAAGGCACGGAAACTTTTGATCTGATTGGATTAGACAAAGGAGTCAAACCGTTACAACATCTGCAATTGAGAATTAATCGCGCGTCGGGCGACTCCGAAGAGATCGCTGTGATACTGCGAATCGATACGCCGATTGAAGTCGACTACTACCGGCACGGTGGAATTCTCCCGTACGTGTTGAGGCAACTCCTCGCCGGAACCACCGATTTTTAGCTGAAGACCGGCACCACCCGGTTAGTAAGCCAGAGCGACAAACTCAGATTTGTCATAGCAACAGGAGATAAGCAATGTCATCCGCACAACCCGCAGGAACAAGTTCCCCACGTAAGTATCAATTGTTAATAGACGGACAGTGGGTCGACGCCGAATCCGGTAAGACGTTCACGACGCCAAATCCTTCAACCGGCGAAACGCTGGCTGAGGTGGCAGAAGCCGACAAGGCAGACATTGATAAGGCCGTTAAGGCCGCTCGCAAAGCGTTCGAGGGCAAGTGGGGCAAGATGAGTGCCCGCGATCGCGGCCGGCTGATGTACAAGCTGTCGCAGTTGATCGAAGCGAAGACTCCGGAACTGGCCGCACTGGAAACGGCAGACAACGGCAAACCGATTAAGGAATCAACATACGTAGATTTGCCGCAGGTCGCGGAAAATTTTGAGTACTTCGCCGGATGGGCCACGAAGATCGAAGGGGAAACTATTCCCGTCCCGGGCCAGATGTTCAACTACACATTGCGCGAACCGGTAGGCGTCTGTGGACAGATCATTCCCTGGAACTTCCCTCTGTTGATGGCCGCGTGGAAACTTGGTCCAGCCCTGGCCGCTGGCAATACAGTGGTGCTGAAGCCGGCTGAACAAACTCCCGTGACGGCAATGGAACTCGGCAAGTTAATTCAGGAAGCGGGTTTTCCTGAGGGGGTGGTAAACATCGTTCCGGGATACGGTGAAACAGCCGGGGCGGCGCTGGCATCGCACCCTGACATCGACAAGGTCGCGTTTACGGGCTCAACCGAAGTTGGAAAAATAATTGCGAGGGCCGCGGCTGATAACCTGACCAAAGTTTCGCTGGAGTTGGGCGGCAAAGCGCCAAACATCGTGTTCGCCGATGCGGACATCGATCAGGCGGTGAACGGCGCGATGATGGGTATCTTCTTCAATCAGGGCCAGGTGTGTTGTGCCGGATCGCGATTGTTTGTTCAGGATCCGGTGAAGGACGAATTCATCGAACGGCTCAAAGAGAAGTCGGCGAGGATTAAGGTCGGCAACCCGATGGACCAAAGCACTCAGATGGGTCCGCAGGTTTCGGAGGAACAACTGAATCGGATCAAGGGATATGTCGACATCGCAAAGGGGGAAGGCGCGTCAGTTGTTACCGGCGGATGTGCGCCACAGCTCGATCCCGAGTTTCAAAAAGGCTACTTCTTCCAGCCGACAATCTTTGGTGATGTGAACAACCAGATGCGTGTCGCCCAGGAAGAAATTTTTGGACCGGTTGTTTCGATCCTCAGCTTCAAGGATGAGGACGACTTGATCCGTCAGGCTAACGAAACGATTTACGGTTTGTCAGCCGGCATTTGGACCACCAACATTACGCGCGCCCACCGGTTTGCGAAGGAGATTAAGGCGGGCGTGATTTGGATCAATACCTACAACATGTTCAACGCAGCTTCACCATTTGGCGGTTACAAACAGTCGGGTTACGGCCGCGAAATGGGCAAGCATGCTCTCGAGATGTATACCAACGTAAAGAGTGTTTGGGTGGACCTCTCGGGTAAGCCAATTGGTTGGTTTGGTAAGTAGGCGAATTCTTCACTGATTTGAATCAAGGGCCGCTTTAAAGTCGGCCCTTTTGATTGCATTCAACGTCTTCCTGAGAAGTTTCAATTCCACCAACGGAAGTTGGTGGATTGTTCAGATCCGGCCTACGTTACATTGAAAAGATAAATCTCTGAATCCCACCAACGGAAGTTGGTGGATTGTTCAGATCCAGCCTATTCGCTCAACCATTTCTTCATAAGCGCCGTCGAAATTACTCCGCAGGTTCCGGCATAGGACGAGGGCTGCCATAACTGACGCAGACCAACGTCTATTAATATCTGTGGGTATTGCTTCACAATCAAATGTTGACCGTTGTTTAGAAGCGAAAGCGCACATTGTTCGATACTAACACTCGGCAGCGTTCGAATAAGCAGGTGAATGTGATCAGGTACTATCGTTAGCTGGTCAATCGCAAAACCGCGTTTTGCTGCGACGTTTAGCCAATAGTCGGCCAGGGCTTGGCCCAGGCCGGAGGTAAATATGCCTTTGCGCCGAAACGTCGCAAAAACTATATGGTAGTTCAAATCAAACACCGCTCGCGGGCTTCGGAGTTCGTCCGGTCTTGTTGCCCGATAACTGTAGATGGGGGGTAAGAGTCGCGCCGCATACCCATGATGCTCGGCTTGCTCGGCCAGATATTGTCGTACCGCGCTGATGCGCATGCGTCCAATGCTCCTTGCGAGAAAGCCGCGCGCCCAAACTGGTGTATCCAGTTTCAGTTGTACACGACATTCGCGCGCGGCGTTTGTTTTTACCACCCGGACAACGTCAGAGATAGATTGGTCAGGTCGAAGGCTGACGAGGGAACGTAACTGGTCCGCGTAACTCTTGCTTTGCAGCAGATGGTAGTCGTGACGCGAGCAGATCTCATTCACAATCTCAAGCAGAGTGTGTGAATTGTTTTTGGAAGCGAATAACTGTTGGCGACGGTAAGTTCGGAAACACAAATAGTAATGAAGTTGGTAAGCCCAGGACAGTTCAGTAAGAGGCGCGACAAACACCGAGGCAGTGTAGGATCGTTCGTGTCGTACCGGAACTGAGGAAGTAGATCTACCATGCTCCTCGGATTACAAGAGTTTTTGTATGGGCTTATTTAGCAAGATCGGCATAGACCACCAACTGAGGTTCGTGGGATTTATTGTTGATGACGTGGGACGTGTGTGTAGGTTAGATCTGAACCAACCACCAACTGCCGTTGGTGGGATTCGCGTTAAGTTGGACCAATCCTGTGTAGGTTGGATCTGAACGACCACCAACTGCCGTTGGTGGGATTTTAGTCGGTTTCTTGCACGGTTGTATGTGAGTTGAACCCCCGCTGTTTTGGAGGAATGGAGGAAAGCAAACCCGCGACTTCTCTTCCGTTTGTCTTTTGAACTAAATCACCCTATCTTGAACGCATCGAAAATAGATCAGGTTGGGAAACTGTTTGTCGCAAACTTGCATCCTTTGTCTTAGCCTTTACGGATGTGGCGCTCTCCCATTGACGAGTCCAACTTGAAAAGGAGACGCTATGCTTTTGGTAAAACGACTTGGTTCCTTATCGCTGATTCTTGCAGCGGTATTCCTGCTGACAGCCTGTCCCAAAGAAGCCACCACAATTTCAAAAATCAACGCTGATCCGGGACGCTACCGCGACAAGGAAGTAGCTATCGTCGGCACCGTACGCGATAGTTACGGAGTGCTGGGAAATGGCGCTTACGAGATCGACGATGGCACTGGCCGCCTCTGGGTAGTAACCCGCCGGGGTGTGCCGGCGCGCGGCGCACGCGTAGGCGCCAAAGGTCGTATCTATACCGGATTCAATTTTGGCGGTCGTAATTTCGGAACCGTGCTCGAGGAGAACGATCGGCGGGCAAGGGACAACTAAACCGGGTCCTATGGACGAACAACTTAGCGCGCAGGCGCTCGGCAAGCGACACATCGTGGCAAGTCTTGACCGAGCGTTTGCGCGTTTGCACGCCGGCTCCTGTGACATCGTCCAACGCGCCGCTATTGAACAACTTTACGAACCACGCGGCGCAGTCCTTTCCATCGGTGAAAGCGTTCTGCGTAGCGCCGCCGTGATCGAACAAACTTTTGGAGGCATCACGGCTAACCTCTGGGACGACCCCTTTGAATGGACACTGCCTGAACATCTGACGACGCCGGCGAAAGTTATGGAACACCTGGAGGAAGTCGAAGCCGTGCGCAGGCGAGCATTCGCCAGTTTTACCGACGACTCATGTTTGACGAAACAGATCGCAACTCCGACGCACCAATCGCAGGCCTTAATCGATCTGCTACTCGACACACTTCAAAGAGCAACCACCTGCCAGGGACAGGCTGGCGATAAGTTTGTTTCCCGTAGCGATGCCCGCGGGTTTATTATCTAGCCGCATTCGAACAATGTCTCGCGAGAGGCGATCTTTCCCTCTCCCCGCTGGGGAGAGAGCTAGGGAGAAGGCCTGAGCCGTCTGCTTGTGGTTCTTGTAGGGAGCGCGATCACCTGAATGTGAAAAGACTTTGAGTGGTAGTGGCATCGTTGACGCCTCCTTTCGACGAAAAGCATTAACTGGGTGCAAGCCCTCCCCGAACCCCTCCCAAAAGGGAGGGAAATCTATCTGAGGTCATCAATGTATTGTCCACAGTGCGGACAGCAACAGATTTCCGACGTCGTGCGGTTCTGTTCGAGATGCGGTTTCCTTCTTGAAGGTGTAAACGTCGTGATGAATTCCGGCGGACAGATACCTCAGCGCTACATGCAACGTCCGCCCGACGCACCTCTGTCACCTCGAAGCAAGGGAGTTCGTCAGGGCGCCATCTTAATGCTGAGCACGCTGCTGGTCGTGCCGCTGATGGCCATTATTACTGTCAATCTCTTCGAGCCGATCGCGCCGCTTTTCATACCGTTGGCTGCCGTACTCTGTTTTGTAGGAGGTCTGTTGCGGATTTTGTATGCGCTCATTATGGAAGACGCAAACCCGCGATACCCTACCGAAGCGAACACCAACTATGCGCCCGCACAGGTCGAGGGTGCCGCGCGCCATACGGCGTTACCACCTGCGCCGGCAAGTCAGGCAACTGCTAATTGGAGACGACCACAGACCGCCGAGATTTATCAGCCACCCAGCGTTACGGAAAACACAACAAGACTACTCGACAGGGAAGATCCAAAGACTCGCTAACTATTTCGTTTACTTCGTGTAATTCGTGGATCGGTTTTTATCTGGCAAAAGAACGATCCACGAATTACACGAAACGACACGAAATAATCGACGTACTCCATGATTGGAACCGCCTCCGCATCAGTAAGCAAACGGCTATTTAGCCGCATTCAGTCGGCGGGTCCCATCACGTTTGCCGAGTTTATGCGGACTGCTCTTTACGATCCGGACGACGGTTACTACTGCAGAGACGATGTCGAACGGTGGGGCCGGGAGGGGGACTACCGAACCAGTCCTGAACGCAGCGAATTATTTGCTGCCACCTTCGCCCGTTACTTTGCCTGTTTATACGAACAGCTTGGCAGTCCCGCGGAGTGGACCATTCTCGAGGCCGGCGCCGGCAGCGGCTACTTTGCGCGCGGAGTATTACGAACACTGGCTGGTACCTTTCCAGAGGTGTTTGCGGCGACGCGTTATGTTATCGACGAACTAAGCCCGTCTGCTGAGCAACGCTGCCGCGAAATAACAAAATCGTTTACCGGACGCGTTGAATTCGCTCGGCTGCGGGACATCACCTTGAAACCGGGTGTGATCTTTTCAAACGAGCTCCTCGACGCTTTTCAGGTTCATCGCGTCACGCTGCATGGTGGGGAGTTGAAGGAGTTTTACGTTGACGCAAATGCTAATGGAGAGTTCGGTTGGACTTTGAAATCTCCATCGACGCCGCGGCTGCAGGCCAATCTTGATCTATGCGGGATCGAGTTACCGGAACGACAGACGATTGAAGTTAACCTGGAACTCGAGAATTGGTTTAGTACTGTAGCTGCTTCTTTGAAAGCGGGTTTCGTCGTGTCCGTGGACTACGGTTACCAGGCCCGGGAGCTGTACATCGCAGAGAATCAAGGGTCCGGCACCTTGCGAGGTTTTCGCCGACACTCGTTCATCGAAGACGTGCTCGCGGAGCCCGGCGGCTGCGACCTGACGGCAAGTGTTAACTGGACCGCGGTTGAGAAAATTGGCGAACAGCATCAACTCGAGGTGGTCAGCTTCAAGCGACAGGACAAATTCCTGATCGATGAAGGCCTGTTGGGCCAACTTGAGATTGAAAGCCGGAATGCGCGAACTGACGCCGAGAGAATTCGTCTTAGCACAGACGCCCGCGAGATGATTTTGCCCGATGGTATGGCGGCGAAGTTTCAGGTAATGACGCAGCAAAAAAAGTTTGATGAATAAGGAACTTCTAATTGACAAAGCAGAACGGAAGCGGTAGCGGCCAGATCGCAAGATGCAACTCTGAAACAACGATCGTAGAAAACTAAGTTGGAAGATCCCGAGGCGCCAACAACGCTGAAAGCGTTCGCTAATTTCAGCCCAGGGTTGCGCTTTGGCAACCCTACGGTACATGCATGTCCCATATGTCGAAGACGCAACTCTGAAGGAGTTGCGTCCGTGTGGCTGCGAAAGCGTTCGCAACTCTTTCAGAGTTGCGAGGAATGTCTTGCGAAATCTGATCACCCAGGGTTTCAAAGCAAACCCCGGGCTGAAATTAGCGAACGCTTTCAGCGTTATTCGTCGCGCCAATAGTGTTTCAGACAATCTCAGTAGCGACCGGATTTCGCCTACTCAATTCTGAAAACCGAGGTGACTGTAGTATCCAGGTCGGCACAGCTCTTGGTTCCGAATTTGCGGATCGGCGCGAATGCGGTTGCGAATGGTGTATTTCCAGAGTTGATCCACAACTTGCTTATGAGCGATTACAAACTCATCGACCTCAGTCACACCGTGGAAGCCGGCATGATTACTTACAACGGGTTGCCGGCGCCTGTGATTTCCGATCATCTCACGCGCGAGCAGTCGCGAACGTTGTACGCGCCGGGAACAGAGTTTCACATCGGCAAAATAGAAATGGTGGCAAACACCGGCACTTATATTGACAGTCCATTTCATCGCTATGCGGATGGAGTTGATTTATCCCAGCTCGATCTTCATACGCTAGCCAACGTCGATGCGGTGGTTGTTCGTAAACTGCCGCCTAATGATCGAGCCATCTCCCTGGCTGACGTAGCAGGCATCGCCGTAAGCGGCATCGCCGTTTTGTTTCATACGGGCTGGGACAGGCATTGGCGAACAGACACATATTGGAACGGCATGCATCCATTCGTGACGACTGAGGCCGCTACCTACCTTGCAGAACACGGCGCGGCCGTAGTTGGTATCGACTCTTACAACATTGACGACACTGCGGACGCTTCGCGACCGGCGCATTCAATACTGCTGGGGGCTGGGATTCCAATTGTGGAACACATGCGCAACCTGGCGGCGGTGCCCGATGACGGTTTCAAGTTTTTTGCAGTGCCCGTCAAGGTAAAAGCTTTTGGTACGTTTCCGGTGCGGGCGTTTGCGCTCATTTGAAAGAGCCACCCGACGAGATATGGGGAAAGGGGAATGGGGAAAGGGCGAAGGGGACAGGCGAATGGGTAAGGGTACGCGGGCAACAGCGGACTTCATGTTACCCCTTCCCCTTTCCCCATTCCCCTCAACAAGGAGTGGTTTGATAGATCTAAGTGCCAGCCAGTGACAAACGATACGCCGCCATCTCTTCGCTGTTCCGCAGCAGCAGGATGCCTCCGGCCAACACCGGATGGTTCCACGTCTTTCCTTTAATGCCCGGGCGTCGCGCCAGTTCAGTGAACTGATCGCTAACAGCTTTAACCAGCGCAATATCGCCTTCCTCTGACAGGATAACGAGGAGGTCCTGATCAGCTAACAGCACCAACTGCCCATTACCGTAACCTCCACCTCGCCACTTGCGCGTTCCGTTTGCCAGATCGATACAGACGACGCTGTTGCCGTTGAAGCCATACGCGTGGCCTTTGTGAATTACGAAGTCGTTGAAGTAGGGGTTCATGTCCTCTGACGTCCACCGTTCTTCAGCAGTCCATCCATTCGCCCCCTTCGCGACGGCGAGGCGGCGCGTGCCGCTGCTTTCGCTGACCGCGATCAACATGTCGCCATCGCCGGTCACATTTGGCTGAACGATCGGAACTCCATCCCAGGCGTGTGCCCAAAGACGAGTGCCGTCGGCAGGGGAAAACGCCGTGGCCCCATCTGCGTTTAACAAAACAACCTGGGGCACGCCTCCGATAGTGACGAGATGAGGAGAACTATAACTGGCGCGTCCCGCCGGGCCGACCCAACGCGGTGTTCCGTTAGCAAGATCGTAAGCTGCCAGAGTGCCGGAGGCCGCGACGATGACCAGGTCATTCACGATCAACGGCGATGCGGAGATACCCCAGGCAGGAATTTTCGCGCCGGTATCGTTTACCGCATTTCGGGACCAGATTACCTCTCCCGTGGCGGCGTCGAGCACGTTCAGGATTCCCGTGGCGCCAAGCGCATACACGCGACCGTTATGCAGCGTCGGTGTGCCACGTGGGCCGGCGCCACCGTTCGACTCATAAAACCGGGCGGAGTCGCCATGTTTCCACACCTGCTTGCCTGTCGCCACGTCGTAACATGCCACAAGTTCCTGCGCACCGCGCTGTTCCTGTGTATAGAAGCGCCCGTTCTGAACCGAGAAAGAGGACCAGCCCGGTCCTACCGGCCGGCGCCACATTTCGACGGGGGGCGAGCTGGCCCAATCAGTCTTGATCTGTACACCACGAACAATGCCGTCGCGTTGCGGGCCTCTAAACCCCGGCCAATCCAATGTGTTAATCGCCGGAGCAATGGGACCGGCAGGTTCCTCGCCTTGTGCTACCAGATGGTCCTCGGGAGTTTTGGACCACCGCCAATGAAAATCATTATCGAATGAAGACGTGATGCCGCCAGTCCGCAAGGGTAAAAAGAGCGCGCCCACCAAGAAGAGTATTCCTGCCAGCGCGATCCGCCGGGGCCAGAGCGATAGTCGTAGTCGCTGACTGAAGACCGCCCAAACAACCAACGCCAGACACAAGACCGGAATCGCGAGAACGTAAAGCAGATTGCCCATCGCACCGCCGCTGATGGATTCGTGGACGAGCCGGTTGGTGATGAAGAGCGTGAATATGATTAAAGGGATGGCAGCGAGACGTTCGACCCAAGGCAGGCGACTGAAGAAGAGCCACCACAGCAGTATCAGCAGGGCGCAGATGAATGCGCCCAGCAATCCCAGAGCGAAGCCGGGGACACCAAAGATCATTGCGTTCGGAGCTACGGCCGGAACAACGAATCGGAACAGGACCAGTAGCACGGCCGCGATTATTCCGGGCCAAAGACGCGGTGGCTTTCGCAATTTGGGCTCGCTCGAGTTTTTGGATGTTGGTTCAGTTTGGTCTGCCGGTTCACCGGCGCTACGAACGGACTGAACATCCTGGCGGATTGGGGAGTCACTCTCGGAGGTATTCATGCTGTGTGTACGTTTGCATTCGCGGGTTTGTTCTTAAATTTCCGTAGTCAGCAACTGTTTTGTGTTATTTCGTGTATTTCGTGGATCGTTTTTTTACGCCAAACTAATCGATCCACGAATTACACGAAACGAAAAACTCAACGCTTCGTCCAGTGCCAGAGACCGCCGGTCACTTCAATGGGAAGTCGGTGGCCCAGTTGACGAGCGGTCATCACGATCTGGCCGCGATGGTGACCTTCATGTGCAGCGAAGTATGTCAGAACGTGTGCTACGTCCAAGGGAAGATTACGCCAGGCATATGTAGACGACGCCGGAATGATGCCGCCATTGTCGCCCCCGAGCTTTAGTAGACTGGAGATACCGCGCCCACTCCGTGCCAGTGCCAAACAAAGTTGCCTGCGACCGACCTTATAGCGGTTAACCGGACGGGGTGTAACAATCCCGTGCTCGGTTCCCAAAGTCTTAATCCACATACAGCGGGCGTTATGCATGTGGCCGGCGATCATCCGTACGGTTCGTCGCGGCGCACCTGGCACAGTTGCTGCCCAAAGTTCGTCCGGGATGTGCTCGATAAGAAATGTCGTGACGCGATTGTTGGTTCTCCACGCGTTAAGCAAAATGTCGACTTCGATTGTGGCTTTCATCTTAGAAAGGGCCTCAAGAGTATGATCGATCTACGCGAAGCCGGGTTTGGCGCCAAGGGGAATAGACGAATCAACATTAAACCGCTGATTGCACCGCGTATGATCTGCGTATATTATGTCGCGCGCCTTTCGCATAAAAACCAACCCCGAAAACCAACATACAGGAGAACGTTTCAGTGACATTGAAGAACCCAGTTGTGAAAGTTTGTGTGCTTGTCATCGCGCTTGCAGTAATGACGGTCAGCTTTACCCAGGCTCGAGCCTACAAGGTAACGACCGTTGAATACACCTACAAGGTACATAACAAAAGCAGAAGTGCCATAACCGCACTCTTAGCATCGGAAGATGGGAAGAATTACGGTGAGTTTGATATCGGCCAGGGCATCCCGGCCGGTAAAACTGTCACCTTGGTCTGGGACAAATCAACGGACGAAGGTAATTGTGAACAATGGATTAAAGCGAAATTCGCTGACGGCGGAGAATCGCCGGCGACCAAGTTCGATTTTTGTGAAGAGGACCTCGTACTGGAGTTTGAGTAATACTGCTTAGGTCCCTTCAGCTCTAATAGCATCGCGGAAGGATGCTTCTGATGCCCAACCAGCTTGTCACGCTGGTTGGGCATTAGTCTTTTTGGCGATGGAGGTTGCGGACATTACACGCTACGGCCGGTAGCTATTTGTTCACTGCCGTCTCCG
>DATEPF010000245.1:0-4829 GCA_035273325.1 Pyrinomonadaceae bacterium | reverse complement strand
TCATGATTTCTCACCGAGCGTTGGTATAAGTATTTCCCATATGCCAACCGATCGTGACTTCTCGATTGAACGTATTCCGTTAGCCTACTTCATTACGTTTCGCGCCTACGGCACTTGGCTGCATGGTACCGCCGGTTCAGTAGATCGTTTACACAATCGATATGGAGCACCTCGATTAATAGCCGATGCCAAGCGCAAGAAGTACAACGAGGGACTGCTGAAACAGCCGCCCGTCGAACTAAACAAATGGAGGCGTCGGGTTGTGCTCGACGCGATAAAAGAAACGTGTCGCATTCGAAAATGGGAGTTATGGGAATCCAACATCCGTACCAACCATGTGCACTCAGTCGTCACGGCGCCGTGCAAAGCTAAAGTTGTTCTTAATGCATTGAAAGCAAATGCTACCCGAAAGATGCGTGAAGCCGGTTGTTGGCGCAGTGATCTCAGTCCCTGGGTTAGGAGAGGAAGTAAGAGATATCTGTGGACCGAAAAGGACCTTGATGCGGCAATCGCGTACGTTAAGTACGACCAGGGTGCGCCGCTACCAGAATAAAGTTGAATGCCGGCATCCGCTGGCTACCGCCCAGCGGTTCTGCAATGGCGTTTCCTCCTCCCAGAAGAACTCGAACGGAAACACGAAAAAGCCCCTCGAAAGCGCGAGCTTCCGAGGGGCCGTTTCTAATAACGTTGAAGGTTTATTCCTGCTCTTTAAGTGCAGCCTTGCGCCGACGGCGTCGATAGGCAGCCAGACCTGTCAATCCGCTTCCCAACAAAATCATCGTGGCGGGTTCAGGAATCGGCGTTTGCTGCGCCGTGATATCGCCCGTAATTGACGCCACCTGTCCCGGGTTGATGGACAAGTCATTCAGGCGCAATCGCAAAGTGCCACTGCCGCACGTAACCTGCTGACCCGGGGGCGCATGGGCCGGCAACGGGTTCGGTTCACAGTTCAGATCGTTGAACGTGAACAGCACGCCCTGATTTGCGGTCTGGCCGAAGTCGATTCGCACGCCGCCGCTTTCATCAGACCGAACGACGCCAATAATGTCGGCGTTGAACACCTGCGACGGATCTCCGATTCCCTGCGGTGCAGTGAACGTGATGCGCAATCTAAAGGTGTTGCCGTCGTAAGTCGCCGGGATCGTTGAATCGAGAAAGAACGAACCGAAGTTGTTCGTGCCTTGCGCCGGAGGCATTACCGGCATTCCCCCGAACGCCAGAAACCCGTTCGCCGTCACGCCCTGGAACGTGCTGTTCTGAAATGTCAGACCGAACAGCGACGGTGTGGGAACCTGAGGGTTGGGGCTATTTACTGGCACACATGGCGCGAAGCAACCATTGGTGTGGCCGGCGACAAAGACTTCGTCCGCTTTAGCAACACTTTGCCCGAGCGTCAGAGTGATCAGTAAGGTAATGCTAAGCGATAAGCCTTTAGCGATTCCTGGAATTGAGATGTTCATAAGTGGTTCCTTCCAGGTGTCAGGTGGACAAATCCAGACACGGGAAAATTGATTGCCGAAAGTTGTTGATTCAAACCAACCAGACTCTTTCGGTATGCCGTTCCGAAAACTCTCCGGTTTTCAAATCATCCTGGACCAGAGAGGGGCACTTCGGTGGAACTGTATGCTCGAAAGAAACAAGGAATAGGTTGGCACTTCCAGAGTTTTGCGGGACAAAATGTGCGACGTGCTTCAGCTTGTCGGATTTGGACTTGGAGTTGACCCATTGTGTAACACCGACGAGCTGAAGCATGTCGGACAACCAACCGGTTGAATTACAAAGACCAGGAACTGCGGCGCCGTGTGGACCGGCAACCGCTCGACGTTTCCGACCGGGGCGGCAACTCTGGAAAGCCTGGTTGGGAGCTGCAGCGTTCCCCCCTTGTAAACACCACGAAGCACGGGTTCTCCGAAATAGTTTTGCGCGTCACGTATCTCAAACTGTGTGCCCGGTGTTAGAACTGCGCTGACATCCACGCCGACGCTATCGCGTAAGTCCCAGTTGTAGACCACGATATTGCCGCGACCTGGTTCATAACGATTGGGGCGGACAAACACCTGTACCCCGGACGGTTGGCCGGTCCGAAATTGACTGTGCGCGTCAAACCCTGTTTCCTGCCGCCATTGCGAGAAGCCCAACACGCCGGAATCACTGGCAAACTTAAGCCTGACGTTGGAGTCGGAAAGGTAGGTATTGAAATCCCAACGATAACCTCTGGAATTGATGCCGCGCGGCATCTTCAGTTCCAGAGCTTCGTCGCTTGAGTAAATTGTGTTTCCGACAAAATCGACCTGTTCCCACCACCAGAGACGCACTGGAATTTTACTGACGACATAGTTATCAAGCAGCTTGACGTCGCGGTTTAGCATGTCTTCGTAACCCACGCGAATGCCGTTGTTTTTGTTCTCTGCGTTCGTGGGGGCGTTATAGACGTAGTTGTTACTAATGACGACGCGCTCAGCCGAAACACCTTTCACGCCGCCCACCTGAAGATTGCCGGTGCGCTGATCGTCGGCGGTCAATATTCCGTTGTTGAAGGTTATGTTGCCTTCGAGATGAAGACCTTTTTGAGAACTGGAATTGGAATCTGAATGACCGAGGATTCCATAACCACCCTGGGCGAAGACGATATTGTCGGTTATGTATTTGGTGCCGGCCGCATTGCCCACGTACAGGGCGTGTTCGCGTTTGTTGTTGCCGTTGTAGAAAAACAAACTGCCGTGCACTTCGGTCATATCCTGTTTGTCCCAAACGCCGTGACCGTTGTCATGGAAAATCATGTTGATTAACTTCACGTTTGCAGCGTAGACATCGACCCCGGAGCCGCGCCAGGGTTCGTCCTTGTCACTGTAAGGACTATTGCGGCGGCGATCAGTATTGGAGTTCATCACTTCGATACCCCAGAACCACACCCATGGACCTTTAACTTTCAATGCGGGTTGTTTCAGAACGTTGGCTGCGGCCTTATCGATGATTACTCGTTCGCCGGGAAAGGCGCGCACAATGATCGGCGCCTGCGCCGTTCCTTTGAGCGCACTGACAAATGTCCCTGTGTAGCGTCCGCCGCGCAACCAGATTCGATCGCCGGGTCTAACCAGGTTGCCGCCTGGTCCATGTGATAAAGCGGTTGCGAGGTCCCACGGCGATGAAGCGGTCCCGGCAGCCATCGGATTGCCCTTGGGAGAGACATACCAAACTCGTTTTGCGGCCGGCAGTACCATCATCGCGGTTGTCACGGTCGCGTTTTGGCAGGTGGCGGAGACGTTGACGGTGGCAGCCGAATTTACTGGCTTAGTTGTAATGGCGAATGACACGCTCGATTTACCTTGCGGAATTACAATGCGGTCGGGAAGTGTTGCTCCGTTTGCGCGCAGGGTTACTGTTAGACCGCCTGACGGCGCGGGGTAACGAAGGTAGACCGTTCCGGCCGCAGGCTCTCCGCCCGTCATTGCTGCCGGAGAAAGGATCACGCTGGTAATGGATTGACCGCCGGCGGTCGCCGGATCCAACACGGTCTCTGCAATCGGTTCATTAGTGAATGAACTTGTCAGCGCGGCACCCTGACAGTGGATGCTGACGAGCGCAGCAATCACCGGAAACGGCAATGCAAAGATCGTGAGCAACGCGAGTCGGGTACTTCTCATGAGCATTCCTGTTATTTCGTGTAATTCGTGGATCGAAGTTTCGGACATAAAAGACTATCCACGAAACCCACGAAATACACGAAAAACCTAACTTCCAATCGGCGCCAGACCTGGATTGCGACTCCGGTGCAGCACCGCATCAATCTCGTGCTGCGGAACATTACAAACCTGGATCCAGAACTTACCGTTCGCCGAACGAGGTATGTCCACGACCGGTTCAAGCACAACTTCGACCCCCTTCATCCGGGCCTGAACCGCCCTGATGATTTCTCGCGCGGACTCATGAGTGAATCCCGGAGCAGGGACGTAGCGCGCGCGGATCAAGTCCAGCCGCTCTTGTACGATTTGGGCCTGACGAATTGGGGTATTGAAGAACACATCTTCGAGCCCGAGGATGCGCCGGCCATCAGGCGTAACTAACAGGTCGTAACTGCCGGCTTCGCTGATTTCGATCGACGGTAATGGTCGATCGCAACTACACGAAGGTGTTGTTCGGCGGCGTCCGCGGTCGCCGATGCGATATCGAATCAAAGGCATCTCCGCATTCAACAACGTCGTGGCAACCAGCTCACCAAATTCTCCATCGGCCACTGGCTCACCGTTTTCCATTACCTCAACCACGCCAACTTCCGGCCACTCATGCAAAGTACCCTCAGCACACTCACTGGCTGCCGTAACCATTTC
Organism: Pyrinomonadaceae bacterium; assembly: GCA_035273325.1. GTDB lineage: Bacteria > Acidobacteriota > Blastocatellia > Pyrinomonadales > Pyrinomonadaceae > PSRF01. The sequence continues at coordinate 501 of DATEPF010000245.1, read as the reverse complement.
ACCCATGCCATATGTCTCGCGAACAGGACACTGAAAGGCCTCCGCGATCGCTCGTCGCTGGTGTTCGAATATTGGCTCGGCCTCAGTGATAACGACCTTCATCTTCAGGTCGCGCCGGCTCAGCCGAATGGCCTCCTGGGCCAACGCAAAAACGGAGGACGTGTAGCCGAACAAGTATTTCACGCGATACTGGACCAAGGCATCGAGGTAATGCTCAATCAAATCGGGTGCGAGGTGATACGTCGACATGTAGAGCTGATTAAGCGCCGAGTTCCAAACCCAAAAAGGCGGTTCGCGCCGGCTGCCGGGTGTGACTACCTGACCGCCGAGCTTCGCCCAACGGTCATCAGACGCTATCCCGTGCCACCCCTTCGTGCGCGCAGACGAAAGCGCATACAGCGAGCGCATTGTTTGGCGAGTGCGCCAAAGGTTTACCGGAGTGCCCGTGGTTCCGCTGGTGTACGCGGGGAACATGTTCTTGGGTTGGTAGCCTTCTGCGAG
>DATEPF010000244.1:0-4377 GCA_035273325.1 Pyrinomonadaceae bacterium | reverse complement strand
CTGGGGTACTGAGAGCTATTGGGAAGTATGGCGACTGCGCTTTGCCTCCAACGTCCTCGCCGAGATGATTATCGTCCCTTTGATCGTAATGTGGGGTGCAGCTCCACTCGCTGCTTTTAGAGGGTTATCACTCAGGCGTGGCCTGGAAGAGGTCGCCTTGGCTTTTGCACTTCTGCTTGTAGGTGTCTGCGTATTTGGTTCGGACCAAACTTCTAACACGCAAGCACTTTTGTATGCGCCTTTGCCAATTTTGCTTTGGGCGGCGGTGCGCTTTGGTCCGAAAGGCTTGAATCTCTCACTCGCCTTCGTCACGTTCATGGCCATTTGGAGTGCCGTACATGGTCGTGGGCCGTTCATTGAGAATTCACCTGAGGAGAATGCGCTTTCCATCCAACTATTTCTCATCTTGATCTCAATGCCGCTAATGTTTTTAGCAGCCGTTATTCATGAACTCGGCAGAGCACGAGAGGATGCAAAACAGAATGAAGCGCGCCTTACCATAGCTCTGAGTGCTGCCCAAATGGGTACCTGGGATTGGCATATATCAAACTCTGTGACGAAGTGGTCCGATGAGACCAAACGAATGTTTGGCTTTTCGCGAACTGATCCGGAGGTTCCACCCGAAACTTTCTATTCCATGTTGCATCCGGATGATCGTGTGAATGTTGAGGAATCGATTAATCGCTCAATCGATGAAGCAACTCAATATGAGGCGGAATTTCGGATGCCGCAGCCGGACGGTAGCGTGCGTTGGATCCGCGGCAAGGGAAAGGTGTTGCTCGATGACCAGGGAAAGCCAGATCGAATGATTGGGGTAAATGCGGACATAACGAAAGAGAAAAATGCCGAAATGCAATTGCGACGGAGCCATCAACAGGTGCGGGCTCTCGCGGGCCGTCTAATCAACGCGCAGGAAGTTGAGCGACGTCGACTTTCCCGTGAATTGCACGACGATTTAAGTCAACGAGTCGCGGCGCTTTCGCTGACACTCACCCGCCTTAAGCGCAAACTGCCTGAACAATCAGAAATACTTGCCGACGTACATGAACTTTACAAACAGGCAAACGACCTGGGTAACGACATCCGGCAGTTATCCCATCAACTACATCCTGTCACACTCGAACACCTGGGCCTGGTAGCGGCCTTGGAAGAGTATCTCTTCGAATTCGAAAGAGAGACAGGAATCTCCACGAGTTTCACCGCCCACGTCAAAACAGAAAAAATAGCATTTGAAATTTCAGTGTGCTTGTATCGAATCGCACTCGAAGCGCTGAGAAATGTGACTAAGCATTCCGAAGCGACATCTGCATCCATCGTTCTGGAAGAACGCGAACGGGTTTTGACAATGACCATCGTCGACTCCGGAAGAGGGTTTGATGTTGAGGCAGCGAAGCGCGGCAGCGGGATTGGATTGATCAGTGCTGAAGAACGTATGAAGTTGTTGGACGGGACTTTCGAAGTTGAATCGCGTCCCGGAGAGGGCACTAAACTGACGGCCATAATAGCTCTAAGGTAAAACAATGAGACGTCTCAGAATTCTTTTGGCAGACGATCATAAGATGTTTGCGCAAGGGCTCAGAAGCTTGTTCCAGAATGAATACGAGCTACTGGCGTCCGTGGAAAACGGACAAGCGCTCGTGGATGCTGCCAGTATTCTGAATCCCGATATCATCATCGTTGATATTTCGATGCCTGTGATGAATGGCTTTGATGCCGTGCGCCAACTGAAGAAAGACGGTAGTTCAGCGAAAATCATATTCCTGACTATGCATGCTGATGAGGGACTGGTTGAGGAGGCCCTCCGCTGTGGGGCCTCAGGGTATGTCCTTAAGCAGTCAGTCGGTGAGGAATTAATGTCTGCAATCACACAGGTCTCGGAAGGAAAAATCTACCTGCCGCAGTTTATGGATAAGAAATTGGACCAATCCTCTGACCGGAGCACCTCGCACAGCCTCAACCTTACGCCGCGCCAGCGGGAGGTACTGCGTTTGATAGCCCAGGGTCGCACGATGAAGGAGATCGCGGCCCAGCTGGGAATTTCAACCAGGACTGCAGAATCGCATAAATACGAAATGATGGAAGGTTTGGGCATCAATACCTCCGCTGAACTGGTTCAATACGCAATGAAATTGGGGTTAATTTCAACTTAAGCTAAATCAGCCGTCACCCGTATTTTTACGGATTGTTCCGCGTTTGCGCCTAATGTACGCTGCCGAACAGAGTTTAACGTTTGAACGGAAATCCGGACCCTTCCTCTAGTGGCATCGATCGACAATCAAAAACCACTGAAGATCGCCTCCGTTTCCCTCCTCGTAGCTAAAGGATTCGCAAAGCCGGCGACTTGTGTGAGTCGGCTACTACGCATCCAGGATCAACTCAAGTGCTCTCCCCCTCTCGCATTATCTGTCTCACCACAGCGTTAATTACCACTGCGTCTTTTTTGCTCCTGTCTATAACAACCAGCGCTCAATCCAACTCCTCTATCGAAGGAGAGGTCACAGATCAAAACGCCTCGGTGATTTCCGATGCTGAGGTGATAGTTAGTAGCGACGCCAACGGCATTTACAGAAAGGCGACGACAGATTCGGGCGGCAGATATCTATTTGCTGCTTTACCCGTCGGGTCATATCGGGTCGAGGCGAGAGCCGAAGGGTTTCAAACACAGATCGCCGAGCCCAAGCTCGAAGTGGGACGAACAATAACGCAGAACTTTCAGCTGCGCGTGGGTGACGTTTCCCAAATCGTAACCGTACCGACCAACCACGAACTGCTCGAGCGCTCGACCATGGCATTAGGTCACGTCGTCGACCAAAGGATGGTCCAGGAGACGCCGCTCAATGGACGCTACTTTTTGGATCTTGGTCTACGCGTACCCGGATCGGTGACGCCTCCACCAGGGGCTTTCTCCGCATCTCCCTCCCGCGGTGTGGGTTCCCTGGCCATCAATACCGGCGGCAATCGCGAGGAGACCGTCAACTACATGGTCAACGGGATCACTCTGAATAACCTGACCTTCAGTTCGATCAGCTTTCAACTGCCGATCAATACCATTCAGGAGTTCAAAATCGACAACTCGACTTTCGGCGCCCAATACGGTCAAAGCTCGGGCTCGATAGTTAACATCGCCACGCGGTCTGGCACGAATAATTTTCACGGCGAGTTGTTTGAGTTCTTCCGCAACCACGCGCTTGATGCGCGTAACTTTTTCGAATTCACCTCGACCCAGCCGGCCCCTTTTAAGCGGAACCAGTTTGGCGGAAATCTGGGTGGTCCAATCCTCAAAAACAAACTCTTCTTTTACGTTGCTTATGAGGGTCTGCGCCAACGTCAGGCCTTAAATCTCAACAGTGTTGTCCTCAGCGAGGCGCAGCGCGCCGCGGTAACAGACCCCGTGATCGCGAAATTAATCGACTTGATCCCGAGCGCAAACTTTGTCGATTCGTCGGGTACGCCGCGCTTTATCAGCACGGCGAGCGCGCCGGTAGATACCGATCAATGGGCTACGGACATCATCTTTAATCTAAGTGAACGAGATACGCTGCATGCGTATCACGCCATTCAGCGCTTTGAAAGCAGAGAACCAGGCCGCACTGGTAATACGCTCCCAGGTTTTGGCAACACCAGCCGCGCGTTGCGACAGCTTTTCACCTTGAACGAAACGCACATTTTCAGCACCAACATCGTAAATGAGGCGCGCGCAGGCTTTAATCGCTTTACTTCCGCCACATCGCCCAATGCGGCACTTAACCCGGCAGACTTTGGTATTCGTAATGGCGTCAATCAGCCGCTTGGACTACCTCAAATAAACGTGGACGGCGGGGCCTTGAATTTTGGTGGACCCGCTACCCAACCTTCCGGCCGCGGTGATACGACCTTTGTGGTGGCTGACACTTTGAATTGGCTGATTGGCCCACATTCCCTGAAATTCGGCGGAGAGTATCGGCAGTTTCTGAACAATAATTTTCGTCAGGGCGCGGGCTCTTTCAACTTCCCCACAATCGCCGCGTTCGTGGCCGGTGAGGCAAATTCTTTCAGCGTTACCTTGGGCAGCCAGACTAGCAGCATCGCTCAGGGAGCGCTGGCATTTTTTGTTCAGGACAATTACAAACCGACAACCGACCTGATGTTGGAATTTGGATTGCGCTACGAATGGAATATGACGCCCAGCGAACGATTCAATCGATTCATAGTTTTCGATCCAAACAGCGTCTCACTGGTAAGAGTCGGAACAAACATCGACCAGATCTATCACCAGAACAACAATAACTTTCAACCACGTGTCGGTTTCGCCTGGACGCCTTTCAAAAGCGGCCGGACCGTAGTGCGCGGAGGGTATGGGATCTACGTCGACCAGCCAATGACCAGCATCGTGACGCC
>DATEPF010000243.1:0-5453 GCA_035273325.1 Pyrinomonadaceae bacterium | reverse complement strand
TCCCGGTGATTCGATCGTTTTCACAAGCGAATAGAACTGATCGAGTGAGCGTCTGATTTCGTTGACTTCCAACCGCCGCGCGGGCGCGCCAGGCCGAGTTATGACTGCACCACTCTTGGTGAGTATGGCTGTATCTTCAACGAACGTTGAGTCTGGATATCGTTCATCCGCGGTCAAATGAATGAGCGTTAAACCTAAACTTTCGAGTGTTCCGCAGTATGCCTGATGTTGCTTCACAGCCAGCTCGTAATTCGGTGCAGGCAGGCCGGAATTTGTGATTCCGTCAGCAAAGTTGCGACTCGGTGATCGAACGATTGCGGTGGTTAACACGGGTTTTTCCGTCTGTAAATATCGCATCTCCGTCATAAATTGCACCATTTGGTTACTGGTGTGTTCATCTTCATAACCGAAGATACTGAAAATTCAAAACGGCATACGTATTGCCAATCTTCATGGCAAATGGAGGGGGATAATATGAAGAAATTAATTGGTGGCGCGCTTTTCGCGCTGACGCTCATCTTCTCTGTGGGTATGTCTGAGGCATCTGCTCAATGGAGAAGGGGAGATCGTGATTGGCGTCGAGACAATGGACGCTATCAGACTGTGTATCAGCAACAGGAACTGAACCGTGGTTATCAACAGGGTATACAGACCGGCGCCAGCGACGCTCAGCGAGGCCAGAACTACAGCCCGCAGCGCTCGCGTTATTATCAGCGCGCAGGATCGGTTCCTTTCCGTGAAGGTTTTGTGCGCGGCTACGATCAGGGTTACCGCCAGTACGCGGGTTACCAAAACAATCGTGGCTACGGCGGCTATGGTTACGGTAATCAACAGGAATTGAACCGCGGCTACCAGCAAGGGATAGAGACGGGTTCAAGCGACGCCCAACGTAGACAGAGCTACGACCCGCAGCGATCGAAGCACTGGAGAAACGCGCGGACGCAGGAGTTCCGTGAGGGCTTTGCCAGAGGCTACGACGAGGGTTATCGCCGTTACGCCTACAATAATGGCACCTATCGCAATAACAGCGGCATCGGCATTGCCGACATTCTTGGAGGCATCCTGGGCCGGCCTTAACTAATTGACCTTTCGCATAAACATACAATGCCGCGATTAACTTCGCGGCATTTTTTCTTTTCCGGTACGTTGAAGTTTACTGTTTCCTGCTCACGAACTACCATCCACTTTCGTGGCTCGCAAACGTCGTTACATTGTCGCCGCAGTAATCGTTGCAGCATTCATCGGTGCGTGGGTCTTTCTCGGGACGCATCACTGTCCGCAATCGGGGATAGCCTTCACCGCGGACCGTCGCGCCTTGCACCGGTTGAAGAACCGTACTTCCCTGCCTCAGCAATCTGATTTCGACACGCGTGTAACGCTCGAGAGTCTCCTGCAACCTGGTAACGATCAGTCCCGCTGGTCCACGTCGCGCGCGGCGCGCATTGAAGGTTACGTGGTATCTGTGGGCGAAGCAGGAGTTGAGTTGGCAAACTGTTACGTCCGACGCGACATTCACATCAATGTGGCGACGTCTCAAGATTCGCCGGTGACGCAACAGGTAGTGCTTGAAGTTACTCCGCCGATGCAGGATTGGGCCCGAACCAAAGGATGGGATTGGTCAGCAGAAAAGCTGGAGCGAGATTTAGTTGGTCGTTGGTGCCGGTTTGAAGGCTGGATGTTTTTCGACAAAACTCACGCCGGTGAATCAGAGAACATCGCGCCCGGGAGAGACGGCAATTGGCGAGGCACCGCCTGGGAGATTCATCCGATTACCTCGTTTGAAGTCGTTAAATAAGAAAATCGATCGACTCTGATGGTTTCTATTCACCCAATACGCGGCGCGGTCTGGTCTGGCCCGATGCTTCACTCTGAGGCTTCGTAACGCGAGGAACAGGAATCGACATCAGCACCGGCCTCAATTTTGACGAGCCGCCGGTATCGCGTTGGTAGATAGTCGAAGGCTGAACTTTAAATTCCGCTTCTTCTTCACGAACTGTTTCCTCTTCTTCTTCGCCAGCAACGCTGTTTGTTTGGTGCGCTGCGGCAACATGAGGTACCGCCGTGCCGCCGTTACGATTCCCCAGTTCGCGATAGATGCGACCGGCGACCGCCGCAGGAAAATGACTTCGGGCGTCAGGGCCCCGCGTAATTACCACCACAGCAAACTTAGGATCCACTACCGGAGCGTAAGAGGTGAAGAGCCCAACCCACCTACCGTCTTCAATGCAAGTCCCCGTCTTGCCCGCGACCTGTTGGTCCGGATCGTAGGCTTTTCTCCCGGAGCCGTAGTTAACCGCTCCCACCATTCCTGGGGTCAGTTGGTTCCACATCTCGCGTTCCAAATTTATCTGACGGCGCACTTTCGCTTTCAGGTTAATTTCATCGTGACGGCTGCGCACGATGTACGGCCTCATTAACCTACCGCCGTTTCCAATGGCCGAAGTCAGCGTCGCCAACTGGAGAGGGGTCACTTCGTAGTGATCGCCGTGTGAGGAAATGCGATGAATATCTTCGGCAGACTGTTCATTCGGGATACGTCCCTGAGACTCGTTACGTGCATTGACGCCGGTCTTTTCGCCGAGACCCATACGACGTGCGTAGCTGAGCATCTTGTCCAAACCTACTTGCTCGCCGACTATTTGAAAGTACCTATTCCTGGAATAAGCTAACGCGGTGGTCAAGGTTGCCTGGTTAGCATCTGAAATTTTGGTAGGGTTGTTGGGCTCGATTACCTTTTCGTTTAATCCGGCAATAGTGGTCACCAGCTTGATCGTCGAGCAGGGCTTGAACCCTTCTCGCAGTCCCCATTCCTGATTGACAATTGAATAGACGCGGCCGCTTTGCGGATTCATAACTATCACAGTGCCTGCGCGATTCCCGAGGGCATTAACCGCGATGCGCCGGATCTCCGGATCCTCGCCCGTTAGGTCGTCTTTCGCGATCAACTTTTGAACGCGCTCGCGCAACGCCTCGTCCTCCGCTCGCTGACGTGCGATGGCAGCAAGTCGAGCGGCCTCCGCGCGCCTTCTTTTTTCCTCACGGCGGAGTTCAGCCGCGCGCTGACGCCTGGCAAGGTCGCGGGCGTTTGCTTCGCGCTTCGCTGCTTTACCGTTACGGATTGGAGCGACGTCTTTTGCCGAAGTACTCCGGGCGGTTTCAGCTTTCTTCTTTTTCGAATTGCGATCCCTCTCTGTCGCTGATGCCTTTTGTGACGCGGAATTCTTTTTTTCGTTTCGGGTGGCTTTTTTCTCTTTGGCTTTAGGAGTGGCGTTGACGATGTAGCCCGTTGCGAGAATAACGAGCGGCAGTGCGGCGGTAGCGATTCGACGAAGAAGCAGATTATTCATCACAGCAATTTCCCTGGTTGGATTGTTTTGAGGCGTCAACTTGACTGAGACAAAATCTGGTTTGCGATTTTTGTCACCTGCGAACCAACGTTTTTTGGCAGTTCGTTGATTACAGATCCGGCGCTTGGAGTCGTCTTCCAAACGGCGTCAGTTTTTGTTAAGACTTTTGTCGGGGGAATTATTGGCGTGGGGGACGCCGCAACTTTGAAGTGCAGCTTGTGTGCCAGCTACCGGCCCATTTAGTCAACGTTATTTCGGTTTACGGACGAGATGATGAGGAGAGATCCGAATGAAGAAAATTCTTCTGATAGTAGTAGGAATTCTGGTCTTACTGGTTGCTGGTGTTTTGATTATCGGGTTGTTAACGCCCGCCGATCACCAGGCGTCGCGCACGTTGCGGCTGAAGCAGTCACCCGAAACTGTTTGGGCTGCAATAAATGACCACGCGAACGAGCCTTCGTGGAGAGATGATGTGGCCAGCGTCACGTCAGCCGGCGAACAGAACGGGCAACCAGTCTGGCAGGAGAACTACAAAGACGGAAATACACTGCAACTGATGACGACAGAGTCAAGGCAACCGAACCGGATGGTGCGCGAGATTGCTGAAGAAGGTCCGTTTAGTGGGCGGTGGGAAATTGATATTCAACCAATCGCCGGGGGCAGCAGTGTGAAAATCACCGAAATCGGAAAAGTTTCAAATCCGTTCTTCCGCGTCGTGTCGAAATACATACTGGGCCACACGCATCAGATGGAAAAGTACCTGACAAGCCTGGCGAAGAAATTTGGCGAGCAACCGGACATCGTTCATTGACGGCGCCGTTAGCAGCTAAAGCACATTTTCCATATATCATTTCAAATTTTTGATTTGTCATTGGAGGGACGCAACTTGAACAACGTTGTGGGTCGAAAAAAGCAGAACCGGTGAGCGCAGCGACCGGGTTGAGTGGACAACCGTTGGACCACGCCACAATCATGAGCCTGAAATCACAAATTAGAAATCTGAGATGATATATGGAAAATAATTTTTTATTTAAGTCGGGCTCCATTTGGCACATCTTCCGTGAACGTTGCGATCACCGGTTTATCATTCTCACCTACTGAAGCTGCCAAAAGCATTCCCTGCGATTCATGGCCGCGCATCTTGCGCGGCTTAAGATTGGCGACCACAGCAATCTTTTTACCGACCATCTCCTCAGGCGCGTAATGTTCCGCAATGCCCGCGAGGATCGTCCGTGGCTTCTCTTCCCCGACGTCAACTGCGAGCAACAACAACTTATCGGCCTTTGGTATGCGCTCGGCAGTTAACACTTCACCAACTCGTAGTTGGACTTTTGAGAAATCCGAGATGTCGATGTACGAAGCCACACCAGGAACGGCCTCAGCCTCGGTAGCGTGTTGTGGTGGCGCAGGAGCTGTCGGCGCCGGTTGAGAACCCGGCACTGCATCAGCTTCAGTTGCGTGCGCTCCGGAGCCTTCCGCGTGAGTGGTTTCGTTCGCTTTATCGTCTTCCATAATCGCGTTCATCGTCCTGACCTTGTCGATTCGCGGAAACAACGGCTTCACCTCGCCGATGGTTTCTCCCTGCTGTAATTCGCCCCACTTCAGATCTGACGGGTTCACCTCGGCGGGTGATACGGACAGACCAAGTTGTGTCCAAATCGCGCGCGCTGCTTCCGGCATGACCGGATAAAGCATCACCGCAAGCCACCGCAAAGTTTCCGCCGCTCGATATAAGACCGCATTTAGCGTCTGCTTGTGGCTCTCGTCTTTCGCCAAATCCCACGGCTTTGCGTCACTGATCATCTTGTCCGTTCGAGCAACCACGGACCACGCAACTTCCAGCGCCCGGCTGAACGCAAACGTGTCAAACATTTGCATGTACTGAGTGCGCGCGGTTTCGAGGAAACCCGAGATGGTTGTTTCGTCGGTATCTACACCCGAACGCTTCGCCTGCAACAACCTGTCTTCGGAAATCGCGCCTGATGGAATACGGCCCTCGCAATAGCGCGAGATCATCGTTAGCGTCCGGCTCGATAAATTTCCTAAACCACTTGCGAGATCACTGTTAGTGCGATCAATAAGTCCTTCGTAACCAAACCGGCCGTC
>DATEPF010000242.1:0-4613 GCA_035273325.1 Pyrinomonadaceae bacterium | reverse complement strand
TCATGCAATGTACCCTCAGCACACTCACTGGCTGCCGTAACCATTTCACCCATGCCATATGTCTCGCGAACAGGACACTGAAAGGCTTCCGCGATCGCTCGTCGCTGGTGTTCGAATATTGGCTCGGCCTCAGTGATAACGACCTTCATCTTCAGGTCGCGCCGGCTCAGCCGAATGGCCTCCTGGGCCAACGCAAAAACGGAGGACGTGTAGCCGAACAAATATTTCACGCGATACTGGACCAGGGCATCGAGGTAATGCTCAATCAAATCGGGTGCGAGATGATACGTCGACATGTAGAGCTGATTAAGCGCCGAGTTCCAAACCCAGAAAGGCGGTTCGCGCCGGCTGCCGGGTGTGACTACCTGACCGCCGAGCTTCGCCCAACGGTCCTCAGACGCTATCCCGTGCCACCCCTTCGTGCGTGCTGACGAAAGCGCATACAGCGAGCGCATTGTTTGGCGAGTGCGCCAAAGGTTTACCGGAGTGCCCGTGGTTCCGCTGGTGTACGCGGGGAACATGTTCTTGGATTGGTAGCCTTCTGCGAGAAAAGAACGCGAGTCGCTGCGGACTGATTCCTTCTCGAGGATCGGCCAATTCTCGAGCTGTTCCCAACTTGACGTGTCACCCCGGCGACGACGTTCGGCCCAATGTCTCCGATAGTAAGGAACTTCAGTTGCCGCCTTGTTGAGCACGTATGCCAGACGCTCTTCGCGCCAGGCGTCCCATTGATCTGCATTCCACCGTTCACGTTCCAACGCTTGCCGCATGAGCTCCGGGGACTCTGGTCCAAATCTCCATGAACGCAGATGAAGACCATGCAAGCTCGCAGCACTGGAACGCATCCAACTCGGCAGCGAGTGGTAGATGTTCAGCAGCGTCGCGCTTTTTACTCGGGTTTTACCGGATATCAAACCAGGTTGTTCTCCTGAAAGAGTTCCTGAGTCTGCACGGCGTGAGGAGTGTTAGGAAGTTCATGCGCTCTGGAGCGGGTGGTATCGCGTAGAAGATCGGCTAAGGCTTTGCCATTACGCCACATGTCAAACTTTTCTTCGGCGCGCTGTCGCGCGCGCGCGGCAAACGTCTGGCGAAGTTTTGAATCTGCGAGCAGGGTCTTTATTGCCTCGACCAGCGCCATCACATCTCTGGCCGGCACCAGCATGCCGCAGCGTCCGTTGTCGAGTGCTTCATGGATGCCGGCGATGTCAGAGGCAATGACGGGAGTACCGAGCGCCATCGCTTCCCGGATTACATTTGGCAAACCGTCACCCAATCCATCGGAAGGATGGACCAGAATAGTTGCTTCACTAATCGCCGCGCGCACCGCGTCAAACTTCAACCAACCGCGAAAGGTAACTCGATCGGCGATGCCTAACTGTGCGGCAAGTTCGGCGAGCCGCTTTTCTTCTTCACCGTTTCCCACAAACTCAATTTCAACCAGGGTCCCACGGGCCTCGAGCTCGTGTGCCGCCTCGAGCAGATAGTTAAAACCTTTTTCTTTCGACAGCCTTCCGACGGCCACGATCTTCTGTGCCGGGCGTCCCTCTGGTTTGAATGGGAACTCGGGAAAATTGAGTCCGTGGTAACAGACGTTAATTTTTTTCGCCAGCGCGGGGAACACGTCTGAATAGTGCTCGGCCAGGTACGTTCGGTTAAACGCGCAGCAGGTCACGATCTGATCTGCGTATAACAGCTTCTGTTTGAGATAAACCGGCGTGTCGTAGAGATCGGCACCTGCATGCAGCCAGATCGAAAAAGGGATCTTGCGGTCGAGCTGACGATGAAATGCGTAAGCAGCAGTTGCAGCGTAGTTGCCCCAGTAAGCCAGTACGTGGTCGTAGTCGTTTTGATGTTTCTGCGCCCAGGCCCAGCCTTTTGCCAACACGTAGCTGGTCTTCGCTAGTGGACCCGCGCCATAACGCATCGCAGAGAAATTGGCAGCGACGACGTCCTTCACATAGGTGCCAACTTTGGTGATCGGGTACGGCCTGAGCGTCTTCAGGCTTTGACCGAAACCGAGATGATGAATCCTGTCGCGTGACAAAACGTCTTCGTTCAGGGTCCCGAGTGAGTAGTCCCACATGGTTTCGTCGAGCGGATAAATCGGAAACACATCTATCTCTATGCCCGCTTCGATCAAGGCGCGCATGTCCCGTTCGAAAAACGTGACAACACGTGCCGGATACTTACTGGTGAAAACTGCTAGTCGCATAAGAGTTGGGTAGAAAAAGTGAATCTAGTAAATCGTCGTGCTCGATAAATACAGGCTCGCGCGAGTTCGACTTTTGAAAAATTCCCTCCCTTTGGGAGGGTTAGGGAGGGCTTAAGCGCGATATCGATTTTTTATCTTGAAGGACGCGTCAACATTTGGATATTGATCCGAGTGGGCTTCGACCATGTCAATACATAAGTGTAAAGACTGTTGTTCACAACCTCGCTTGACGCTTCCCTCCAAAAACAAAAACTAAACGCTCGTATGCCCTCCCCTAACCCCTCCCAAAGAGAGGGGGATTTAAAGAAGTCCAACTCGTGCCCCTCTTGATCCGTCGAACTGTGCAGGTTCGATTAAACGCTCCTGCCAAAAGTCTACGCTTCGTGCAAAGACTATGTCCCATACTCAGGTTGCCGGCGAGGTTTCGAAAGTCGAAGTTGGTCGCGGAGCAGAGCGGCGGTCGCGCGGACCAGACCAGTACACTTCATTTAGCTTGCGTTCCAGACGATTGGCCCAGGCAGAACGCGAGTAGTGTTGTTTGACGTATTGACGCCCGGCACGGCCCATGGCCTTTCGCCGTGCGGGATCTTTGTAGAGACTGAGAATGGCATCCGCTGTCGCGCGAGCATCTCCAGGCGGCACGACGATACCGCCCTCCGACTCCTCAAGTATGCGCGCACTTTCGCCGCTGAGTGCGCCCACGACCGGTTTCTCGCACGCCAGGTATTCAAATACTTTCACCGAAATAACTTTCTTCGGATATGGCTCCGGACGAACGGCAGCAAAACAAACATCAGCGCGTGCAATTAATGAAGGCACGTCGCTCACGACCCGTTCGTCACCGAAAATCACATTGTCCAAACCAAGTTCCTTCGCTTGTTGCACGAGAGCATCCTTGCGCGCGCCGTTTCCCAGCAGAAAGAAAACAATATCTTTGTGGTCCTTCAGATGGCGCGCGGCGTCGAGCAGGACTTCCAGACTGTGCTTGATGCCAAACAAACCCGAGTACATAACTACGAAGCGATCGCCAAATGGATATTCCTGCGATATCGGGTTCTCAGCGGGCAGGGGACTGAACAGTTCCAGATCTGCGCCGTTTGGTAACAGAAATGTTTTCCGCTGCGGGACACCTCGTTTCACGGTTGCATCGACGATCTCGGATGTTGTCGCTGCCACGCAGTCAGCACTTCGATAGGCCCAACGCTCGATCGACCGGATTACCCGGACTGGAACTGAACCTTCACGAAACCCGCCGTACGTCACGAGCTCATCCGGCCATAGATCGCGGATGTCCAGAAATAGATGTGCGCGGCGCAGTTTCGCCAGGACGATTGCCGGTATGGCGCTGAACAACGGTGGGGAGGTGACGAAAACCACATCAACTTTCCCCGCACGCGCGCCGGCCAACAGCGCCGCGGGAATAAAGCTTAAATAGTTTCGTAACTGCGAGACTTTGGATTGGTTTCGCGGAGCGGTGTAATAAGAACGCCGGTAAATCGTGTAGCCGTTTACGTCCTCGCGCACAGACCGTTTGCCGTTGTATTCCGGAAAGACGATTCCGCGCGGGTAATTCGGCATCCCGGTCGCCACCGCCACCTCGTGACCCTCAGAAACGAGTTCACGGACGAGTGGATATAAGCGGTTCGGTAACGCGCCCATTTCCGGGGGAAAGATTTGGGTCACAAAAAGGATTCGCATGTGCAGGAAATAAAGGCGGAATCGTCACCAAGCTCCGCTTTTCTTGACCACGGCGGTGGCCGTTAGCAGCAGCAATTGGAGGTCGAGCGTAAAAGAACGGTGGTCGATGTAGTGCATATCCATCATTACGCGCTGCGGATAGGTCGTATGGCTGCGTCCACACACTTGCCACAGGCCGCTCAGCCCTGGCTTAACGCTGAGCAATTTGTTCGCGTAAATGGAATATTTGCTTAATTCGTTTTGAACGATCGGACGCGGGCCCACAAGGGTCATCTTGCCAGTCAACACATGGAACAGTTGGGGAAGCTCGTCGAGACTCGTGCGCCTCAGGAAACTACCCAGGGGTGTGATTCGCGGATCGTCTTCGAGTTTGAACTTCTCTTCAAACTGCTTGCGAAGTTTGGGGTCTCGCTTGAGACGCTCTTCAGCGTCAGCGATCATCGTGCGAAACTTGAGGCAATCAAACTCCTTGCCGTTCTGTCCGAGCCGGCGGTGCGCAAAGAAAACGGGGCCCTTGCTCGTTAGTTTCACAAGAACTGCGACGACCAGTAACACCGGCATCGCCATCAACAGCAGAACAAGCGAAGCGCAGATGTCCAAACCTCGCTTGCTAAGTTGGTAGACCGACCGCGCGCGGGGCGACATGTGCCCGTTGGTAGCGCGCGCACCCAACATCTGGAACACTCTTGGGTCGACAACTTCA
>DATEPF010000241.1:0-3276 GCA_035273325.1 Pyrinomonadaceae bacterium | reverse complement strand
CGTCTTCACCGGATTGTATTGATAGTGAATCGGAGATGCGGGACAAGCCAGGTTATATATCTGGTCCACCTCCAGCAAAATTGGCTCAATCACGTCATGGCGGATAAGTTCGAAATGCGGGTTATCGTGCAAATGCAGGATATTTGCGCGACGTCCGGTAAAAAAGTTGTCGAGGCAAAGCACGTCATGGCCGCTCGCGAGCAGCCGCTCGCACAAATGCGACCCGATAAATCCCGCCCCGCCAGTTACTAGTATTCTCATAAAGTCTCCATCCACAGATTCCGCAGATTACGCAGATTTGTATCAATGCAACAAGGAATTTGACCCTATCTTTCTCTTTGCATCAATCTGCGTAATCTGTGAAATCTGCGGATAGTTATTCCGCTCGCCTTACCGCAAAGTTGCCGAGGTAAAGGACATCCATCCGCGTCTTCAGGAAACAATCAATCGCGTGTCGCGGGGTGCAGACGATGGGTTCGTTTTCGTTAAACGAGGTGTTCAAGACAATGGGCACACCCGTCAATTCATTGAAATCCGAAATTAACTGGTAATAACGTGGGTTCACTTCCCTTGAAACGGTCTGCAAACGTCCTGAGCCGTCCACGTGTGTCACCGCCGGTATTTCCGCACGTCGCTCCGGTCTCACTTGATAGACCATCAACATAGTTGGCGCGGGGTGATCCTGCTCGAAGTAGTCGCCGGTACGCTCGGCCAGAATGGACGGAGCAAAGGGTCGAAACGGTTCCCGCTTCTTGATCCGATCGTTCAGTATGTCTTTCATGTCAGCGCGCCGCGGATCAACAACGATCGAACGATTGCCCAGTGCTCTTGGTCCAAACTCCACGCGTCCCTGAAACCAACCGACGACCAGGCCATCGGCAATATCGCGCGCCGCGCGCCGCGTGACCTCACGGTCGTTGTAAGTCTCAAACTTCAATCCGCTGGCTGACAATTCGGTCTTAATCTCATCGTCGTCATATGACGGACCCGTATAAGCACCCTCCATGACGTAACGCATAGTGTTAGTTTCCAACTTCGTGGCAGTGTTTGAACGCAATCTAACAGATTGCTTTACGCGGCTGTGGATCTCGTAACAAACGCCGAGTGCCGTGCCGCTGTCGCCGGCAGCAGGTTGAACATAAACACGCTTGAATGGCGTGTTCAGCAGAATCTTTCCATTCATGACTGAGTTGTAAGCAACACCACCCGACAGTCCGAGATCAGTTAGCCCGGTTTCATCGTGCAGATGATTCAGGATGTGAAAAGCAACTTCTTCCAACCGCAGCTGAAGACTGGCCGCAATGTCACGTTCCCTGTCCGTCAATGGTTCACCCGGTACGCGCGCCGGTCCAAACGTGTGGCCAAACTCTTCTGAGAATATGCGACCGATAACCGGCGAGCCCTCGTCCCAGGTCATGTCAACGCCTTCCGCATGATGGCGAAAGTAGTCAAGGTTCAGGCGAAACTTGCCGCCTTCTTCAGTGCGGATAATGTCGCCGAATTGATCGACGTAACGCGGCTGGCCATATGGCGCGAGTCCCATGACCTTTCCTTCATCGCCGTAATATGGGAAACCCAGGAACTGCGTCGTCGCCGTGTAAACGATTCCCGTTGAATGTGGATACTCGACCTGATCCAACACGCGTATCGAATCACCGTCGCCTATGGCCCACATAGTGGAAATGAAGTCACCGAAGCCGTCGATCGAAAGCAGTGCTGCTTTTTGAAATGGCGACACGTAAAAAGAGCTGGCCAGATGAGCGCGATGATGTTCGATGTTGTGAAAATGCGCTTTGAATTGCGATGTGGACACACCCAGCGCCGCCGCCAGATCGTTTTTCAAGTCTCGAACTTTCGCCGCGTTGTTCAAACGGTCTTTGATCTGCGCAAAGAGTCCGTTGCTTCTCTTGCCGTTTGATCCATTCCCGTTTTCTTCGGTGGCAGGCAGTTCGGCGACTTCAATCGCTTCCTGCCGTCTGCCGACCGGCTCCTGCCGACTGCCTCCTGCCTTCTGCCTACTGCCCTTCGCTGCGCGCTTTGCCGCAAACAAAACTTTTTTGTGCAGGTGCGCAGCAGGATCGCGCGAGATGCCGATATGTGCGACGTCCTCGATCTGAATGCCGGCGGCTTGCAAGCAATAACGGACAGATTCAGATGGGAACCCGGCGCAGTGCTTGATGCGGTTGAACCGTTCTTCCTCAACCGCCGCGAGCAACTCGCCGTCTTTTATGAGCGCCGCCGCCGCGTCGCCGTGATAAGCATTAATTCCCAGGATGTACATAAATTAAAACTTAGTTTCTAGTTTCTAGTTCTGAGTTTCTAGTTTCCAGTTTGGAGCTTTTGCGATTTTTGTCGGGTTTGCTTAGAGCGAGTCCGCACCACGAACCAGAAACCACGAACTAGAAACTCCAAACTAGAAACTCGGAACTAGAAACTAGAAACTTATAAATGCGCCTTGCACCATTCATTCAACACATAAAGGCTCCACGGCCGCGACCAACTCGTCTTACCGTCCAGGTAACTACGCCATACATCGTGCACGCGGTCGCTATTCAACGCGTCGCGCAACGCAGGCATCGTCTCACCCAGCCCTTCATCGACCTTGCTCTTCAACGGTCCTCGTAACCACTCGGCCCAGGGGAACGTAAAACCACGCTTCGATTGATTGACAACTTCTGCAGGAAGCAAGTCACGGAGTGCATCCACCAGCAAAGCTTTCGGCCGGCCTTTGCGAAACTTCACATCGCGCGGCAACCGTGTCACAAATTCAACCAGCGGATGATCTAAAAACGGAACCCGGACTTCCAGCGAATGCGCCATGCTCATCGAGTCAGTATCTCGCAACAATGTGTTCACCATGTACGACTCTGCTTCCATGCACGAAACCGCGGCGAAGGAATCCAGGTCGTGCGCGCGTGCTGCACTTTCCCTGAGCCAGTCGCGCCAAAGCGGGCGATGGCCATTTGGTTCCGTTTTCAACAAATCGGCTACTTGCGGCGGAGTGAACAGGGCGCGTCCGAAGTAAAAAGGGTCGGGTAGTGACTGCGGCTGTTTCCATAGCGCCGAAAGTTTTCGCGCCGCGTCTCTGCCCGAGAAACGTCCGGCGGCGCTTCCGGCGGCCGCTACCATCGACTTCATGCCATCGGGGAATCGCTGTGCGACGAGGGCCATGCGGTTGAAGTGGGCAGTGCGCCAGAACGTTTGATACCCACCAAACAATTCATCGCCGCCGAGGCCTGACAGCGCGACCTTTAATCCGGCCTGGCGCGCGCTTGA
>DATEPF010000240.1:0-5682 GCA_035273325.1 Pyrinomonadaceae bacterium | reverse complement strand
GCTGGTGCGCGAAGCACAGAAGCACGCGCAACAAACAGGCTTCGATACGCTGCTGATCGACACAGCCGGACGCCTGCACATCGACGATGAGTTGATGGAAGAACTCGTCAACATTAAGAAGGAAACTCATCCAGTCGAAATCCTATTTGTTGCTGATGCTATGACGGGCCAGGACGCGGTTCGTTCGGCGGAAGAGTTTCATCGTCGAGTGGGTATCACCGGCGTAGTGTTGACGAAGATGGACGGCGACGCCCGAGGCGGAGCGGCGCTGTCAATTAAACAAGTAATCGGTCAACCGGTTAAGTTCGTGGGCGTTGGTGAAAAGTATGACGCACTCGAACCTTTCTATCCGGACCGCGTGGCGCAGCGAATTCTGGGAATGGGCGATGTGTTGTCGCTCATTGAAGAAGTCCAGTCGAAAGTCGACCAGTCTGAGGCCGAAGAACAGTTAAAGAAGCTTCAGCAGAACCAGTTTACGCTCGACGATTTTCGCTCGCAGCTTCGGCAAGTAAAGAAGCTTGGTTCTTTCTCAAAGATCATGAAGATGCTTCCCGATCAGTTACTCGGCGGCATCGGCATGCCGCAGCTTGACGAAGATCAAACGAAAGAGATGGAGAAGGAGCTCAAGCGGACGGAGTCGATCATTGACTCGATGACGCTTGAAGAGCGGCATGATCATAAAATTCTCAATGCGAACCGGCGGCGACGGATTGCGCGAGGCTCCGGAACCTCGGTGGCGGAAGTTAACAAGCTCATCAAGCAGTACACCGAAATGCGCCAGATGATGCGACAGTTGTCCGGCTCAGGAATGTTCGGGGGTAGTGGCTTGAAGGGCAAAATGATGAGACGTCTCACCGGGATGCCTGATTTGGGCGGATTGGGCGGGAACGGTGATGATTTGCCGTCTTTGCCTTCATTGCCCGGCGTGGGCGGTGGTCCATCGCGGAAGAAAAATAAGAAGAAAGTAAAACGCAAAAAGAAGCGGCGATAAAACACTCCGGCGTTGGAGTGAAGAGTGGTTAATACAGCGGAGGTGAAGATTTGTTAGCGATTAAATTGATGCGCATGGGCGCGAAGAAGCAACCTTCATATCGAGTGATTGTGAAGGAAAAAAAGTCGAAACGCGACGGTGCGTACCTGGAGAACGTAGGGACCTACAATCCCACGCGACAGCCGGCGGAGATCAAGCTGGATATGGAGCGTGTGCGCTACTGGATTAGTCAGGGCGCACAGCCGACCCAAACAGTTGATCGCTTGATCAAGGCGAGCGGTAAACAGGCGGCTGCCGCGGAAGCAGCAGGTTAAGCCCTTCATGAAGGATGCTGTCGAAATGGTGGTTAAATCGCTCGTCGATGACGTCGACGCAGTTGAGGTCCGCCAGGTCGATCATCAGGGCACCACGTCGATCGAGATTCGCGTGGCGCCGGACGACATGGGCAAAGTGATCGGCCGCCAGGGGCGGACGGTGCGTGCGCTCCGTTCGTTGGCCCACGCCGTCGGATTGAAGCAGCGGCAGCGGTTCGTAGTTGAAATCGTTGAATGAACACACCGGGTGACGCCAGAGCTCAAGAACTGATTATCGTCGCTCGCATGGTCAGGACCAGGGGATTGAAGGGTGAGTTGGTCGCGGAACTGCTGACCGATTTCCCCGAGCGATTTGAAGGCTTGACCACGGTACTGGGAGTTTCACCCGATGGTCAGCACCTCGAACTTGAACTCGAGAATTACTGGTTTCAAAACGAACGCGTAATACTGAAGTTCAAGGGTTATGACACGGTTGAGAGCGCCAACACCCTGGTCGGTTTTCAGGTTGGCTTGCCGGAAAGCGAGCGGGTTGAACTTGCATCGGACGAGTTTTACGAGTGGCAGCTGGCAGGTTGTTCAGTTGAAAACACTCGCGGCGAAACGGTTGGGAACGTTCGTGAAGTGATGCGCACGGGCGGTGTCGAGTTATTAGTCGTGGATGACGGCGTCGGGCACGAACACCTGATTCCGATGGCCGGGGACATCGTGGTTAGAGTTGATATCCCGGGCAAGAAAATTCTAATCGACCCACCAGAAGGTTTATTGGAACTTTAGATTCTCTTTGAAAAGCACCTGTGTTGCGTTGCGATATCATCACGATTTTTCCCGAGTTCTTCGTTGGCGCGTTCGAGCATGGGATTATTCGCAGAGCGCAAGCGGCGGGCTTGGTTGAAACCAGGGCGTATGACCTGCGCGGTTGGACCACCGATAAGCATCACGTCGTCGACGATCGGCCTTTTGGCGGTGGCGAAGGCATGGTGCTCAAGCCGGAACCGATCTTTGCAGCGGTAAGCGAGCTTACGGGGGCGACGGGCCGCACGGAATATTTGCCCGGGACGCGAGTCATCCTGTTATCGGCCCAGGGCAAAGTGCTAACGCAGGAAGTGGCGCTCGATCTTTCCAAGACCGCCACGCAGATGCTGGTGATTTGCGGCCGGTATGAAGGGGTGGATGAACGTGTCTGCGACGCGCTGGCAACTGATGAGATCTCAATCGGAGATTATGTGTTGTCAGGAGGCGAGCCGGCCGCGGTCGTGCTGATTGATGCAGTGATTCGGTTGTTGCCTGGAGCATTAGGCAACGAAACGTCGGCCTCGAATGAATCGTTCGTAGAAGGCCGGTTGGATCACCCGCAGTACACGCGTCCAACCGAGTTTAATGGGTTGAGCGTTCCGGAAGTTCTTTTGACAGGAAACCATGCGGAGATTGCGCGGTGGCGCCGCGAAGCTGCGTTGGAGAAAACGCGAAAAAATCGCCCGGATCTTTTGAAATAGTTTTCTGGGTGCCATTGAACTGGTACCCAGATAGTTGATCGGAGTATTGAGATGAACAGATTAGACAGCATTGAACAGACGCAGTTGCGGGGCAACATCCCCGAGTTTCAACCGGGCGATACGGTCCGTGTGCACGTGCGCATCAAAGAATCAGAAACGAAGGAACGTCTGCAGGCGTTCGAAGGCGTGGTCATTGCACGCAAGCACGGTGGCGCGCGTGAAACGATAACCGTCCGGAAGACAAGCTTTGGCGTGGGCGTCGAGCGAATCTTTCCGTTGCACGCGACGATCGTGGATCACATCGATGTGATAAAACGAGGCCGAGTGCGTCGAGCTAAACTTTATTACCTGCGAGGCCTGCGTGGTAAGGCCGCACGAATTCGCGAACGCGATACCCGGACCCACAGCGCCGAAGCGAACGCCGCCGGCAAGAAGTAAACCCTCAATCGGTAACTACCGAAGTGGTGCTCCCGACGCTTTTGAAACAGCATTGGGAACACCACGTTCCTGACTTGCAATTCTTGCACTAGACTCCAAAACACTCTCTCATGCGCCCGAGGTCTCAATGCCATTGCGCATCGCGATCGACGCACATTCAGTTGGCACCGGACTTGCGGGAAACGAAAGCTATGCGACCAATCTCATTGAGGCGCTGGCTGAAATAGATCAGTTCAATCTCTATACGCTTTACGTGACCCGGAAGGAAGCGGTCGAACGATTTAAAAATCGCTGGCCCAACTTTACCGTACGGTCCACGCTGCCCCATTCGCCCTTAATTCGCATACCGCTAACGCTGAGCGCTGAGCTACGAAGAAATCGCGTCGACGTTTTGCATGTGCAGTTCACAGCCCCGCCTATGGCGCCGTGTCCGGTAGTGGTAAGTATTCATGACCTTTCGTTCGAGCATCTTCCCGAGACTTTCAAACGCCGCAGCCGCATTCAATTGCGAGTGACCGTGCGCCGGTCAGCGCGTCTGGCATCGCAGGTCATCACGCTTTCGAACCACGCGCGCGCGGATATCATTAACACTTACGGCATCGATCCGGACAAAATCACGGCCATTCCCCTGGCGGCGCCATCTCATTTCCGTCGCATCACGAACGACAACGAACTGCAACGGGTAAAACAAACTTACGGGATAAACGGGCCATACATTTTGTGCGTTGGATCTGTTCAGCCGCGAAAAAACCTTGCGCGCCTGCTTCAAGCGTACTCGCTCTTGCGCAGTGATGGCCCAACGGGTAAGCTCCCTAAATTAGTCATCGCAGGCAAATTCGCGTGGCTCTTTGAGGAGACGTTACGCACCATTGGTCGGTTGGACTTGAAAGATTCAGTGATCATGACGGGTTACGTCCGCGATGCCGATTTACCGGCGCTGTATTCTGGCGCCCGTTGTTTTGTTTACCCATCGTATTTCGAAGGCTTTGGGTTGCCGCCTTTGGAAGCGATGAAGTGCGGGACGGCCGTAGTAGTCGGCAACCAAACAAGCATGCCGGAAGTGGTGGGCGATGCGGCGCAGTTAGTCGATCCTTTCGACGTCGACGACATTGCTGCCGGTATCCGGAAGGTGATTACAGACGACGGCTGGCGGTCGGCTCTGGAAGTTCGCGGAGTGGAACGTGCCAAACGTTTTGACTGGCACGAGACAGCTCGCCAGACTTTGGAAGTTTACAAGAAAGCAGTCAACTCGTAAGCCGATTGAGGCCCAGGAGTCTGATTTAGAATTCGCTCATGCGGATTGCCATCTTAGGGACGCGCGGCATTCCCGCGAGCTACGGCGGTTTCGAAACGTTTGCAGAGCATCTTTCGACGCGGCTGGTGGCACGCGGTCACGAAGTTACGGTGTATGGCCGTGCGCACTACGTGTCCCCCCGACAGTTGGAATTCCACGGTGTTAAGCTAAAAGTTCTTCCTACCATCCGTCATAAATACCTCGACACAGTGGTCCACACTCTGCTGTCTTCTGTTCATGCGATGTTTGGAAAATTTGATGCAGTGTTGATTTGCAACGCGGCGAATAGCCCTTTTGTACCGTTTTTGAGACTTACCGGGACACCGGTTGCGATCAACGTGGACGGTCTGGAGCATCAACGCAAGAAGTGGAACTGGTTAGGCAGACGTTATTACTTACTGGCGGAAAGGTTGTCTACGATTCTGCCGAACGTCACCGTCACGGATGCCCAGGTAATTCACGATTATTATCGCAATCGGTACAACGCTTCTTCGCGAATGATCGCGTACGGCGCAGAAGTTGAACGCCGGCCCGATCGCGCCTCGGTTCGCAAGTGGCGCGCGGAGCCGAACCGCTACGTCCTCTACGTATCGCGTCTGGAACCTGAGAACAACGCGCGTTTGGTGATCGAAGCGTTCAAGAAGGTGCGCACCGCATATCGATTGCTGATCGTCGGTGATGCGCCATACGCGCGCGAATATATCGACGATCTGAAGGAGCGGGCCCGCGGTGACAAGCGGATCGTATTTACAGGTTTTGTGTTTGGACAGGACTACCGGGCGTTGCAACAAAACGCCTACTGCTACGTGCACGCAACCGAAGTCGGCGGTACGCATCCCGCGTTGCTGGAGGCGATGGGCTACGGAAACTGTGTTCTAACGTTAGCGACGCCCGAGAACCTTGAGGTCGTCGGGACGGCAGGCATTAGCTACAAAGATGAAGCGGACCTGGCCGATAAGTTACAACGGGTCTTGAGAGATGGATCACTCGTACAGAGTTATCGCAATCGCGCACAGGAGCGCGTACAGCGAAACTACCACTGGGAAGGCGTTGTTGATCGGTATGAGCAGTTGTTTTCAGAAATTGCGGGATTACCGCAACCGGAACAATCTAAACAGCAAGAAGAACTCCAGCCGCAATCCGCCGCACTCA
>DATEPF010000239.1:0-11690 GCA_035273325.1 Pyrinomonadaceae bacterium | reverse complement strand
GCGATCGCAACTGCAAATACCCCGATGACCGATGTGCCGGCACCGATGGCAATCGGCACCACGGTCGATAATTTCACGCTGCCCGATAGCGACGGCAAGGACCATTCTTTAGATTCTCTGAAGGGCAAGAACGGAACGGTGATTCTTTTCGTGGCCACGAAGTGTCCGGTATCGAATGCCTATAACGAGCGCATGGAAAAGCTCGCGCAGGATTACAAGGCGAAGGGTGTTAACGTCGTTGGCATCAACTCAAACGTCGCTGAGCTGGGACCAGAAATTAAATCACACGCTGCGGCAAACAAGTTGACGTTCCCCATCTTGAAAGACGGTGGAAACAAGATCGCCGACGTCTTCGGCGCCACTGTCACGCCGGAAGCATATTTCCTGGATACCAACAACAAACTTGTATATCGCGGGCGTATCGACAACGCACGGGACACCTCGCAAGTGGTGTCCACAGAATTACGAGATGCGATTGAAGCCGCACTGGCTGGCAAGCCGGTGGCGAAAACCACTGCTACAGCGTTCGGATGTTCCATCAAGCGGGCTTAATGGGAACCACGCCGCGACAATTTGTTTTTCTGATTTGCTGCGTGCTCGCCCTCGTGCTGTCAGGCTTCTCAGCGTCTGCGCAATCGACGAACGGCGCTGAGAAGTCTCCCAGGGCAGTTACTGAAACCATCGTCGTTAAAGACGTTGATCATGCCGGCCTGACCGCCCTGCTCAAACGCGATAATGCGCGGCCGCTGCTGGTGAACTTCTGGGCCACATGGTGCGAACCCTGCCGCGATGAGTTTCCGGACCTCGTCAAAATTGATTCGGAATTTCGCGCTCAGGGACTGGATTTTATTACTGTCTCGCTCGATGACGTCAGCGAGATCAAGACTGAGGTCCCTAAGTTTCTACAGCAAATGCGCGCCACAATGCCCGCTTACCTGCTGAACGTTTCCGATCCCGAACCATCAATCAAAGCGGTTGACCCGAGTTGGGGAGGGGCACTTCCCGCGACCGTCTTGTATGACAAGAATGGACAGATCGTGTTCAAACATTTCGGCCGCATCAAGCCTGCTGAGCTACGCGCAGCCGTTGAAAAACTGGTAGGCAGTAGGCAGTAGGCAGGATTTTTCTGCTGCCTTCTGCGTTCTGCCTTCTGCCTACTTTTTATGGAACAAATCACGCCTGAAATAGTCTCCGCCCACAATCTAACGCCCGAAGAATTTGAACGTATTAAGTCGCTGCTGGGACGCCCGCCCAACCTGGTGGAGCTCGGCATCTTCTCGGTGATGTGGTCCGAACACTGCTCGTACAAATCCTCTCGTATTCACCTGCGCCGTCTACCGACTAAAGGCGAACGCATCATCGTGCCGCCGGGCGAGAACGCGGGTGTAGTCGATGTTGGTGACGGCTGGGCCATCGCATTTAAAATCGAGTCACACAATCACCCATCGTTTATTGAACCGTTTCAGGGGGCAGCGACCGGCGTCGGCGGTATCCTCCGCGACGTTTTCACCATGGGCGCGCGACCAATCGCTTCGATGAACAGCCTGCGGTTTGGTTCGCTTGATCATCACAAGCATGGCCGCCGCAATCGTTCATTGCTGGCCGGAGTTGTGGGTGGGATAGCTCACTACGGCAATGCCTTCGGAGTGCCTACGGTGGGTGGGGAGGTGGCATTTGATGACGCGTATTCTTTGAATCCGTTAGTTAACGCTTTCGCGCTGGGGTTGGTGAAACACGACCAAATCTTCTTTGGTAAAGCGACAGGGGTCGGTAATCCGATTCTTTACGTCGGCGCCAAGACCGGACGTGATGGCATTCACGGCGCGACGATGGCCTCGGCCGAGTTTGATGACGAAGCACTGGAGAAACGTCCTACTGTTCAGGTAGGCGATCCTTTCCTCGAAAAACTTTTGTTGGAAGCGTGCCTCGAAGCGATGCGGAGCGGTGCGATCGCCGGCATTCAGGACATGGGAGCGGCAGGCCTGACTTCATCCTCGTGTGAGATGGCCGCGCGCGCCGGCACTGGAGTCGATATCGATTTATCACTCGTTCCGCAACGCGAAGCAGCAATGACAGCTTACGAGATGTTGTTGTCTGAATCGCAGGAGCGAATGCTGATCGTCGCGCATTCAGGCCGCGAACGTGAAGTGATCGACATCTTTCGCAAGTGGGACCTGGACGCAGTGGTCGTGGGGCGCGTGCGCGATCATCAACACATGCGAGTCATGCACAACGGCGAAACAGTCGCGGACATTCCCGTATCGTCTCTCACGGATGAAGCGCCGTTGTATGAACGTCCGATGCGCGCGTATGGCAACAATGGTGCGTCACCTGCAGCGCTGGACATTGACGACTGGAACAGCGCGCTGTTGCAGTTGATGTCGACCCCCAACCTGGCGTCGAAGCAGCATGTCTATCGTCAGTATGATCACATGGTGAGGACTAACACGACGGTGTTGCCGGGCGCAGACGCTGCGGTCGTACGCATCAAGGAAACTCGCCGCGCACTCGCCATGACCCTTGATGGCAATGGACGTTACTGCGCTGCCAATCCTCGCGAAGGCGCCAAACTTATTGTCGCCGAAGCGGCTCGCAACGTGGTCTGCGTGGGGGCGCGACCCCTGGCGGTCACTAACTGCCTCAACTTCGCGTCGCCTGAACGTCCGGAGGTTATGTGGTCGTTTTCAGAAGTTGTTGATGGCATGGCAGAGGCTTGCGGAGTTTTCAACACGCCGGTCGTGTCGGGCAACGTTTCGTTCTATAACGAGACCGAGGGGAAAGGAATTCTCCCGACTCCGGTCATCGGCATGATCGGTTTGGTGGAAGACGTCCGCCGCACGGTGCAACCCGGTTTCAAGCAGGCGGGCGACTTAATTGCACTGTTGGGTTCAACTAACGATGATCTATCCATCAGTGAATTCGCGGCCACTGTTGCGGGAAAGACGACCGACGAAATGATCGCGGCGGGAGCTGTTCCCACCATCGATCTTAAGTTGGAGGCGGTGGTCCAAGCGGCGTGTCTTGAAGCTGCGGAGGCGGGTTTGATTGCCTCAGCGCACGATTGTTCAGACGGAGGCCTGGCAGTGGCACTCGCTGAAAACTGTTTCTCGTCACTGAACTACCCGGCCATCGGTGCCGATGTTTCACTCGACGATTCGCTATCCACTACCAGTTCCCTGTTCAGCGAATCACCCTCGCGAATCATCATTAGTTTCCCTGAAGCCAATCGCAAACAAGTACAGGAACTGGCGGAACGCTTAAGCTGCCCGTTCAAAGTAATCGGCAAAGTGGGCGGCGCGCGCTTACGAATTAGTCACGGAAAGATCGAGGCGGTATCGATTGAAGTTCAACAACTTGAGCAAGCGTGGCGCAGTTCCCTTTCCAAACGACTGGAGGCCGAAGTGATGGCGGCCGGAATGGAATAACTCATTTCATTTCGTGTAATTCGTGTAATTCGTGGATCGTTTTTAGCTCCAGGCCTTAAACACGATCCACGAATCTCACGAACGAACACGAAATAGTTGAAAGCTTGAATGCATCCCGTCATCTACCTCAATAAGGTGATGCTCGAAGCGACGAAGGCGCGCGTGGCGCCGGTTTCGTCAGCAATGTTGTACGGCCGCGGCGTCTTCACCACGGTCGCCGTTAATCAAGGCAAACCCTTCTTATGGACCAAACACTGGTCGCGCCTGAAAGATCACGCTAATCGGCTCAGCGTAAACATTGCCGGGTGCACCGAGCAATCCGTCGGCGAAGCACTGAACAAACTGATCGCCGTCAACCAGGTTAAAGACGGGCGCGCGCGCGTGATCATACTTGCGCGCCATGGTCGCGATGTTTGGAAAACGAAAGAAGCAGGCGGGCGCAAAAGTGACTTACTGATCATGACCGGGGAACCGCAAAAGGTCCCCGGGGCCGGAATGTCCCTCGCCGTTTCACCTTACCGCGTCAACACTTCTTCTCCGCTGATGGGCATCAGAAGTTTGAACTATCTGGAGCAGGTGCTGTCCTGGGAAGAGGCGCAGACGCGAGATTTTCATGAGGCCGTAACGCTCAATGAACGCGGGGAAATTGTTTCCGCCACCATGGCTAACATCTTCTGGGTCAAGGATGGGACGGTATATACGCCGGCATTGGCCACCGGAACCATCGCGGGTGTCACGCGCGGTGCAATCGTCGCACTGGCCGAAAAACAGTTTATTCCCGTGATTGAAGGTGCTTACGAACTTGCAGATATCGTAGAAGCCGATGAAATCTTTCTGACCTCCGCCAGCCTAGGAATTGCCCTGATTACGACCTTTGATTTTCGCCAGTATTCCTTTGCCACAGCCAACATTTATGGGCGTTTGAAGGACGCGCTAAAGGACCTGATTTCCGAGAAGAAGGCCTGACGCGGGTCGGCTCTCTTTAACACTCTCGGGAAAGTTCATCAGTTCTTGAAGACGTTGGTACCCCGCATGTTCTCTTACGTTGTCAAAAACGGGATCCACATTTAGGTAGGCCAGCCAAATGAAGTGTTCCTCGTAAGCCTTGAGAAGCCATTCAACTGCGGTGTGGTAGTCGGCAAGCCCCAGGTAAACCAGAGAAATGCCATAGGCTGGAACGTAAACCGAACTGTCTGTAGACATTTTCAACAGCGAGTTAACAATTTCCAACGCGTCAGATTCGTTTCCGTTGAGCGCAAAAGCCCGAGCCAGGATCGTACGACCTAACGGCAGTCCGGGCGTCAAATTCATTGCCGTCGTATGCGCTTCCACGGCCTTCGTATACGATCCGGTTTCCTCATACGCGCGGCCTAGAAAGTAATGGGCGGGAATGAAGTTCGGATCCAGTGTGAGGGTTTTCTGGCATTGCTCGATAGATTTGTCATACTGACGGGAAAGAAAATACGCTTTGCCCAATGCCATGTTAATAGCTGGAGCCATCGAATCGAGGTCGAGCGACCGTTTGCCTTCCGCAATTGACTCGTCGTGTCTTCCCATCGCCGCGAGAAACCAGCAATACCACTGATGCGCCGTGGCGTAACCTGGATTCAGTTCGATTGATCTCGTAAATTCGATTTCTGCTCCAGACCAATCCCAGTCGAACCAAAACTTAACGAGAGCCATCGATGCGTGTGCTTCGCTTAATCCTTCGTCCGCTTCTAACGACTTCTCTGCTGCAGATTTGGCTTTTGCCATACCAAGCTTGGGATGGGTCGCTCCGTAGTAATTGAGCAAGGTGTAGCAATCTGCCAGACCCGAGTAGGCCAATGAGTAATTGGGATCTTTATCACTCGCATACTTGAAATACTCGATGGCCTTCGCAAAGCTGCCGGGACTGCGCTTGTTCCATTCGTAGCGTCCTTTTAGATAGGCCCAGTAAGCCGCGCTATTATCGGTGTGAGGTTTAGTCAGCCGATCAATTTGGTCGCCGGTCAGTCTTAAATTCAGCGCCCGGGCCACGTGCTCGGAAATAAAATCCTCGTAAGCGAACACATCGCTAAAACTATGATCGAGCTTGTCAGCCCAGAGCACCTTGTTTTCGACTACGTCGATCAGTTGGACGGTAACGCGTAGTTGATCGCCCGATCTGGTTACACGTCCCGACAGCACCGTTTCGACTTCCAAGTCCTTTCCGCATTCCAGCGGATCGACATTCAGTCCAGCATATTTGAGCACTGAGCTGGTCGGCCTGACAGTAATCTGGCTGATCTGATTCAGTCGCGTGATGATGGCATCCGACATACCTGGCCCCAGGTAATCATCGCCGGCGTGAGAGCTGATGACCTGAAATGGCAAAACTGCAACCGACTCTATTCTTTTTGAATGCGCGCCCTTGGCGACGGAGGTGACCGGCGCGACGAAGGCATAACCTCGCTTTGCCACAGTCTTGATGTACTCGATCTCCGGTTCTTCGAAGCTCAGGATCTTGCGGAGCGTAGATATATGGACTGCGAGATTGTTTTCCTCGATGTAGGTTCCCGGCCAAACCAGGCTCATGAGGCGATCCTTGGCGACGATTTGGCCATGCTCAGCCACTAAAGCCATCAACAGATCGAACGCTTTCGGAGTGAGCGGGACATGCTGGGCGTCGCGAAGCAGTTCCCGCGACCGCGCATCCAGTCGATAAGGCCCAAATTCGAAAGTAGATTGCAGTTGACCCATTATCGAATTAAGAAGTTATTAATAACTCTTAAGCTGGGCTAAAGGACGCCGCCGAGTCTTACCGGTAAGCTTGCTCTCAGATCGCACCCAGTTAGAGTCACAGAGAACGGCCCTTGGGCTGGGTGGGCTGCATTCTAGTTTCAGGACACGGGAAGGGCAAGACAATGGCAACTGGTTTATGCACCTGCCAGCACTCAAACAATGAACGCCCTTCGCAAGGCGATCGGATTACACCGCCCTTTAGCTCGTGAACAATAAGACCAGTGTTGTCTGGACCACGGAACTTTTCAGCCAAGACAATCGAATCTTCGCAACGAATCAGTGAAATCTATATTTAAGGAGGACCTCACCTTGCTGCCTAACTTTTCTATCAGAACCCGAACGCGCCGGTTTGTAGCGAGCGCCTATAGCGTGGCTATCATCATCACGCTCGTTTCTACTCAGACTCCAGCAGCTGTTCCAGACGAACGAATGCCGGATCTCTCTAAGGTGTTTATCGCTGCCCGGGCCCGCCGTGGCAAGCGGCCAATTATTCTGGTTCCGGGGATCCTCAGCACTAAACTGATTAACTCAAAAACAGGTGAGACCGTCTGGCCCAGCGCTTTCCGGTCCGGCGATGATGAACTAAGTCTGCCCATCAATGGCGATCCTCTGAACAGCCGCGACAACCTGGTCGCTACCAAAGCTATCGAAACTACTCGCTTCCTGCCGTTAACTCCAAAAGTAAATATCCTGGGAGGAATGCTGGAGGCGCTTCGTAACCATGCAGGCTACAAGGAAGGTGATTGGGAGCATCCTGCGCCGGACGGCGACCGGGATACCTTCTACACGTTTGTCTACGATTGGCGGCTGGACAACGTGCAGATGGCGCAACAACTGATAACACGCATCGCGGCGCTTAAGTCCAAGCTCAACCAGCCGGACCTGCGTTTCGATGTTATTGCTATCTCCATGGGCGGTTTAATTGCCAGGTACGCAGCGATGTACGGCGCACAAGATCTTCCCAGGAATGGCGCCCCACCCATTCTCAACTGGGCCGGTGCGGCTCACATCGGAAAGTTATTGATGTTTGGGGTACCAAACGAAGGTTCAATGGAGGCTTTTGCAACCATCCTCAATGGTTATTCGATCAACGAGGGGGCGAACGAGCCGCGACGTTTATTTCGAAAGCTGTCCCGCGAGGACGCCTTCAGCGGGTTAGCAGTTTTTCAGTTAATGCCGCATGGCTCCACCGTCCGATTTCTTAATCAGGATCTGCAGCCGGTCAAAATCGATCTCTATGATGGTGGAAGCTGGAAGTTATACGGATGGTCAATAGCTCACGATGCGAAGTACATCAAGCGGTTTAAAGAGAAGACCGCCAGCAACCATTCGAATCTATCAGTCCTGGAGGTTCACCTGGCCGCAATCCTGGATCGGACCAGACGCTTTCACGAGGCACTTGATGCGCGGCTGGAGGGTCCGGCACCAATCCCTTTGCTCGCATTTGCAGGCGACTGTGAGGACACACTTAATGCCGCCGTGGTTTTCTATGACAAGAAAAAATCTCGTTGGGTGACCGTCACCTCGCCAAAAAAACTGCGAGCTTCAAATGGACAAACGATCAGCCGCGAGCACGTTCAACGGGCGATGTATGTTCCTGGTGACGGTCGGGTGACACGGGCCTCGGTGTTAGCCGAAACCCTGAGCGTTGCCGGCGGGCAGCGGGCGCATCAGCCTCTGCCTGTCGCTCATAGTTTCTTTGCTTGCGGCGGTCATGGAAGCCTACACAACAATCGGATTCTACTGAATAACGCTCTTTCAATCCTCGTAAGGTAACCCACGATGCGTCACGGCATTTAAGGTGTTTCTGTTTCGCCGGAAATTATTGCCTAACGAACTTTGAGAGAGTAAAGTACCCGCGAATTGATGGCTCTCTCGGTCTCAACCCACACTGCCGCTCTCCGGTTGAGAGCTTCTGCCGAACCAGCTTAGGCAACTTAAGGATCTTGCAACAATACCTCGATGCGGTGATCGCAGAGGAGACTATTCGATGCCCCCAGAGCTAAAGGCGATTAAGACTTCGAAGGCAGTTTTGCCGCGCAAGCGCATTCTGATCGTCAATTGTTATTTTGACGATACGCGCCTGCCATTACGGCGGACGACCAAAGTTCCTCAGGCAGTTGGTCCAATTTATCTGGCCGGCGCTTTTGATCGCGAGCTTTGCGACGTGCGCTGTTACACCGAGGTCGCCAGTGGTCCACTTGAAGACGAAGCATTGATGGCATGGCCGGACATGCTCGTGCTGACTGGTCTAACAAACAGCTTCGATCGAATGTTGCACCTCACGGCGTATGCGCGCACAAAAAACCCGAAAGTGATCGTGGTAGCTGGTGGTCCACCGGTGCGAGCGCTGCCACTGCTGGCCAAGCGTGTGTTTGACTACAGTTGTTTAGGTGACATCGAAGAAATGTCTGATGTCATCACGGAGGCTTTCGGACGTGAATATGTGGCTGACGAGATGTTGCCGCGTTATGACCTCGCCTACTGGTTAGGTCGCATCGGCTACGTTGAAACCACGCGATACTGCAATTTTCGCTGCGGGTTTTGTTCTCTTACGGGCGAGGGCCGCGCGTATCAAACGTACAAGCTCGATTATATTCGCCGTCAGATTGTCGCGTCGGGCAGACGGCGGCGCATGTTCTTCCTCGACAACAATTTTTATGGCAGCGATCGCAGGCACTTCCACGCGCGCCTCGAGTTGATCAATGAAATGCGCGCCGCCGGTTACTTCAATGAGTGGGGCGCCCTGGTCACCAACGACTTTTACAGCCGTGAAGAAAACCTGACGCGCATTCACGAAGCCGGGTGTGAACTCTTGTTTAGTGGACTGGAATCGTTTGATAACGATTGGTTACGCAACTTCAACAAACTTCAGAACACCAAAGCGCCGCAGGTGGAAATGATCAGCAAGTCATTAAATGCGGGCGTGGTCTTCTCGTACGGTTTGATGCTTGACGTAACCACCCGCAGCGTGTCTGACTTGCGACGCGAGCTTCACTTCATCACCGGCACCCCTGAAATCACGATTCCATCGTTTGTAACCCTCGCGATACCGCTGCTCGGGACTCCCTATTTTCACGAATGTTTACGCGCAGGAACGATGCTGCCCGACACAAAGCTACGCGACATGGACGGAACAACCATCTTGCAGCGGCCGGTCGACGATATGAGAGAAGTCGTGAAATTTGTTGACGACCTGCAGAGTCTTCGTGGTTTCAAAAAACGGGTTATCAAACACTCGATTGATTTCACGAGAATCTACGGCCGGAAGTTAACGAAGATGCAATTAGTTCTCGCCACCGGCGCGGGCTTGCTGGTTTGCGCTCAACGCCTGGCAACATCGCTAACCGGGTTAGGCTGGGCCAAACGACCAGAGCGGCCGCGCACTTTTATCAGCAGTACTGAACCGTTGGACCACATGTACACGCCGGCTTTTCGTGTCGAGGCGCAGTTTGAGAGTTATTTCCGACCGACGATGGTTACTGATAAACGTGGCGAGCTACATCAGGATATGCTTTCTTCAGGTTTAATGAAGGAAGGCAAGGTTGTTGCTAAGGCCGTGTAGTCGAGGAACGGCGAGAGGAAGATTTGTCATTGGTCATTGGCGGATTCAACTTGAAGTGCAACGTTTGATATAACTCTAGAGTCGTGGGTCCACAAGCAGAACCGGTGAGCGCAGCGACCGGGTCGCGCAGAATAGAATCAACAGTTATTGCTTCCGTGGTATGCTCGTCGCCCTCCACTAATGATGAAAGGCCGCAACCCTGTAGTGCAATTTTACTCAGACGACCCGGTCGCTGCGCTCACCGGTTCTGCTTTTGCGACCCCAACGGTTGCACTTCCAAGTTAAATAGCAAATGACAAATGTGAAATGACCAATGACAAATTTTCTGTTTCACTCTTCCTCGTCACCGCTCTTTTAACACCCTTCGCAGAATCTTGCCGGCCGCGTTGCGTGGAATCTCAGCGACAAATGAAACTTCCCTGATTCGCTTGTATGGAGCGACGCGTTCCGCCACGTATTGAATGATCTCGTCCTCGGTCGCGTCGTCTTTCAAAACTACAAAAGCCCTCGGTACTTCACCCGCAACTTCGTCGGCACGCGCTACCACCGCCGCATCTGCAATCGCGGGGTACGAAATCAGCAGCGATTCAAGCTCAGCCGGCGCCACTTGCCGTCCGTTCGTCTTGATCAATTCTTTTAGACGATCCACTACAAACAGTTGGCCATCCTCATCGCAGTAACCAATGTCGCCGGTGCGCAGCCACCCATCAGGCTCAATCATCTGTTCGGTAGCCGCTGTGTTTCCCAGGTAGCCTTTCATGACCTGTGGGCCGCGCACCCAGATTTCACCCTCACTTCGCGGCGGCAGATCTTCGCCGGTGGTGTAATCCACAATCCGGCACTCGGTATTTGGTAAACAAAAACCAACTGAACCGGGTTTGTGTTTCCCAGGTTCCACCAGGCTCGCATGAGATAAAGGACTTACTTCAGTCATGCCGTATCCGTATCTGATTTCCACCCCGAGTCGCTGGCGACATGCGGACGCAATTTCGTCCGCCAACGGCGCAGCGCCGCAGTGGATGACGCGCAGTGCGGAAAGGTCATGCTTCAACACCTGCGGCGCGCGCGATAATGCGAGCACTAAAGGCGGCACCAGGGGCGCGACCGTTACGCGGTATTGTTCCAACACATTAAGAAATTGCTCGAGGTCGTAACGTGGCACCGTCACAATCGTCGCACCCTGACTAAACCCAAGATTCACTACGATGTGCAGCCCATAAAGGTGCGACATCGGCACAACGCAGACCAGCGTGTCTGGTTCCGAGAACGGTTCGGTTACTTCCATCTGACAAAGCATCGCCACCAGGTTGCGATGAGTCAGCATCACGCCTTTTGGAAAGCCGGTGGTGCCACTCGAATACGGCAACGCCACCACGTCTCGAGCCGGATCAATCTGGATCTGAGGCAGGTCCATACCGTGAGTTGAAAGAGAGTCGAAAGAAACGGCGCCTTCAGCGTCACCAATCACAAAGAACGTGACGATTTTGTTTGACTCATCGGCGGCTCTCGCTTTTTGGAGCAGCGGCGCGACAGTCAGGATATATTTCGCGCCGGAGTCGCGAAGTTGCTTGCTGGTTTCCTCCTCCGTGAACAGAGGTGGAACCATCGTGGTTGCGACACCTATTGTGGCGGCCGCGTGAAACGCAATCGCATATTCGGGAACGTTCGGGCTATAGATTGCGAGGACGTCGCCTTTCTTTAGTCCGTGCGCGGCAAAGCCCGCGGCGACTTGTCTAATTCGCTCTGGCAGTTCCTGGTATGAATAGGTACGGCCGGTGACGCCGTCAACGAGCGCTGCTTTGTTCCCAAGTCGCGCTGCGTGACGGAGGACGTAATCGGTGATCGGAATGTCAGGGATTGAGATGGGTGGGTGAGGGCTGGTGAAAATCATATTTGTTTCTCGGATCTAGTTTGGCTTCGCCTCAGGTCGAACTCAA
>DATEPF010000238.1:0-5166 GCA_035273325.1 Pyrinomonadaceae bacterium | reverse complement strand
CCACCTTCCGAGCGGACTCTGCCATCAGCTTGCCCACTGATCTCCAATCGTTGGCGCGAATGGGTGGCATATGCTCTGCCATCGGGATCGAGTTCATGGTGCTCTCGGGATGATTATGCTCACCCATGAAGGCCGGCGCTTCCATGCAGATCGTGCGATAACAAAGCGCGGCGCCCTCGGCACTACCCGCTACGATTCCAATGTGTTGAGTCAAGGTTTTTTTGTCCCTGGTCTACTTACGTTTTCCACGCGTCAGTTGTTTCCGTTCGGCAGACCAAGACGGGCCAACTCTTCCATCGTGGCGCCGCTTCGCCAGAGGGTGGCGAGTTCATCAGGATCAAACGTATATCCAAATGGAGGACGCCCGATTTCCGACATCTCATCGCTCGTGACAAACGCGCTGCATTCTGCCTTGGAAGGAAAATTATCGACGCTAAATTCCACTTCATTGGCGTCAGGGTCGCGATAATAAAGTGAAGTAGTAAACCTGTGATTCAACTGGGCGAATGGCATTATCTCCAGCTTCTTTAGCCGCTCATAGATTCCGATCAAATCACCAAAACTCGCGACACCGTATCCGATATGATCGACGCCGGAGGCTGTGGCAGGTCTGGCGACTGTTTCGGGATCTTCAAATATGACTAAGCGGTGATGCTCGTCGTCGAAAGTCATAAACGCCAAAAACTCATTTTGATGCTGTACCTTCGCCTGAAACACTTGCAAGTACCATTCGATCATTTCACCAAGTTGTTTAGCACGAATGCCGTAATGCGAGATGTAAGTGGAAGCCATCACGATCGATCTCCTTTAGATTGCAACTCTCCAGTGCTGGTTCGTGATACTTCGTGGATCGTTTTTTAGTTTCATAAGAACGATCCACGAATTGCACGAAATAACACGAAGCGGTGATCTTCCTGGGCGTAGATCTATTCTTTCTGCGCGGTTTCCGTTTCGGATTCGGAAGGTTCCGTCACCGCTCTTTCACCCATCACGACACGGACGGTGTGGACCTGATCGTCATCAACCAATGAAAAGTAATCACCATCCTGCTGGACGCCGTCGAGTTCCACCACGACCACTCCCCGACTGATCGCCGCTGGATTTTCGACACGAATGCGATAGGTCGTACGAGCGCGGCGGTAAGTGATTTCAAAGTCTCTCCACCAGCGCGGCACGCATGGATCAATTCGCAGACGTTCGCCCTGCAACTTAAATCCAAGGATCGATTCGAGCCCTGCCCGATACATCCAGCCTGCAGAGCCGGTATACCATGTCCAGCCGCCCCGCCCGGTGTGCGGTGGAACTGCATAAACGTCGCCGACGGCCACGTATGGTTCCACCTTGTATTTGTGCAAGCCGGCACGCGTGGAGGAGTGACTGATCGGGTTCAACAACGAAGACAACTCGCCGGCTCGTTCACCATCACCCAATAGTGCAAAAGCTATCAGAGTCCACAGCGCAGCGTGGGTATACTGTCCACCATTCTCTCTGACGCCAGGCACGTAACCCTTGATATAGCCGGGATCCAGTTCGCCCTTATCGAATGGCGGCGTGAAGAGAATTACCAGGCCGTCACCACGGCGAATCAGATACTCCTCCACCGAAGCCATTGCCCGGGCCTGCCGGTATGGCTCGCTGGCGCCGGAAATGACTGACCAGGATTGGACGATTGAATCG
The DNA here is from genome assembly GCA_035273325.1 of Pyrinomonadaceae bacterium. GTDB lineage: Bacteria > Acidobacteriota > Blastocatellia > Pyrinomonadales > Pyrinomonadaceae > PSRF01. The sequence continues at coordinate 3,489 of DATEPF010000238.1, read as the reverse complement.
ATGCGGCACTCATCGTTTTGCACGGAGCCGAGTGGTGTCCCGTCGTCGAAGTAAGCGCGACGATACCAGTCACCATCCCAGCCGGCGCTCTCCAGGGCGCTCTTCAATTTTGCCTGATGCTGCCGATAACGTTTAGCGCGATTAGTTTCCTGGCGTTGTTCGCATAGCGGTGTGAACGTGTCGAGGATTGTGTAAAGAAACCATCCGACCCAGACGCTTTCGCCTTTGCCAAGATGGCCCACGCGGTTCATGCCATCGTTCCAGTCGCCGGACCCCATCAAAGGCAGGCCGTGTTGGCCCACCGCCAAACTTCGATCAACGGCGCGGGCACAGTGCTCCATAACGGTGGCAGACTCTTGCGACACGGACGGCTGCATGTACACTTCTTGTTCATCAGGCTTCAGCGGTTGCTGCTCCAAAAAGGGCACCACTTCACCGAGCACCGAGTGGTCGCCGGTGATGTTTACGTAAAACGCAGTAACGTAAGGAAGCCAAAGCAAATCGTCGGAGAATCTCGTTCGCACTCCGCGCCCGGATGGCGGATGCCACCAATGTTGGACATCTCCCTCCTTAAACTGATGTGCGCTGGCGGTAAGAATCTGTTCGCGAGCAATCGCCGGGCTGCTGTAGACGAGGGCCATCACGTCCTGCAACTGATCGCGGAAACCGAACGCGCCACCCGATTGATAAAAAGCTGAACGCGCCCAGATACGACACGACAACGTCTGATAGAGGAGCCAACGGTTCAACATCGTGTCCAACGCTGTGTCCGGCGTTCGCACTTCCAAGGTCCCGAGGACTGTGTCCCAATGAGCAACAACTTGCTCAAATCCTTCATTTACCTTGCCGGGATTCGTGAACTGCTTAATCAGTAACTGCGACGCCTCTTTAGTGTCCTCTTCACCGAGCAGAAAAATAATCTCGCGTCCTTCGGACGGAGAAAGCTCAATGGTTACCTGTAATGCCGCACAAGGATCCAGGCCGGCGCCATCGCGGTCGCCAAGCCTGGTGCGACGTAAGGCGGCGGGCCGAGACAGTGTGCCGTTACGGCCAATGAACTCCTTGCGGTCGCAAGTTGCGCTCGTCAGTTTTTCATTAGTCGCTATAAACGCGACCCGTCCGGCGTATTCATTGTTGAAGGGGTTACGCGCGAAAATCGTATTTGATTCAGCATCGATTTCCGTGATCACGTAAGGCGCAGAGCCGCTGCGCAACACGTCCAACACCAGTTCGTTGTACAGGGTTATGGTGAGTTTCCGGTTGCGATTGGTGCGATTGCGCAAACGCAGCAGTGTGATTTTCACAGGCGTGTCCAGCGGCGCAAACAGTAATAATTCCTGAGAAATTCCGTGGCTGGTGTGTTCAAAAACGGAATAGCCCTGGCCGTGACGAATCATGTAGGGTTCGCGTTCGCGAATTGGAAGAGGCGTGGCCGACCAGACGGTGCCCGTGTCATCGTCTCGCAGGTAGACGATTTCGCCCGGCGGATCACTGACCGCATCATTGGACCATGGCGTTAAGCGGTTTTCGCGACTATTGATTGACCACGTGCTGCCGCCGCCGGTTTCAGTTACGTGGAAACCAAACTTGGCGGCATTGGCTATGACGTTGGACCACGGCGCGGGTGTCCACTGGTCAGCTCCGAGCAGCGTTACGTATTCACGGCCGCCCTGGTGAAATCCACCCAGGCCGTTGAAGAAAGACAACTCGGGCGGCGCTACGTTTGTTTCCGGGTATGTCTGCGACGCCAAACGTGGGGCGAACAGTGGTGGCAGTGGCTCCTCGACGTGCGGTCGATCAAGTTGTTCCTCCAGCGTTCCGCGTTCACAAACGATCACGGCACGCGCGACGGCGTGCAGCAAAATGCGATCGGCTTCGGGAATCTGATCGGCCTGGCGCAGGAACGCGCCCCCCGGTTTGTCCTGCAAACCGCTCAAACCGCTGGTACGGACAATCGTCTCCAGCTCCTTCTGCAACAGACCCAAATAACTGGTCGGGTTATCGTTGAGAATAACCAGATCAATCTTCAGTCCTTTGTAGTGAAGATATTCGTGGCACCTGACAATCTTTTTGACGATCGGAAGATCTTCCGCCTTATCGATTCGCGCTACCAGGATCGGTGAATCACCGCTGATTCCATAGGCCCACAGGCTCGACTGGGTGCGCGTATTAAGGCCTAGTACGTGCGGACGCGGTCGCAAGGAAGGATCTGAATAAACAATTCGCCCCGCTAACCTTTGAAACAAGTGCGCCTCTTCAGCGTCGATTTTCAAGTGGCTCAGTTCAACCTGCGCTTTGGTCCATGCCAGCCGGATCTCCCGGTCGAAGGTGCTGGGATCGTGATATTTGTCAGCCAGCCGCATTGCTTGCTCACGTGATTCCGCCATGATGGTGCTAAACGAACAACGCACCGTTTCGTTGGGCCGGATTCGTAAACGCCGGCGAAGACTAAACACCGGATCGAGCACAGCGCCGGTCGTATTTGATAACGGACGGTCTTCCATCACCGCTATTGGATCGTTGGGCGTGTGGCCTCGTCCGAGAAAACGGCCGCGGTCCGTTTCGTATTGAATCGCGCCTACTGAATCACCTTCAACCACGACTACATGGACCGCCCAGATTTCCTCGTCGGTGCTGGAACGCTGGCGTCGATGGGCCAGGATGGCATTCTCTACCGAAAAAAATTCTGTCTCTATAAACAGGTTGCTGAATGCGGGATGAGTGGCGTCCGCTTGTGGAGACGTGAGCACGACCTCGGCATAACTGGTCAGTTCTATTTCACACGTTCTCGGCGAATTGTTCGTTAAAGAAACGCGGCGTATCTCGGCGTTGTCTTCGGCGGACACGACAATTTCCATGTGTGTGCTGATGCCGTCGTCGTATCGTTTGAAGTCGGCCTTGTCTTCCGAGAAGGAAACTTCATACTTTTGGGGCCGCTTCAAGACCGGTTGATAACTGGCCGACCAAACGCTGCCGCTGCGTACGTCTCTTAAATAAATGAACGTACCCCAGTTGTCGCGCGTCACATCTTCACGCCAACGTGTTACCGCTTTGCCGTCACAGTTTGAATAGCCGCCACCGGCAGTTGTTATCATCACCGAGTAGTTTCCATTCGATAACAACTGAGTTCGCGGAGCGTCAAGATCAGGTGTGTCGTAAGTGCGAGAGATTATTCCCGGCAGAGTTTGGACCACCCGGCCCGTCAAAACTTCTTCCGCACGCGGATGCGCGGCTGCAATACCAATAGGCACTCGTTCCTGCAATAACAATTCGGTGGCGCGCACCAAAGGATCCGCGTAAAAGCGTTGCTCAATCAGACCGTCCTGCAAAACATTTGCCATTGATACCAGCGCCATGCCCTGGTGATGGGTCATAAAGGCTCGAATCAAAGCCGACCGTTGATGCTGCGGCAATCGTTCTTTTGTGTAGTCAATTGACTCGTAAAACCCGTAGGCTCCGAAGGCTCCCTCTTGCTGTAAGCGCCGCAAA
>DATEPF010000237.1:0-2219 GCA_035273325.1 Pyrinomonadaceae bacterium | reverse complement strand
ATCCGCAGATTACACAGATTACGCTGATTACATGAACTTGCAGTTAAGATAAGTGTCTTAACTGTCGATCACCTAATCAGCGTAGTCTGTGTAATCTGCGGATTATTAAGTAACGGCGCGTCAACAGAGATACCGGTACTCCACTAACTGTTGGCGCAAGGGATGGTGGGTCAACGCCTCGACATGGCGGCCATGGCCAGATCTTTTGCGCGGGGCAGCACTTCAATCGCGCGGGCAATTTGCTCGTCTTCTGTCACCACTAAAACACGATCAGCCATGGTCCGTCCGTAAGCTGCCGTCACTACGTTGTAGCGTAACTGAAGCTGAATGAAGGAACGGTTGCGTCGTACCAGCGGTGCGAGTTTGGCCAACGCGGGATCACCAGCAAGGTAGTCTTCGAAGGCTTTCAGCGTTCGACGGTCAACCGTGAATTCTTGCGACTGCAGTTCGTGATTGAAGTTGATGCCGCCCGGCACACGGTAGTGGCCCATTCCGGGAATACGTCCGTTAACCAGGTCGCGCGTGAAGCCAAACAGTGGACTTACCAACCGACGCTGGGCAGTAGTGACTGCCTCAACTTGGACTGGTTCATCAGGCGTAATACCGCCGCCTCCATAAACAGCCCTACCCGTATCGGTTTTTCTCTCAGGTCCAACCGGCTTCTTTTCCCCGTTGCGACGCGAACCACCTTGTGTGAAGTAGTCGTACAATCCGTGGTCGGAGTAATCACGCTGAATCAAACGGCCGGACGGTGTGTAGTACTTCGCCGACGTCAGCGTCAGTCCGCCACCATAATCAAGCGGGATAATGCTTTGGACCAGTCCCTTCCCAAAACTTGTTTCGCCGACAATCAACGCCCGATCGTGGTCCTGCATGGCGCCGGCCACGATTTCCGAAGCAGAGGCAGTGCTCTCGTTGATAAGAATCACGAGTGGAGTTGAGTCGGCCGAACGGTTTCTCGAACGATAAGTATTTTCTCTCAGACCGTTGCGACCCTTCTGCGTCAGAATCAACTGGCCATACGGGAGAAACACTTCCGCCACCCGAATCGCCTGGTCCAAAAAGCCGCCCGGGTTGTTGCGCAGGTCGAGCACCAACGAGGTCGCGCCCTTTGATTGCAGAACATCGAGCGCCTCGCGCAACTCGTCGCTGGTGGTGTAATTGAAACCACGCGTCATGTCGATGTAACCAACGCCGGGCTGAATCATGTAGGCGTCGGGCACCGAAGGTTGCGCGACAGAATCTCTGGTTATCGAAACCACCTGGGTTTTCCTGTCGCTGGCACGTTCTACAGTGACTCTCACCACCGAACCACGTGGACCACGAATCCGATTCCGCACCTCGAGGGACGTTTTACCCGTCATCTTGACACCGTCTACGGCCACAATCCGATCGCCGTAGCGCAGGCCGCCGCGCCACGCCGGCGAGCCTCGAAATGTAGACGTGATGTAAGTATCGAGTGTGTCGCGGACGAGGTAATTCTGGATGGACGCGCCGATGCCAAAATACTCTGAACGCTGTTCCGTCTTAAGCTCTTCGTATTCTTCTCGATCGTAATAGCTGGAATGTGGATCGAGCGAGCGCAGCATGCCGAGGATTGACGACTTGAACACCTGGTTATAGTCCAGCTTCCGCCCATCGACGTAGTGGTCCTGAATCACCTGGAGTGCTTCTTCAAAATCTTTTTCAATGACGGGGGTGGCTATGGAGTTGAAGCGTCCGGCGCGCCGGCCAATCGAGGTCTGAGTAGACGACCGTGCCGGCGTAATCCTGATGGTTGGACCATCGGCTCTTTCCTGCGCTATGGCAAAGGATTGAGTGCTGACAAGTAATAAGGAGAGTGTCAGGGGCAGCGAGAGTTTCTGTTTCACCAATGATGCCTCTTGTTGAGTTAACCGGGACTAACTGATACGCCGTAGGGCTGAAATATTACGCAAGCTTTGTTCACCCGGCAAGGATGGAAGCGTTTTCAGCAGTAATTGTTTGTTGAAGAAAGGAAACCTTGAAAAGGAGTCGCTTTCCACATCATTCAGGTGTTCCCTAGCTACAGGAAGCTCTGATCAAGTTCTTCGTTCGTTTAGCCCGCGAAGCGTGGCGCTAGCATAAAGCCTGGGGTGGAGCGAAGCTGTTCATTATCATGAGATGCTTTACAGATCGTTATCAGGACATTCTTTACACTTGAGATAAGCTCCGGTGCAAGGAGGGCCGGAGATGCCTTG